>JAIBBS010000183.1 GCA_019694555.1 Nannocystaceae bacterium
GGCCTTCGTCGGCGCGACCATACCACGGGCGCGCGCGGGCGCCGTCGTGCCGTAGACTGTCGTCACGATGGGCCGCCGCTCGCCGAGCCTCGCACTGCGCGCCGCGCTGCGCCTGGGCGTGCCGCTCGGCGCGCTCGCGCCCGCTGCGGCCGCGGCCGCACCCGCGCCCGCGGCGAGTTGCCCCGACGAGCCGCGCGCGACGCTGCAGCTGGGCAGCGCGACCGCGCCGCTGCAGCTGTCGGTGTTCCTCGATCCGGCCAACGCCACCGCGTTGACGAGCTGGACCGAGCTGCAGCGCATCGTCGCCGAGCGCGAGGGCCAGCTCGGCGTCGCGGTGTGGTTCGTGCGCCCGCTGCAGGCGTTCGATCCGCGCAGCGATCGCGTGCGGCGCTTCGCGTTGGCGGCCACGCGCCTGGGCGCCACACGCGGCGCGCTGGCCCAGGTCGCACGCCACGGCGTCGAGGCCACCGCGGTCGCGCTGGGGGATCCGCCGCGCCGCGACGCGCTCGCGCAGGCGCTGGGGCTCGAGCCCGCCGCGTTGGCGAAGGCGCTCGCGGATCCGTGCGACGGCGATCGCCTCGATCTCGCGTCGGGCCGCGTGCTCGAGCTGGCGCGCGCGTCCACATTGGGCATGCTGCGGCTGCCCGCGCTCGCGCTGGGCAGCTTCGTGTTCGACGACTCGCCGCAGCTCGATCGCGTGCGCCCCGAGCTCGGTCGCGAGCCGGTGCGCGCGGCACTGCGCTGGCGCGCCGACGTCGAGCCGCCGCCTCCGCTCGAGCCGCGGCCGCGGGTGGAGCGACTGCGCGTGCCGCCCCGCGGTGGGCTCTCGCTCGGCGGGCCCGGTCTGCCCCATCGCCTGGTAGTGATGGCGCAGGGCGAGGACGACCCCAACCTCTTCCTGACGCTGCCGCGCGCGCTGCAGTACCGCGCCAGCGCGCCGCGCTCGCTGACGATCCACGTGCTGGCGCGCGGGCGCTCGTTCGTGGCGACGCAGCTGCGCCAGCGCCTGTGCGCCGCGCGTCGGCTCGGACGCGACCTCGAGTACGCCCGCGTGCTCGCGGCGTCCCCCGACGTGCGCCGCGAGCCCGACGTCGCGACCGTCGAGCTGCTGCGCGCGCTCGATGGTGTCGACGAGACCGCGTGCGCGGACGAGCCCGACCCCGCCGAGGCCGGCCTGCCCGAGGGCACGTGGCTCGACGGGCAGCCGCGGTCGGCGACCGAGCTCGAGGACATCGCGGGCCTGCTGCGCCAGGCCGATCGCGCCACCCGAGCGCTGTCGCCCTGGATGCCGCGACCGCGCGACGACTGATATCATCGCGGCGCCCGCATGGAAGTCCGCTACTTTGCGGCGACCGACATCGGCCGCAAGCGCGCCGCCAACGAGGACAACTTCCTCGTCGATCACGATCTGCGCCTGTTCGTGGTCGCCGACGGCATGGGCGGCCACGCCTCGGGCGAGATCGCGAGCGCGCTGGCGGTCCACGCCGTGCGCGACGTGATCCACCGCGAGCGCGCGCTGCTGGCCGAGTACGACGACGAGGATCCGCGCTCGCACGTCGAGGTCTGCACCCTGCTCGAGTACGCGGTGCACTGCGCCGGCGAACGCATCTTCGAGCGCGCGCAGAAGGAGCCCGAGAAGCGCGGCATGGGCACCACCATCGTGGTGCTGCTGCTGATCGGCGCCCGCGGCTTCATCGCCTACGTCGGCGACAGCCGCATCTACCTGGTGCGTGGCGGCATCGTGTACCAGCTGACCGAGGACCACAGCCTCAAGAACGAGCTCATCCGCCTGGGCAAGATCCGTGCGGACGAGTTCGAGGAGAGCCCCTACGCCGGGCTCAAGAACGCGATGACGCGCGCGGTCGGGGTCTACCCCATGGTCGAGGTCGACACGCTCGACTTCGACATCATCCCCGGCGACGCGTTCATGCTGTGCTCCGACGGGCTGTACGAGTACCTCGACGACAACGACATCGCGCGCACGCTCGCGCTGCCCGAGATCCGCGAGGTGCCCGGGCGGCTGATCGAGCTGGCCAACACCCGCGGCGGCAAGGACAACATCACCGCGATCGCGGTGCAGGTCGCGGGCGAAGCCAGCGACCTCGACCGCGCCAGCGAGGTCAACTTCACGCTCGATCGCCTCAAGGGCGTGCCGCTGTTCCGCCAGCTCAGCTACCAGCAGCTGGTGCGGATCATGAACGTCGCACGTTCGCGCACGCTCGACGTCGGTCAGGCCATCTTCCGCGAGGGTGACGAGGGCGCCGAGCTGCACGTGCTGCTGCGCGGTCAGGTCGAGCTGTCGCGCGGCGGCGTGCGCATCGCGAGCCTGCCCGCGGGCACGCACCTGGGCGAGATGGCGCTGATCGACGCGAGCCCGCACACCGTGACCGCGACCGCCGCGGAGCCCAGCAAGGTGCTGGGCATCGCGCGGCACGACTTCTACGAGATCCTGCGCAAGGAGCCGGCACTGGCGGTCAAGCTGCTGTGGAGCTTCGTGCGCGTGCTGGCCGAGCGCCTGCGCACCACCACCGCCGAGCTGACCCACGCGCGCGCGCCCGAGCTCGAGCCCGAGACCGACCCGCTGGAGGATCCCTTCGCGCCATGACCGACGACGCCCCCCTCGATCCCAGCGAGCGCGACGCGCTGGTCGCGGCGGCGTGGGCCATGCTGCCGCGCGCCCGCTGCGGCTACTCGAAGTTCGCCGTCGGCGCCGCGCTGCGCGACGAACAGGGCCGGGTGTGGACCGGCGCCAACGTCGAGAACGCCAGCTACACCTTGGGCCTGTGCGCGGAGCGTGTGGCGATTTTCCACGCGCTGACCCACGGCGCGGGGCGCTTCACCCACGTGGTCGTGGCGACCGACACGGCGCAGCCGACCTCTCCGTGTGGCGCCTGCAGGCAGATCCTCTGGGAGTTCGCGCGCGACGCCATGGTCGTCATGGTCGCCCGCGACGGTGCGCAAACCCAGCGCAGCGTCGCCGAGCTGCTGCCCGGCGCGTTCGACGATGGGGCACTTTCGGGCTGAGCCGCCGGTGCACCGTCGTGCACGATCGATCACGTGAGCGACGGCATCCGCCGGCGATGGGCGCGGCCGCGTCGCTGCGGTAGCCTGCAGCCATCGTGATCACGCCGCGCACGTCCCGACTGCTCGCGCTCTCGTTGCTGATCCCGGCCTGCGCCGAGGACGAGCACCTGTACAAGGCCTCGATCCGCTGGACCTCCTTCGGCATCCCGCACATCGAGGGCAAGGACATCCCCAGCGTCGCGTACGCGCAGGGCTTCGCGTTCGCGCGCGACGCCGGCTGCACGCTGGCCGATCAGATCGTCAAGGTCCGCAGCGAGCGCTCGCGCTACTTCGGCCCCGGCGACGACGGCGAGAACCTCGACAGCGATTTCACGCACCTGACCCTGGGCGTGTACGACCGCGCGAAGGATGGCTTCGCCGCACAGCCGCAGGAGATCCAGGACCTCGTGACCGCGTACGTCGCGGGCTACAACGACTTCCTGGTCGAAGGCGGCGACGCCCTGCCCTGCGGCGCCGAGCCGTGGCTGCAGCCGATCGACGAGATCGATCTGTTCGCGCACTACATCGAGCTGGGCACGCTCGCCAGCGGCCGCGCGCTGGCCGACTACATCGCGCGCGCGCAGCCGCCGGGCTCGATGGCGGTGGTCGGTCGAGAGCCGCCGCCGCTGACGTCGCTGTCGCGCAGCAAGCCCGGCAGCAACGGCTGGGCCATCGGCGGGCAGCGGGCCGAGGCCGGCCGCGGCATGCTGCTGGCCAACCCGCACTTCCCGTGGCAGGGCGAGCTCAAGCTGTGGGAGAGCCACCTGCGCGTGCCCGGCGAGCTCGACGTCTACGGCGTGAGCCTGCTGGGCGTGGTCGGCGTGCTCATCGGCTTCAACGAGGCCGTGGGCTGGACCCACACCGTCTCGGACGGCCAGCGCTTCACGTTCTACAAGCTCACGCTCGATCCCGCCGATCCGACGCGCTACCTGTACGACGGCAGCTACCGCGCGATGGAGGCCAAGCCCTTCACCATCGACGTGCTGCAGCCCGACGGCTCGCTCGGCACCGCGTCGCGCACGATGTGGCACAGCCACTACGGTCCCATGCTCGACGTGCCGCCGTTCGGCTGGGCCAGCGACGTCGCGCTGACCTACCGCGACGCGAACATCGACAACATCAAGCTCATCGCGCAGTTCCACGGCATGAACCGCGCCAAGAGCATGGACGAGTTCCAGGAGGTCCACGCGCGCGAGCAGGGCATCCCGTGGGTCAACACCATGGCCACCAGCGCCGAGGGCAAGGCCTGGTACGCCGACACCACGCCGACGCCCAATCTCTCGGCCGAGGCACTGCAGAAGTGGCTCGAGCTGCGCGAGACCGACTTCCTCACCAAGGCCCTGGCCGACAACGGGCTGGTGCTGCTCGACGGCGGCGACTCGACCTTCGAGTGGGTCGACGATCCCGACGCGCGCAGCCCCGGCCTCATCGCGTTCGCCAACGTGCCGCAGCTCGAGCGCGACGACTTCGTCTACAACGCCAACGACAGCCACTGGCTGTCGAACCCCTACTCGCCGCTGGTGGGCTACTCGCCGCTGCACGGCGAGGAGCGCACGCCCCGGACACCGCGCACGCGCATGAACATGCGCGTGCTGACCGAGACCGGCGACGGCACCGCCTCGGGCAGCGACGGCAAGTTCGACCTCACCGAGCTGCAGCAGACCGCGCTGTCCAACCGCGGCATGATCGCCGAGCTCGTGCGCGACGAGGTCGTCGCGCGCTGCCAGGGCGTCGACACCGTCGCGTACTACGACGAGGCCAGCGGCGTGACCGAGCACGTCGCGATCGGCCCGATGTGCGACGCCATCGCCGGCTGGGACCTGCGACTGGACCTCGACAGCGTCGGCGCGATCGCGTTCCGCGAGTTCATCGGCGAGTACCCCTACGTCGAGCTGTTCGATCAGGGCCTGATGTTCTCCGAGCGCTTCGATCCCGACGACCCGATCGAGACGCCCAACACGCTCGCGCCCGCCGGCGCCGACGGCACCGACTTCGCGCTGCAGGCCCTGGCCGGCGGCGCCAAGCGCCTGCGCAAGGCCAACCTGCTGCCCGACGTGACGCTGCGCCGCGGCCAGTACACCAAGAAGGGCGATCGCCGGATCCCGATCCACGGCGGCGGACGACCCGAGGGCATCACCAACCTGGTCGACTACGACATCCTCATGACCGCGCGCGAGGAGCCGATGACGCGCGGCGAGGTCATCAACGATCTCACCGGCCTCACCACCGAGGGCTACGTCGTCAACTACGGCACCAGCTTCATCATGACGCTGCGCTTCACCGACGACGGCCCCGACGCGACCGCGTTCTTGACCTACTCGGAGTCGAGCGATCCGGCCTCACCGCACTGGACCGACCAGACCACGCGCTTCTCCGAGAAGCAGTGGCGGCCGATCCTGTACCGGGCCGAGGACATCGAGGCCGACGAGCAGGAGTTCCGCTTGCTGATCAAGGACTGAGAGGCCGGCAGCGAATGCTGACGGGCTCTCGTCGCGAAGCGACCGGAAAGAGAGGGGTCCCGTGACCGGCGTGGCCGGGCACGGGGAGAGGAAGCGGAGCTTCCGCTCCAGAGACTGAGCGGAGCTTCCGCTCCAAGGACACAGCGGCGGGGCGAGCCGCCGCCGCTCACCACACCTCGCAGGTGTCCTGCGGTCGCATCGCGGTGCCGGGGTCGCACGAGAACGCCGCGGCGAACTCGGGCAGGTTGGCCAGCGGACCGTTGACGCGGTAGCGCGGGTGGCTGTGCGGATCGGTCAGCGCCATGAGCTGATCGTTCTCGGGCGTGCTCTTGGTGCACCAGATCTGCCCGAACGAGACGAAGAACAGCTGCTCGTGGGTCAGCCCATCGATGGCCTCGGTGCGGGGATCGACGCCGCGCTCGCGCGCCCACTCGAGGAACGCGCGGTGCGATTCCTTGATGCCGCCGAAGTCCGCGATGTTCTCGCCCAGGGTCAGCTTGCCCGACAGGTGCACGCCCGGCTGCACCTCGTAGCCCGAGTACAGCGCCTCGACGCAGGCGGCGCGCTGCTCGAAGCGCTCGCCGGCCTCGGGCGCCCACCACTGCCGCAGCGTGCCCTCGCCGTCGAACTTGCGGCCCTGATCGTCGAAGCCGTGGGTCAGCTCGTGGCCCATGACCATGCCGATGCCGCCGAAGTTCATCGCCATCGGCCACTCGTGGTGGAAAAACGGCGGCTGCAGGATGCCGGCGGGGAACACCATCTCGTTGCCGGTGGCGTTGTAGTAGGCGTTCACCGTCGCCGGCGTCATCTCCCACTGCTCGCGATCGACCGGGCGACCCATCTCCGAGGCCTCGCGATCGAACTCGAAGCGGCTCGCGGCCACGACGTTGCCCAGGTGGCTCTTGCCCACGCCGAGCGCGTCGTAGCTGCGCCAGCGCACCGGGTAGCCGATCTTGTTCACGATCGCGTGCATCTTGCCCAGCGCGGCCTGCTGCGTCGACGCGTCCATCCACGACAACCGCGGCAGCCCGGCGGCGAAGGCCGACTCGATCTCCTGGATCATCGTGGTCGCGACCTCGCGGCTGCGCGGCGAGAAGCGCTCGTCGACGAAGTCGCGGCCCAGCAGCTCACCCAGCGAGCGGTCGGCGACCTCGACGCAACGCTTCCACCGCGGCTCGAGCTCCTGCTGTCCGCGCAGCGCCTTGCCGAAGAACGCGAAGTCGGCCTCGACGAAGGCGCTCGGCAGCTGCTCCGCCAGCGCGTGCAGCAGCTGCCAACGCAGGTACGCGCGCAGCGTCGCGGGCGGGGTCCGCTGCAGCAGCGCCGGCAGGGCCGCGAAGTAGCTCGCCGGCGCCAGGCTCACGTGCGTGAGATCGCCGCGGCCCATGGCGTCGAAGGCCGGCTGCCACGGCACCGCCGCGTGGGCGTCGAGCCCGGCGCGGTCGAGCTTGAAGTAGCGCGACTCGGGCTCGCGCAGCGCCTCGCGAGGCACCGCGATCTCGGCCAACGCCGTCTCGAACGCGACCACGTCGGCGGCGAGCGGCTTGGCCTGGGCCACGCCCGACAGCTGCAGCATGCGCTCGACGTGCGCGAGGTAGCCCTCGCGCAGCGCGACCATGCGCGCGTCGGTGCTGCGGTAGAACTCGCGGTCGGGCAGGCCCAGGCCGCCCTGGCCGAGGTACGCGAGGTTGGTGTCGGGCGCCTTGTAGTCGCCGTCCACGCCGACGTCGTACAGCGCGCGCACGCCGGTGCGCTGCAGCGCACCGACGGTGGCCATGAACGCCGGCAGCCCGTCGACGCGATCGATCTGCGCCATCGTCTCGGTCAGCGCCGCGAGGCCGTCGTGCTCGATCGCGGACTCGTCCATGCACGCGTTCCAGAAGTCGCCCAGCTGCCCCGGCTCGGGCTTGGCCGCCGCGCGCTCGAGGATGCCGCGCAGCGCCTCGGCGTTGCGGTCGCGCAGCACGTGGAAGCGACCGTAGCGCGGCTGGTCGGCGGGCAGCGGCGTGGCCTCGATCCAGCCGCCGCAGGCGAAGCGATAGAAGTCGTCGCAGGGGCTGGTCGAGCGATCGAGGTTGGCCAGCACCTCGGCCTTGGCCTCGTCGGGCACCGCGGTCACCGGCGGCGTGGGCGGGTCGTTGCGCTTGCACGCGCACAGCAGGGCCAACACGACGAGCGACGGGACGCGGCGCGACGGGGACATCGGCCGCCGAGGCTGCCACAGCCGCGCGAGGCGCCCGGGGCGAGAAGGGATGAGCACACGCACGGCTGGAGCGAAGCGCGACGTCACGGTGCGTCAGCGACCCGCCGCGGCCGCGGCGAGTTTCACCGCCGCAGCTGGCTCACGCCGACTCGAGCTGCGCCAGCGTGCGCGCGAGCTTCTCGGCGGTCGCGCGCAGCTCGGTCAGCCGCGCGCGCTCGCCGGCGACGACCTCGGCCGGCGCCTTGGCCACGAAGCCCGCGTTGCCGAGCTTGCCCTCGAGCGCCGCGATGTCGCGCTGGGCCTGCTCGGCCGCCTTGCGCATGCGCGTGCGCTCCGCCGCGATGTCGACCAGGCCGGCCAGCGGCAGGAACACCTCGAGCCCGCGCACGACCTCGGTCGCAGCGCCCGCGGGCGCCGCCGCGCCGGCCGCGACCCGATCGAGGCGCTCGACGCGGCCCAGGTGCCGCACCGCGCCGGCGATGCGATCGAGCAGCGCGTCGCCGCCGATGCCCTCGGCCCGCAGCGCGATGGGCACCGCCTTCGCCGGCGGCAGCTTGAACGCGGCCTTCATCGCGCGCACGGTCGTGACCACGTCGACGATGCGCGCGACGTCCTCGGCGGCCTCGCGGCACGCCGGGTCCTGCAGCAGCGCGGCCGCAGCCGGCACCGGCGAGCGCGGATCGTCGCGCCTCGGGTACGCGGCGATCATCAGGCTCTGCGCCGCGTTGCCGCTGCTGGGCTTGGGCAGTCGGGTCCACAGCGCCTCGGTCACGAACGGGATCATCGGGTGCATCACCCGCAGCATCACGTCGAACACCGCGACCAGGGTCCCGCGCGCCGCGTCGGCGACCGCGGCGTCGTCGCTGCGCAGCGCGGGCTTGCACAGCTCGAGGTACCAGTCGCACAGCTCGTACCACACGAACTGGTAGGCCGCATGCGCGGCGAGGTCGAGGCGGAACGCGCCCAGCTGCGCGTCGACCTCCCCGGCGGTCTCGAGCGTGCGGCGCAGGATCCAGCGATCGGCCAGCGACAACCCGCTGGTGTCGCCGCGCACGAGCACGCGCTCGGACCACGCGGCGGGATCGAAGCCGGCGGTGTTCATCTCGACGAAGCGCGCCGCGTTCCACAGCTTGTTGCAGAAGTGGCGGTAGCCCTCGACGCGCGAGCGCGAGAACACGATGCCCAGCTCCTGGCCCGCCATCGTGCACAGGTAGAAGCGCAGCGCGTCGGCGCCGTAGCGATCGATGAGCTCGATCGGGTCGACGACGTTGCCCTTGGTCTTGGACATCTTCTGGCCGTCTTCGCCCAGCACCATGCTGTGCAAGAAGACCGTGCGGAACGGCACCTCACCGGTGAAGTGCAGGCCGAACATCATCATGCGCGCGACCCAGAAGAACAGGATGTCCCAGCCGGTCTCCATCAGCGACGTGGGATAGAAGCGCGCGAGGTCGTCCTGGCGATCGGGCCAGCCCAGCGTGGTCAGCGGCCACAGCCCCGAGCTGAACCACGTGTCGAGCACGTCCTCGTCCTGCCGCAGCGCGGTCGCACCACAGCGCGCGCACGCGCTGGGATCGACGCGCGCGACCGTCACGTGCTCGCACGCATCGCAGTACCACGCGGGGATGCGATGGCCCCACCACAGCTGCCGCGAGATGCACCAGTCGTGGATGTTCTCCATCCAGCGGTAGAAGTCGTTGGTGCGGTGGGCCGGCACGAACGTGGTCCGGCCCGCGCGCACGGCCTCGATCGCGGCGGTGGCCATGGTGCCGACGTCGACGAACCACTGCGTCGACGGGATCGGCTCGACCACCACGCCGGTGCGCTGCGAGTGTCCGATCGAGAGCTTGTGCGGCCGCTCCTCGAGCAGCAGCCCGGCCTCGCGCAACGCGGCCAACACCGCGGTGCGAGCGTCGGCGACCGACAGCCCCACGAAGCGCGCCGGCGACGGCTCGCACATGCGGCCGTGCAGATCGATCACGCACAGCACCGGCAAGCCGTGGCGCTTGCCGGTCTCGAAGTCGTTGAAGTCGTGGCCCGGCGTGACCTTGACCGCGCCGGTGCCGAACTCCATGTCGACCAGGATCGCGTCGCCGACGATGGGGATGCTGCGATCGCAAAGCGGCAGCATCGCGCGCTTGCCGATGAGGTGGCGGTGGCGCGGATCGTCGGGGTGCACTGCGACCGCGGTGTCGCCCAGCATCGTCTCGGGCCTGGTGGTCGCGACCACCAGGCGCTCGTCGCTGCCCTCGATGGGGTACGCGATGTGCCACAGCTTGCCGTCGGTCTCGCGGTGCTCGACCTCGAGGTCCGACAGCGCGGTCTGGCTGGCCCAGTCCCAGTTGATGAGGCGATAGGCGCGGTAGATCTTGCCCTGCTCGTGCAGGCGACAGAACGCCTCGCGCACGGCCTTGCTCGAGACCTCGTCCATCGTGAAGCGGTAGCGATCCCAGTCGAGCGAGGCGCCCAGCGCCTCGTGCTGGCGATCGATGATGCCGCCGTGCTCGTCCTTCCACTGCCACACGCGGCGCAGGAACTCGTCGCGACCGACGGCCTCGCGCGAGGTGCCCTCGCCCGCGAGCTGGCGCTCGACCATGACCTGCGTCGCGATGCCCGCGTGATCGGTGCCGGGCAGCCACAGCGCCGCGGCGCCGCGCATGCGGTGCCAACGGACCAGGCAGTCCTCGATGGTCGCGGTCAGGGCGTGGCCCATGTGCAGCCGCCCGGTGACGTTGGGCGGCGGCAGCACGACCGTGAACGTGGGGGCCTGCGGATCGGCGTGCGGGCGGAAGTAGCCGCGCTCGCGCCACCGCGCGTAGGTGCTCGCCTCGACCGCGCTGGGGTCGTAGGCCGACGACGACGGTTCCACGCTGCTTGTCCTTTCGACTGCGCGCGCGCGTCAGGCCGACTGGGCCTTGGCGCGCACGATCTGTTCCGCGAGCTCGGGCACGACCTCCCACGCGACCGCCTCGAGCACCTCGCGCGACAGCGCGACGATGGCTTCGGCGACCTTGGGATCGAGTCCACCGGTGGCACCGCCCTGCGCGGCCCGCAGGCGCGCGAGCATGCCCGGCGTCGGCTCGGACGCGGCGGTGAACGGGATCGGCACCGCGATCGGAATCGGACCGCCGGTGTCGGCGGCTTCGGGCTTCGCGGCGACCGCCGGACGTGCGGCCGGGGTCAGCCGCGCGGGGCCGGGCGCCGTCGGTGCGCTGCGCACAGGCTCGGGCGCGGGCGTGGTGGGGGGCGCTGCGGCAGCGACCGGCGGGCGTGCGCCCGGACCCGGCACGGGAGCCATCGGCACGGTGCGACCGGCGGGTGCGGGCGCAGCAGGAGCCGGCGCGGCGGCGGCCGGCGGCGGCGTGACCGGCGGGCGCGGGGCGGCGACGGGGGCTGCTGCGGCGGCGACCGGCGGCGGCGCGGCAGCGGCGACCGGCGGCGCGGCCACGGGCGCTGCAGCCGGCGGCGGCGCAGCGACGGCTGCGGCGGCGGCCTGCGGCTTGGCGGCCTTGCCCACCACCTCGGCGACCTTGTCGATGAGCTCTTGGGTCTCGAAGGGCTTGGCGAGGAAGCCGTCCGCACCGCAGCTCTTGAGCCGCGCCGCATCGACGCCGCCTTGGTTCGACACCAGCAGCAGCACCGGGATCTTCGCGGTCTCGCCGTCGGCCTTGAGCTGCTGACACACGTCGTAGCCGCTGGGCTCGCCGGCGGCGAGCGTCGCGTCGACGAGCACGACATCGGCGCCCAGCTGCTTGGCGCGCGCGATGGCCTCCGACCCCTTGCTGACCGCGGTCACCTCCGCGTCCTCGGCGGCGAAGGTGATCTTGATGGCCAGCCGCATGGTCTTGCTATCGTCGATCGCGAGGATCTTGGTCGGCATCGCGGGCTCCCCGAACAGGTCAAAGGCGTACCATGGGGCGTGTGAGCGGGTCAACGAAGCCGGGCGACGACATCGGCGCGTCGTCGGGGCCCGCCGCGGGACACGACGAGCGCGGCGCGCTGGTGGGCACACCGCCGGTCCGCATCGCCGAGCCGGCACAGCGGCACGGCAGCCTGGGCGCGACCAAGCTGTTCGAGCTGTGTGACCGTCTGGCCGGCGAGATCGTGCTCCGCCACGCCCTCGGGCGGCAGGTGCTCGACCTCGGGCACGGCGCGCCCGAGGTCACCGCGTGGGTCCGCCCCCGCGCCGCCAGCCTCACCGTGGTCGACGCGATCGACCTCGGCCGCGGACCCAACCCCAAGCTGAGCCTGCGCGACGGTGCCTTCGAGCTGGTCTACTCGCTGCGGACGCTGCCCCACCTCGGCCACGACGAGGCCAGCTCCGACGCGGCGCTGCGAGCCATGCTCGCCGAGGTCGCGCGGGTGCTGTGCCCCGGTGGAATCGCGCTGTGCCAGATCGACAACCCGCGCAGCCTGTGGGGCGTCTACCACGGCATCCGCCACCCCGCGAACGTCATCGAACGCGGCCCGCTGGTGGTCGAGTCGGAGCGCGGCGTGACGCGCTTCGACACCGTGCCGCGGCTGCTGGCGCTGTTGCCCCCGCCGCTGGTGCTCGACGGCGTGCACGGGCTGCGCGTGTTCGCGGCCGCGCCGACGGTGCTCGCGATGCCGGTGGTGGGCTGGCTGGTGACCAAGCTCGAGTGGTTCGCGCGCGACCGCGCGCCGCTGTCGGGCTTCGGCGCGCACCTGCTGCTGGTGCTGCGCAAGGCCGTGTGAGCCGCCCGCGGGTTTGCGCGCCGCGGCGGCTGTGGGTCACACTGCCGCCGTGGACCCGCCCGGCAGCCGCGCACGCATCCTCGTCGTCGACGACGAACGCAGCATGCGCGAGTTCCTGGGCATCTGCCTCGGCCGCGCCGGCCACGACGTCGTCGCGGTCGCCGGCGGCGGCGAGGCGCTGCCGCTGCTCGACGCGGGCGGCATCGATCTCGTCATCACCGACCTGACCATGCCCGGGGTCGGCGGCATGGAGGTGCTGCGTCACGCGCAGCGCGGCGAGCAGCCGCCGCCGGTCATCATGATCACCGCGTTCGCGACCGCCGAGACCGCGATCGAGGCGCTCAAGCTCGGCGCCTACGACTACCTCAACAAGCCCTTCAAGGTCGACGAGATCCAGGTCGTGGTCGCACGCGCGCTCGAGCGCGCGCGGCTGGCCGCCGACAACCGTCGCCTACGCGAGGAGCTGCGCGGCGTCGGCTCGCTCGATCGCATGATCGGCCGCAGCGCGGCGATGCAGCGGGTGTTCGCGCTGGTCCGCAAGGTCGCGCCCACGCGCACCAACGTGCTCATCCGCGGCGAGTCCGGCACCGGCAAGGAGCTGGTCGCGCGCGCGCTGCACAACCTGTCCGATCGCGCCGCGAAACCGTTCGTGGCGGTCAACTGCGGCGCGATCCCCGAGGCGCTGATGGAGTCCGAGCTGTTCGGACACGTCAAGGGCTCGTTCACCGGCGCGACCGCGGGCCGCGAGGGTGTGTTCGTCGCGGCCCAGGGCGGCACGCTCTTCCTCGACGAGATCGGCGAGCTGTCGCTGGCGATGCAGGTCAAGCTGCTGCGCGCGCTGCAGGAGCGCAAGGTGCGTCCCGTCGGTGGCGATCGCGAGCTCGAGGTCGACGCGCGGGTCGTCGCGGCGACCAACCGCGACCTCGAGGCCGCGATCGCCGCGGGCGAGTTCCGCAGCGATCTCTACTTCCGTCTCGACGTCGTCCAGGTCGTGTTGCCGCCGCTGCGTCACCGCGCCGAAGACATCCCCTTGTTGGTCGAGCGCTTCTTCGAGCGCATCACCCGCGAGCTCGAACGACCGCTGCGCGGCATCTCGCCCGCGGCGATGGACTGGTTCCTCGGCCACGACTATCCCGGCAACGTGCGCGAGCTCGAGAACCTGGTCGAGCGCGCCGTGGCGCTCGAGACCGGTGATGTGCTGACCGCCGAGCACCTGCCGGCGCGGCGCGAGCACGCGAAGGTGGCGACCGAAGAGCCCGAGTTCGAGGGCGCGATCGACCTCGAGCAGGCGGTGGCAGATCTCGAGCGGCGCCTGATCGGGGCCGCATTGCGCCGCACCGGCGGCGTCCGCAAGGAGGCCGCGAAGCTGCTGGGGATCAGCTTTCGCTCGCTGCGCTACCGCCTCGAGAAGCTCGGCATCGAGGTCGGACGCGGCGACGACGAGTGATCGCGCGGGGCATCGTGCCCCCGTCGCGGCCGCGCCGCGGCGCCGGTGGGTGACGTTTTGCGGCCATGGTGCCGAGAATTGTCGCCGCGCACGGACCCAACCGCGGCCAGCGGTCGCGGGGTCGGTCCCGCGCGCGACCGGGTTGCTCGTGAACCGAGCGCGACGGCCGTTGGCACGCGCCGTGCTGAAGACCGCGGCCGGTGACGGTGAGCGGCACGGCAACGGTGGGGGCGCGCAGCCAACGCGGCTTCACGCTCATCGAGCTGATGACCGTGGTCGTGATCCTCGCGGTGCTCGCGGTCGTGGCGGTGGGTGCCTACACCCGCTACGTCCGCAACGCGCACAAGACCGAGGTCGTCGGCGACCTGTCGAACCTCACCCTGCGGCAGAAGACCTTCCTCGCCAAGAGCGGGCACTACGCCAGCTCGACCGACTGTGAAGGTCCCGCGTGCACCTACCCCGCGGCCACGCAGATCGCGATCCAGAAGGCGCCGATCCGCTGGGATCCGGCCGACGCCGGCTACTCGGCCTCGGGCGCCGCCGACGGTGCGTTCTTCCGCGGCGGCGCAGCGCTGCACGGCTTCGACGCGCTGCAGTTCATGCCCGACGGCGGCGACTCGTGGTGCGGCTACGCGACCATCTCCGGCTGGGGCTCCACCGCCGGCGCCAACGCAGACGTGCCCGACGATCTGGGCTCGACGCTCATCACGCTCGAGTTCCCGGCCTCGACCTCGGGCCAGTTCGCGGGCCGCGACTGGTTCTTCAGCTACGCGCTGTGCGACTTCGACTTCGACGGCGTGTACTGGGCCTTCACCACGACCCACTACTCCAACAACGTCAACCTGTCCTCCGACCCGTCGGGCACCTACCTCGAGAACGAGTAGGCCGGCCCCACCCCACCGCCACGAAATCGGCGTCTCGCCCTTGCCGAGCCGCCCCAACGACCGAAAGAAAGGATCCCCACCATGTTCCTCGACATCCAGCGCCTCAAGAAGCAAAAGGGCTTCACCCTCATCGAGATCATGATCGTCGTCGCGATCCTCGGCATCTTGGCCGCGATCGCGATTCCGGCGCTCACCAAGTACATGCGCCGCAGCAAGACCTCGGAGGCCCGCGTGCAGCTGGCCAAGATGTTCGACGCGGCGTCGGCGTTCTTCAACGAAGAGCACGTCGAGCGCGGCGCGGTGCAGGTCATCGGCGCCGGCGGTGCCATTTCCGACCTCGCGCCCCACCGCTGCCCGCACCCGCAGGACACCCCGACCGGCGGTGAGGCGACCATCACCCCGCCGCTCGCGCTGGACTGCAACACCGGCCCCGGCGGCCGCTGCGTGCCCTCCGTCGGTGGTGCCGGCGCGGGCTACTACGAAATGGCGCTGTGGAACGACAACGCGGTGTGGAACGGCCTGAACTACCAGATGGAGCAGGCGCACTACTTCCACTACAACTTCATCGCCGTGAACGACAACACCGGCTTCGGCACCTGCCAGTTCACCGCGCAGGCCTTCGGTGACCTCGACGGCGACGTGACGCTGTACTCGACCTACGAGCGCACCGGTGCCGCCGACCAGCAGGGTGTCAACGGCGCTGCGGGTCTGTACATCGACCAAGAGGTCGAGTGATCGAGAGCGCTGCGCGCGAAGCGAGCGGCCCTGCCCTCGCCGACTGACGTAGCGCGTTCGATGACGGTGGCGGTGGCGGCGGTCCCGGGTGTCCCGGGGCCGCCGTTTCGCGTTTTCGGGACGAGGGCGGTGCCATTTTTTTCGCGAATCAGGGTTCCAGGGGACTAGGCTCGGGGCATTGAAGCGCGCGCTGACATGGCTGGGTGCTGCGACGCTGGGCCTGCTGGCCCACCTCGCGCACGGCCGCGTGCTGGCACAGCAGCAGGACCTGCCGGCCGAGCTCGACGTGCTGTACGTGCCGCCGCCGGGCCAGCTGGTGCCGA
>JAIBBS010000184.1 GCA_019694555.1 Nannocystaceae bacterium
CGGTCGGGCTCGCCGCAGCGCCCGCGGCCGGCGGCGCCACGCTGGGATCGGCCGCGGCCGGGTCGCGGCAGGCCGCGAGCCACGCGAGCGAGAGACAGAAGATCGCGGGACGAAGGCGGCGTGCGCGGGCCATGGCGAGACCGCGGTTATGCCAAAAACCCGCGCGACGACCCAGCAATGCGCGGACGCGGACCGTGACGCGCGCCGACCCGATGGCTGCACCGGCCCTGCGCAAGGGGGCTTGCACTCCGGCACATGCCACCACACACTACGGCGGCCCAGCAGTTTGCGCCGCACGCGCACGCGTGTCAGGACGCGGGCCGTCCGCGAGCTCGCTGCGGGGTACCCCTCCGAAGGAGCGGCGATGAGCGAATCGGACAGCGCGCGGCCGGTGACGATCCGGACCGAGACGATCTCCAAATCCTACGGTGACTTTGCAGCCCTCTCCGAGGTCTCGTTCCAGGTCCGCAAGGGCACGGTCGCGGCGTTCCTCGGGGTCAACGGCGCGGGCAAGTCGACGACGATGCGCATCCTGACCGGGTACCTCTCGCCCAGTGGAGGGCGGGCTTCGGTGCTGGGCTTCGATCCGACCGATCACGTGCAGCGGATCGAGCTGGCGCGCAAGCTGGGCTACCTGCCCGAGAGCGGCCCGCTGTACCGCGACATGACGCCGGCGGAGTCCCTGCAGTTCTTCGTCGAGCTGCGCAAGCTCGACGGCGGCGCCAAGGCGATCGATCGCGTGGTCGAGCGCTGTGCCATCGGCTCGGTGCTGCACAAGCCCATCCACAAGCTCTCCAAGGGCTACCGCCAGCGCGTGGGCATGGCCCAGGCGCTGCTGCACGACCCCGAGGTGCTGATCCTCGACGAGCCCACCAGCGGTCTCGACCCGCTGCAGATCCGCGACGTGCGGGCGCTGATCCGCGAGCTCGGCAAGGACAAGACCATCTTGCTGTCGACCCACATCCTGCAGGAGGTCGACGCGGTCGCCGACGAGGTCGTGATGATCCACGACGGTCGCATCGTGTTCACCGGCACCACCGCGCAGCTGTCCGAGGGCGGCCGCGGGGTCGAGGCCCGCTTCTACGAGCTCACCCGCGGCAAGACCGCGAAGGAGGTGGCCTGATGTTCGGCATCGACCGCTCCAGCGTGATGGCGATCGTCCGCAAGGACCTGCGCCAGTACCTGGCCAATCCCACCGGCTACGTCTTCCTGACGCTCTTCATCGCGACCACGGCCGCGGCGGCGTTCATGCAGGAGGGCTTCTTCGCCCGCAACCTCGCGGATCTGGCCGAGCTCAACAAGCTCATGCCCGCGATCCTGATGTTCTTCGTGCCCGCGGTGACGATGGGCGCGTGGGCCGACGAGCGTCGCGGCGGCACCGACGAGATCCTGCTGACCGCGCCGGTGCGCGACGCCGAGGTCGTGCTGGGCAAGTACCTCGGTGTGCTCGGCATGTTCACGGTCTCGCTGGGCTTCTCGGTCGCGCACGTGGCCGTGCTCGCGTACCTGGGCGATCCGGATCCGGGCCTGATGGTCTCGACCTACCTGGGCTACTGGCTCATGGGCGCGCTGTTCTGCGCGGTCGGTCTGCTGGCGTCGATGTTCACCACCAACGCGACGGTGGCGTTCATCCTCGGCGCGCTGGGCTGCGCCGGGCTGGTGTTCGCCGGCAGCGAGCCGTGGGCCGCGGGCATGCTCGGCACCGCCACGCTGGGCCTGCTGTTCGCGCTGGGCTGGTACGTGGTGCGCTCGGGCGACGTCGCAGGCGCCGCGTTCGCGGGCGGCCTGGGCGGCGTGGTCGGGCTGGCGTTCTGGTTGCCCTCGCTGATGCCGTGGCTGCACGACGAGGAGGGCGACAACCGCTTCATCGAGGCGTTCGAGTCGCTCGCGGTCGGTGACCACTTCGCCAGCTTCGGCGAGGGCATCGTGCGACTGTCCGATCTGGTCTACTTCGTCGGCGGCGCCGCGGTGCTGCTGTATCTGTGCGCGTTCCTGCTGGGCCGGAGGCACTGGTAGTCATGGCATTGCTTCCCCGTCATCACCGTCTGATCCGCTTCGGTGCGCTCGCGATGACCGTGGCCTCGCTGGGCTACTGGGCCACGCGCGCGCGCAGCCGCGCCGACGTCACCTCGGAGCAGCTCTCGAAGCTGACGCCCGCGACCGAGCAGCTCATCGCCTCGATCGCGGCCGACCGCCCGGTGGTCGTGCACGCGTTCGTCAGCCGCGAGGTCCCGCGCGAGTACGTCGAGGTGCGGCTGCGCCTGATGAACCTGCTGCGCGAGATGGAGGCGCGCGGCGGCGAGGGCCTGACCGTGCGCATCGTCGAGCCCGAGCTGTTCTCGCCCGAGGCCGAAGAGGCCATGGAGAAGTGGAACATCTTGCCGCGGCCGCTGGTGGACCGCGAGGGCGGTCGCATCGAAGAGATGGAGACCTTCATGGGGCTGGCGTTCGTGTCGGGTCCCCGCGAAGAGGTGGTGCCGTTTCTCGATCGCGGTCTCTCGGTCGAGTACGAGATCGCCCGCGCGCTGCGGGTGGTCACGCAGGAGAAGAAGAAGGTCGTCGGCATCCTGCGCACCGACGCGACCATCATGGGCAACTTCGACCTGCAGGCGCGCTCGCAGCAGCCGGCGTGGCGCATCGTCGACGAGCTCAAGAAGCAGTACGAGATCCGCTCGATCAACCCCAAGCAGCCGGTGCAGGAGGACATCGACCTGCTGCTGGTGCCGCAGCTGTCCAGCTGCGCGCAGGACGAGCTCGACAACGTCCGCGCCTACGTCGACGCCGGTCGGCCCGCGCTCATCACCGTCGATCCGTTCCCGCTGTTCGACATCCGCACCTCGCCCAAGGAGGACAAGCTGCCGCCGCCGGGGCAGGGCGGCGGCATGTTCGGCGGCGGCGGCGGTCCGCCGGCGGAGCCCAAGGGCGACTACCTCGGCTTCCTGCGCGACGTCGGCGTCGAGTGGGACGACGAGAAGGTGCTGTCGGACAGCTACAACCCGCACCCGTCGCTCGATCAGGTGCCCAAGCAGATCGTGTTCGTGGGCCCGCGCCAAGACGGCAGCAACAGCCTGACCGGGCGCGACGTCACGGTCGACGGGCTCACCGAGATCGTGATGATGTTCGGCGGCGAGCTGCGACCCGCGGCCGGCTGGCAGGACAAGTTCACGCCGCTGCTCGAGGCCGGTCCGACCTCGGGCTGGGCGCTGTTCGAGGCCATGGTCCAGCGGCACCCGCTGTTCGGCATCCAGGGTCCGATCCCGCCGCGGCCGGGCAAGCTCGAGGACGGCCGCCTGGCGATGGCGCCGCCCGACGGCAAGCCCAAGGTCATGGCCGCGCGCATCAAGGGCGGCGGCGACGGCGAGAAGAAGGACAAGAACCTCATCGTCATCGCCGACCTCGATCTGTTCGGCAACAACTTCTACGCCATGCACGAGCGCGGCGGTGACGTCGACGCCGACGGCCTCGACGACGTCCGCTTCGACAACGTCACGTTCCTGCTCAACGCGGTCGACAGCCTGGTCGGCGACGATCGCTTCATCGAGCTGCGCAAGCGCAAGGCCAGCTATCGCCGCCTGACCACGGTCGACGACCTCAAGAAGGAGGAACGGACCGCGCGCGAGGAGCAGACCGAGGCCGCGAACAAGTCGGCCGAGGCCGAGCTCGAGGAGGCCAAGAAGTCGCTCGAGGCCGCGGTCGACGCGATCGAGCAGCGCACCGACCTCGACGAGACCACCAAGCAGATCATGCTCAAGAGCGCCGAGCAGGCCGAGAACCGGCGGCTGCAGGCGCGCACGGAGTCGATCGAGCGCGACAAGGCCAAGGCCATCGGCAAGGTCGAGACCCGCTACCAGCGGCAGTCGCGGGAGATCGAGGACCGCATCCGCATCGCGTCGGTGCTGCTGCCGCCGATCCCGGCGCTGCTGCTGGGCGCGTTCATCTACGTGCGCAAGCGTCGGCGCGAGCACGACGCCATCCCGCAGGATCGCCGCACCAGCGCCGCGACCAAGGGCGGCAAGGAGGTCACATGAACCGCGGAACCCTCATCATGGTCGCGCTCGCGTTGGGCACGCTGGGCCTGGCGTGGAGCTCTCGGCCGCATCAGGTCGAGCGCACGCCGTTCGAGGACACCGACACGCCGCTGTTCCCCGGCTTCACGGACCCCACGCTCGCGACCGCACTCGAGGTCGTGACCTGGGACGACAAGGCCGCCAAGGTCGTGCGCTTCGCGGTCGAGCAGAAGCAGGGCCGCTGGGTCATCCCCAGCCACAACGACTACCCCGCCGACGCGACCGAGCGCATGGGCAAGGCCGCCGCGTCCTTCATCGACGTGAAGAAGGACATCTACTACGGCGACAACGCCACCGAGCACGCCAAGTACGGTCTGCTCGATCCCAGCGGCGCCGACGGCAAGGGCGACGAGAAGGGCAAGCGCATCACCATCAAGGATGCCTCGGGCGCGATCCTGGTCGACATCGTGGTCGGCAAGGAGATCCCGGACAAGCAGGGCTACCACTACGTGCGTGGGCCCGAGGAGAAGCGGGTCTACGGCGCGCGGCTCGAGCTCGACATCTCGACCAACTTCACCGACTGGATCGAAAAGGACCTGCTGCACGTCGAGCGCGACGAGATCGTCACGCTGCTGTACGACCCCTACGTCGTCGACGAACAGGCCGGCAAGGTCGTGGGCTCGAGTCCGATCCAGGCCCAGCTGCAGCCGGTCGACGGCAAGGACGACTGGGCCGCGGCGCCCGGCGTCGAGACGCCCGAGGGCAAGGTGCTCGACCCGGCCAAGGTGCGGCAGGTCGTCACCGCCATCGCCAACATCAAGATCGTGGGCGTGCGCCCGCGGCCCGAGCAGCTGCGGCCCGGTCGCATGCAGCTGACGCCGCAGATGCAGCAGGTGCTGCAGTCCAAGGGCTTCTTCCTCGCGCCGACCCAGGCCGGCGCGCGGCTGTACGGCAACGAGGGCGAGGCCCGCATCATCACCAAGGACGGCATCGTCTACAGCCTCTACTTCGGCGAGGTCACCTACGAGTCGGGCCTGGCGCTCACCGCCGGCGCCGAGGAGGAGGGCGAGGACAAGCCGGTGATGGAGGAGGGCGCCGAGGGCGACGAGAAGAAGGCGGCCAACCGCTACATGTTCGTCGACATCGCCTATGACCCGTCGCTGGACAAGACCGCCGGCGAGCCCGAGATGCCCGCCGACGAAGGCGACGACAAGGACAAGGACAAGAAGAACAAGCTCAAGGGCGACGCGCGCGCCAAGCAGCTGCAGGCGCGCTTCGGCGAGTGGTTCTACGTGATCCCGGACATGAGCTACAAGCAGGTCCACAAGGATCGCGGCGACATGTTCAAGAATGCGCCGGCGCCCAAGCCCGACGGCGCGGCCAAGCCCGACGGCGCGGCCAAGCCCGACGGCGCGGCCAAGCCCGACGGCGCGGCCAAGCCCGACGGTGCGAAGCCCGACGGTGGCAAGCCCGAAGGCGCCAAGCCCGGCGGTGCGAAGCCCGGCGGTGCGAAGCCCGATGCGCCCAAGGGTGACGGCGGCACGCCGCCGACGCCGTGAGCCCGCACTCGTGCTAGCGTCGCGGTCGGTGTCGCCTCTGCGCCCGACCGCGACGCTTCTGGCCTGCGTGCTCGCGACCGCATGCGCGCCCGACTACGGGCCCGGCGGCATCGGCGAGCCCGGCGACATCGAGCTGTGCGTCGGCGAGGTCGAGGTGCCCGACCCCGCGCTGCGCGAGCTGCTGGGCAAGATCCTGCCGCAGCCGCCGGGGCCGGGCGATTGCTGCGAGGTCCACGACGACGCCGCGTGCAGCAACGACGAGGTCGCGGCGTGCGTCTGCGATGCCGAGCCCAGCTGCTGCGACGGCAGCTGGTCGCAGGCCTGCGTCGACGCGGTCGAGGCCCATGGCTGCGCCGACTGCCTCGCCGAGGGCGAGGAGCCGCCCACGGTGGTGCTGGCGGAGAAGCTGCGCGAGCTCACCGGCCTGCGCGCGCCGGGGTTGGGCATCGCGGATCTGCGCGGGCTCGAGTGCGCCCAGAACCTCCGCACCGCGGGCCTGTCGGGCAACGCCGTCACCGACGTCACGCCGCTGCTGGATCTGCCGCTTCTGACCGAGCTGCAGCTCAGCGACAACAAGGTGGCCGACCTCTCCGTGATCGGACAGATGGAGGGGCTGCAGATCCTCGTGCTCGACGGCAACGGCGTCACGGATGTCTCGCCGCTGTCGTCGCTGACGGGCCTGACGTACCTCAACCTCGCGCGCAACGACATCGGCGACATCGCGCCGCTGTCGTCGCTGGTCCACCTCATCGGCATCGAGCTGGAGAAGAACCACATCGGCAGCATCGCGCCGCTGGCGAGCATGACGTCGCTGTTCTCGGTCGACATCTCCGACAACCAGGTCGCCGACCTCGCGCCGCTGCGCGATCACGCGGCGTTGCAGTTCGTCGACGTCGAGGGCAACCGCGTGCGCAGCCTGGCGCCGCTGGCCAGCGCGGTCGGCATGATCTCGATCGAGGCCTCGCGCAACATGCTCGAGTCGCTCGATGGCATCGAGGGCATGGCGCTGCTCGACCGCATCATCGCGCAAGAGAACGCCGTCACCACGACCGCGCCGGTCAGCGGGCTGCAGCGGCTGACGATCATCGATCTGGGCAGCAACGACGTCGTGTCGCTGGCCGGGGTCGGCACGCTGGTGAACCTGCGCCGGCTGTCGATGCTCGACAACGCGTTGACCTCCATCGCCGAGGTCGAGGGCCTGCCGGAGCTGCGCGAGATCGACGTGCGCCGCAACCCCGTGACCGACGTCTCCGCGGTCGCGAGCCTGCCGTTGTTCGGCACGCTGATGGTCGGCGACGGCGGTGTGGCGCTCGATCTCTCGCCGTTGGCGGGCCGGCCGGTGTTCCGGCGCCTGGTGTACCAAAACGGCCGCGCCGATCGGCTCGAGGTGCTCGCGAGCCTGCCCTCGCTCGAGAGCGTCGAGCTCGAGGACACGGCACTGACGGCGGCCGCGGTCGACGACATCGCGGCTGCACCGACGCTGCAGTCGGTCTTCCTCGACCGCAGCGGCGCCGCGGACCTGTCGGCGCTGTCGACCTTGGCGCTGCTCGAACGGCTGCACGCCGAGGACTGCGCCGTCACCGACATCGGCGTGGCCGCGAACTGGCCCTCGCTGGTCGAGGCGCGCCTGGCCGGCAACCCGCTGCAGAGCCTGGTCGGGCTCGAGACCGCGGAGTTCCTCGACAGCCTCGACGTGCAGCGCACGGCCGTGACGGACCTGGCGCCGCTGGTGGCCAACGACGCCTTCCGCAGCGCCGACAAGGTCGACGCGCGCGCGAGCGGCCTGGGCCCCGACGACTGCGGCGACATCGCGGCGATCGAGGCGCGCAAGGCCGAGGTCGTCCACGACGTCGCGTGCCCGTGACGCCCGCGCTGCGCCGGGATTTGGCGTCGGTGCCGGCGCGGCGCTAGGATCGTTCGACCGCCGTGGACGCGAGCATCGCAGCCTTCGTGCGCCACCTGCAGGACCATCGCCGGGCCTCGCGCCACACCGTGCGGGCCTACGAGGGCGACCTGCGCGCGTTCGCGGCGTTCGTGACCGCGCTGCGCGGGCGCGCGGCGGTCGACGACGACCTCGACCTGCGGACCGCGCGGGCGTGGCTGGCGAGCGTGCACCGCAACAGCGCCAGCGCCACGGTCGCGCGGCGGCTGTCGGTGCTGCGCAGCTTCGGCGAGTTCCTGCGCCGCACCGGCCAGCGCGCGGACAACGACCTCGCGCTGCTGTCGAGCCCCAAGCGCGGCGGCAAGCTGCCGGTCGCGCTGCCGGTCGAAGACGTCGCCGCGATCATCGACGGCCCCCAACGCGAGGGCCCGCGGGGGCTGCGGGATCGCGCGGTGCTCGAGGTGCTCTACGGTGCCGGCCTGCGCGTCAGCGAGCTGTGCGCGCTCGACCTCGACCACCTCGAGCACGATCGCGGCCGCGTGCGCGTGCGCGTGGTCGCGGGCAAAGGCGGCAAGGATCGCATCGTGCCACTGGGGGCGCGCGCGCAGCAGGCCATCGCGGCGTGGCTGCAGGCGCGGCCGTTGCTGCTCACGCCGCGCTCACCCGCGCGCGCGCTGTGGATCGCCGATCGCGGCGGTCGCCTCGGCGTGCGCTCGGTCCGTGCGATGGTCCACCGCCGCTGCGAGGCCACCGGCGCGCGCGCCAGCATCGCGCCGCACGGCCTGCGCCACTCGTTCGCGACCCACCTGCTCGACAGCGGCTGCGACCTGCGGACGATCCAGTCGCTGCTGGGCCACGCCAGCCTCTCGACCACGCAGCGCTACACCCACCTGGGCTTCGGCGCGATGCTCGAGGCCTACGAGCGCGCGCACCCGCGGGCGCGCACGAGTCCCGTGCTCGCTCAGAGATCGACCAGGACCCGCGGCCCGCGGGCCTGATCGCGGCGCTGCACGCCCGGCGGCGGATCCCCGCGCACCGCGTCGCCGCGCACGGGCTCGAAGCTCTCGTGCCACTGGCCGTCGATCCACACGTCGACGAACGGCGCCGGCAGGCCCAGGTCACCACCGCGACGCCCACGGCTCGACAGGTGGTAGTGCAGGTGCGGCCCGCTCGAGTGGCCGCTGTTTCCGGCGAGGAACAGCAGCTGGCCGGCCTCGACCTCGTCGCCGACCGCGACGCGCACCGAGCCGGGGATGCCGTGCCACAGCGACGAGTACTCGCCGAAGCCGTGGTCGATGACGACGCCGTTGCCACCCTTTTCGCCCGAGGGCCCGCCGATGACGTTCTCGCGCACGTCGTCGACCACCACGATCACGCGGCCGGCCGCAGGCGCCCGGATCTGCGCGCCGTAGCAGTAGTACGCGCCGTTGTCGTGGCTGTCGCTGCCGGGCCGGGTGCGTCGACCGTTGCGCTTGACCACGATGTCGTAGGCGAAGCGCTGCGCCGAGTTGCCGAAGTGGTGGTTGATGGCCTTGCTGCGTCCGCCGTGGCTGATGGTCCACTCACCGATGCCGGGGAAGCGCAGCCGCGTGATCGGTACGTAGGCGTCGGCGGTGCCCTGGATCGACTCGAGGAACCAGTGCTCGCGCACCAGCAGCCGCGCGAGCTGGCGCTTGTCGTCGAGCGCGAACTGGTACAGCACCGGGGTCACGACCGCGCCACCTTGCTTGTGCTCGCGACGGTGAATCCAGATGCCCGAGTACCACAGCAGCGAACCCTCGTGATGCGTGCGCTCCTCGAGCAGGCCCTGCACCGGACCGAACTCGCGCCGCAGGTACGACGACGCCGCGTCGAGCCCCTCGGCGGTGAGGCGGCTGCGCATCTCGGGCGTCATCCACTGCTGCACGATCGTGAGGTCGCCGCCCGCGAGCGCGCGCACCAGCAGGTCGGCGTCGGCGAGCACGGTCGAGCTCGGCTGCAGGTGCACCGCGCGTTCGGGCACCACCGGCGGCGTCTTGGGCTTGCAGCCCGCCAGCGCCAGCAACACGATCGTCGCCGCGATGCCGGACCAGCCTGCCCACGGCCGTGGCGGCGCTGCGGCGCGGTGTCGTGTGCGCGAGCAGGGGTCCGTCGGCGTCGCGGTCGACATGCTCGAGCTGCGTGCTCAGTATGCCTCGGCTGGCCTGCCGCGGCGATTGCCCGCGCGGTGGCAGGCGGTGTTCCGTCGCCCGCGCGTCGTCGGCCCAGACCGGTCCCCGGGGCGCCATGGGCGCTCGCACCGGGCGCGACGCGCCGCGGCGCCACTGCGGCTGGGCCCGCTCCGGTTTCGAGCCCGCGGTGGCGTCCACTGGTAAGCTGAGCTGGCGTCGATGCAGTGGGATCCCGCCGCGCGAGTGGTCGCCGCCGAAGCGAAGCAGCTGCAGTCGCTGCCGCTGGGGCCCGGTGAGTACTTCCTCTGGAGTCGGATCCAGGGGCCGATCACCGTCGCCGAGGTGGTCAAGGGTTCGGGGCTGCCACCCGCGGAGGCCGAGGCCACGCTGCGACGGTTGCTGGAGCTGGGCGCGGCGCGGCTCGAGGCGCCCGCACCCGCGCCGCCGCGCCCGCGTGCGGCCGCGTCCGAGGGTCCCGACGAGCGTCGCCGTCGCACGCTGGTGGCTCAGCTCGCCGCGGCGCGCGGCGCCTCGGGCAGCGGTGGCGCCGGCAACGACGCGGCGCCGGGCGTGCAGACCCATGCCGCGGAGGTGGGCGAGACCGCACCGCGCGAGCCGCCACCGTGGCCGCTGGTCGAAGAGGACGACGTGCGGCTGGTTGCCGATCATGCGCTGCCGATCGCGGATCAGCGCCGCATCTTGGCGCTGTTCGATCGGCTCGAGGAGCTGTCGCCGTTCGAGATCCTCGGCATGTGGCCGACCCACGACCTCAAGGCGATCCGCCGCGCCTACCACGTCGTCAGTCGCGAGTTCCACCCCGACTCGTACTTCGGTCAGCGCCTGGGCGAGTACCGTGATCTGCTCGCGGCGCTGTTCCGCCGCGCGACCGCGGCCCACGAGGCGCTGCAGGACGCCGAGGTCCGCGACCCCTTCGTCGACGCCGAGATCGCCCGGCGGGCGGAGCTCGAGCGCCGCGCCCACGAGCAGACCGAGGCCAAGCGACAACAGGCGCAGCTGCTGGCGGCCCAGGCCGAGGCCGAGGCGGCCGCGCGTCGACACGAGCGCGCGGTGATGCGCGCCAATCGTCAGCGACAGTCGCTCGACGCTCGGCTGCGCTCGCAGCTCGATGTCGCGGTGGCGGAGGCCACCGAGGCCGAGCGCATCGGCAACCTGCCCCGCGCGGCCAACGCGTGGCGGATCGCGTTGCAGATCGTGCCGGGTGACGCGACGCTGCGTTCGAATTGGGAACGCTGTCGCGACGCGGCCCGGGCCAAGCGCGCGGCCGAGGCCTTCGCACGCGCGATGACGCTGCGCGAGGTCGGGCAGTGGAGCGAGTCGGTGGGGCTGTTGGTCGAGGCCGCGGAGGCCCACGGCACCATCGAGCACCTCGCCCACGCGGCCGAGGCGGTGGCACAGAAGGACCCCGGGCTCGCGCGGAAATTCGCCATCGGCGCGCTGGAGACCCTCCGCGCGGAGGAGGCCGCCGGGGCGACCCCGCGCCGACCTGCGGAACTCGCCCGCCTGCACGTACTGCTCGCACGTGCATTCCACGGTGCTGGCCAAGTGCACACCGCGAAGGAGCAGGCACAGGTCGCGCAGAAGCTCCGACCGGGCGACCCCGAAGTCCGCGCCCTTCTCAATTCGCTGAAGTTGCCATAGCCTGAAGCTGCCGTGCGGCTCGTCCCGGGCGGCCCCTACGCGAATGGACAACGTCGTCGGCATCGATCTCGGCACCACGAACACCTGTGTCGCCATCGTCGAGGACGGTGTGCCCACGGTGATCCCCAACAAGGGCGGCTACAAGACCACGCCCTCGATGGTGGCGCTGTCCGAGAGCGGCAAGCGGCTGGTCGGGCACATCGCCAAGCGCCAGGCCGTGACCAACGCGATGAACACGGTCTACGCGGCCAAGCGCCTCATCGGCCGCCGCTGGGACTCGCCGGCCGCGCGCGCGGTGCTGCAGTCGGCGCCGTACACCATCGTCGAGGGGCCCCACGGCGACGTCCGCATCAAGCTGCGCGACCAGGTCTACAGCGTGCCCGAGATCAGCGCCTTCATCCTGCAGGAGATGAAGCTGATCGCCGAGCAGTACCTCGGTGGCACGGTCGAGCGCGCGGTCATCACGGTACCGGCGTACTTCAACGACAACCAACGCCAGGCGACCAAGGACGCCGGCCGCATCGCCGGCCTCGACGTCATCCGCATCATCAACGAGCCCACCGCCGCGGCGCTGGCCTACGGCTTCGGCAAGGACCTCGAGCGTCGCGTCGCGGTCTACGACCTCGGCGGCGGCACCTTCGACATCTCGGTGCTCGACATCGGCAAGGGCGTGTTCGAGGTGGTCTCGACCGCCGGTGACACGTTCCTGGGCGGCGAGGACTTCGATCTGCGCGTGATGGATCGCCTGACGCAGGCGTTCCAGGAGAAGACCGGCGTCGACGTCAGCGACGACCGCATGGCGATGCAGCGCATCAAGGACGCGGCCGAGAAGGGCCGCTGCGAGCTGTCGGTCGCGCGCGAGACCCTCATCGATCTGCCGTTTCTGTACACCACGCCCTCGGGCCAGACCTTCCACATGCAAGAGACGCTCACGCGCGACGAGCTCGAGGAGCTCACGCGCGACCTCGTCGATCGCACCGTGATGATCTGCGAGAAGACCCTGCGCGAGGCCAGCATCGACAAGGGCGACCTCGACGACGTCATCCTCGTGGGCGGCATGACCCGCATGCCGCTGATCCAGTCGCGCGTGGCCGAGTTCTTCGGGCTCGAGCCGTGCAAGGGCGTGCATCCCGACGAGGTCGTCGCACTGGGCGCTGCGATCCAGGCCGCGGCGCTGGTCGACGAGAGCATGGACGTGCTGCTGCTCGACGTGACGCCGCACAGCCTCGGCATCATGATCGTCGGCGGCTACTTCCACAAACTCATCGAGCAGAACAGCACCGTCCCCACCAGCGCGTCGCACATCTTCACCACCGTCCGCGACTACCAGACCTCGGTGAAGATCCTCGTGCTGCAGGGCGAGAGCGACAAGGCCGCCGAGAACGAGCTGCTGGGCGAGTTCATCCTCTCGGGGCTGCGCAAGGCGCCGCGCGCCGAGGTCGAGGTCGAGGTGACGTTCTCGATCTCCGCCGACGGCCTGGTCAGCGTCTCGGCCAAGGACCTCGAGACCGGCCACGAGCAGAGCATCACGGTGACCGCGACCAGCGGCCTCACCGAGGACGAGCTGCAGAAGCTGGTCGAGCACAGCCAGAACTACATGGTCGAGGTGCGCGCGTCGGAGGAGTTCGAGCGCCAGCGCCAGCAGGCCGAGCGGCTCATCGCCGAGGTCCGCGAGCTGTTCCCGCAGGTGCAGGGCATCATGAGCGGCACCAGCTTCGGACGCGACGCGATCGCCAAGGCCGAGGGCGTGCTCAAGCGCGCCGACACCGAGATCCGCTCGCAGGACACCCGCAGCCTCGAGGAGGTCATCGAGAGCCTCGAGCGCACGCTCAACATGTTCCGCGGCGTGGTGAGCAAGAGCGGGCTGAGCTGAGCCGCCGCACCCCCGCCGCAGCGAAGCCCCCATGGCCGCGACCGAGCTGACCGTCGTCAGCTACAACGTCCACAAGTGCATCGGTGGCGTCGACCGTCGCTACCGTCCCGAGCGGGTGTGCGAGACGCTGGCGCACTACGAGCCCGACTTCTTGCTGCTGCAGGAGGTCGACGACGGCGCGGCGCGCTCGGACTACCACCGCCAGGTCGACCTCATCGGCGACGCGCTGGCACTGCCGCATCGCACGTGGTTTCCCAACCACGCGCTGCGCAAGGGCGGCGCCTACGGCAACGCGATCCTCAGCCGCTTCCCGCTGACCGACACGCGCAACGTCGATCTGACCGTCGCCGGTCGCAAGGCCCGCAGCGTGTTGCACGGTCGCTTCCGCGTGCGCGTGCGCGGGTCGTTGCGGACCGTGCACGTGTTCAACCTCCACCTGGGGCTGCTCGAGCGCGACCGTCGGGTGCAGCTCGAGCGCTTCCTGCAGGCGCACCCGTTCGCGGGGTTGCACGAGCGCACGCCCATCGTGGTCGGCGGCGACTTCAACGACGTCTGGGGCACGCTCGGGCCCGAGCTGCTGCAGCCCGCGGGCTTCCGCGCGTGGACGCGGCGCTTTCCCACGTTTCCGGCGTGGGCACCGGTGCGGGCGCTCGACGGCATCTACGTGCGCGGTGACGTCGAGCTGGTGGACCTGCACCCCGGCCGGGTCGCGGCGGCCCGACGCGCATCGGATCATCTGCCGCTGGTGGCCCGACTCGCCCTGTGAGGCCGGCGGCCTGGTATATCGCCCAGCAGTGGGCGGCAGCGACGAGACCGCGAGCGACGAGGCGCTGATGGCCGCCTACGTCGCCGGCGATCGCGACGCGTTCGCCCAGCTGTTCTCGCGCTGGGCCCCGCGGCTGCGGCAGCTGTTCTCGCGCAGCGGCGCGCGGGCGGACGAGGCCGCCGACCTCGTGCAGCAGACGTTCTTGCAGCTGCACCGCGCGCGCTCGGACTTCGCGCCCGGCTCGGCGCTGCGGCCGTGGCTGTACACCATCGCGCTCAACCTGCGCCGGCAGCAGCTGCGCCGCGCCGGGCGCAAGCCCGAGTCGGCGCTGCCCGACGAAGGCGCGATCGTCGATGGTGGCGCCGGCCCCGACGCGCCGTTGGCCGGGCGACAGCTGCGGGCCGCGCTCGACCAGCTGCCCGAGGCGCAGCGGGAGGTCATCGTGCTGCATTGGTTCGAAGGGCTGTCGTTCCGCGAGATTGCCGAGGTGGTCGGGGGCACGCAGACCGCGGTCAAGGTCCGCGCCCACCGCGGCTACACTCGGCTGCGGGAGCTGCTCGCGCGCGCCGGGGTAACCGCGGCCGACGTCGCGCCATACGACGGGAGCGGCGACTGAGCTCATGGACTGCGAGTCGATCCAGCGGCAGGTCCTGCAGCGCGCGACGCTGGGCGACGACGCGCGCGCGCACCTTCAGGGCTGCGAGGCCTGCCGCGCGTTCGCGGCGGTCGCGGGCGCCGTGCAGGCGCCTGCGGCCCAGCGTGTGGCGCCCGACGCGGCGTCGCTGGCGGCGACCCTGGCGGCGATCGACGCCGACCGCGGGGTCGCGGCGCGGCTGCGCGCATGGCCGAGCTCGCGGCGCATGCTGGTCGCGGTGCTCGGCAGCGTCGCGGTCCCGCTTCTGGTCGCGCTGGGCACTCCGCGGCCCGATCTCGCGGCGTATCCCACGGCGCGGCTGCTGCTCGAGCTCGGCGGGTTCGTGCTCGCGATCGCGATCGGGCTGCTGTGGGCGATGCGTCCGCTGCATCGCGCGCTGCGGCGCGGCGCGGGCCCGCTGACGTGGGCCGCCGCGTTCGCGATTGCAGCGATCGTCGCGATGCTGCCGACCGCGCCGCACGGCCACGCGGACGTGGGCGTCGGCGCGCAGCTGTGGCCGCGCGCGCTGGCGTGCCTGGCCTTCGGCACGGTGTGTGCGGTGCCGTCGCTGTTGTTGCTGCGCATGCTCGCGCGCGACGGCGATGCGCCGGGGTGGCGCGCGCTGGTGCTCGCCGGTGTGGCCGCGGCGACCGGGACCGTGTCGGTGTTCTTGCACTGTCCCATCGTCGCGCACGAGCACCTGTGGCTCGGTCACGTCACCGTGCTGGTGCCGCTGTCGCTGTGGGCGGCCTTCGCGATGCGACCGCGCGCGGCCGCCTGAGCCTCGCGCCCGGCGTCAGATCCCGCCGACCTTCACGCCGGCGTCGCGACAGCTGTTGCGGACGCTGCGACGCTGGCCCAGCGGCAGGCGATCGAACGCGCGCCGTGCTGCGTCGGCGCGGCCGAGCTTGCAGGCGGACAGCGCCGCGATGCGAGCGGCGCGGGCGTCGTTGCCCAGCGCGAGCACGCGCTCGGCGTTGCGCTGCGCGGTGGCCCAGCGGCCGTCGGCGAACGCCTGCTCCGCCTCGCGCAGCAGCGCGGCGCGATCGGGCGCGGCCGCTGGTTTGGGCGGTGCCTTCGCTGCGACCGCGGGCTCGCTCGCGGGCTTGGGCTTGCTCGGCGCGGGCTTGCTGCCGCGCTTGCTGCTGCGCTTGCCCGTCGGCGCCGGCGCGGCCTCGACCGGTGCGGGCGCGTCCGGCATCGCGGCCTCGGCGATCGTCGGATCGGCCGGCGCGGGC
>JAIBBS010000185.1 GCA_019694555.1 Nannocystaceae bacterium
GCCCGCGGCTCAGCCGCCGTACTTCTTCACCGTCAGCACCGTGCGGTTGTTCTTCGCGCGGCCCTGCTCGGTCATGTTCACGGCCACCGGCTTGCTGGCGCCGAAGCCCTTCGCGGACAGGCGGCCGGCGGCGACGCCCTTGCCGACGAGGTAGGTCTTCACGGCGTCGGCACGCTCGTCGCTGCGCTGCTGCGCGGCGCCGCGATCGTCGGTGTGCACGCCGATCTCGACCAGCTCGAACTCGGGGTGGCCGTTGAGGAACGCAGCGAGCTCGTCGAGCAGCGCGTGGCTGTCGCTGTGCACGCCGTTGCCTTCGTAGCGGATCTTCTTCTTGAGCTTGATGCCGCTCTTGTTGCCGCTGACGTTGGGCGTCGACACCGGGGCGTCGCGCTCGAGCTGCTCGCGCACGGTGATCTCGGACTTGCCCTTGACCGTGAAGGTGATGATCTTCTCCTTGAAGCCCGGCGCCGTGATGGTGGCGCGGTAGTCACCCTCGGAGAGCTCCAGCGCGATGCGGCCGTCGTCGGTCGAGTTGAAGGGCTCGTCGATGCCCATGCCGGACACGCGCAGGACGAACGCCACCGGCGCGCCGCCGGGGTCGGTCACGCTGCCCTGCACGATGCCGGTCGCGGGCGCCGGCGCGGTCTGCAGCTGCAGCTGCACGCTGGTGTCCTCGCCGTCTTTGACCTCGGCGGTGGCCTCGTGGACGACCTGACCGCCGACCTCGACCTGCACCGCGATCTGGCCCGCGGGGAAGCGGAAGCTGGTGAACGCGCCGTTGCTGTCGGTCAGGATCGCGTTGCTCGCCGCGCCGGGGAACAGGATCTTCGCGTCGGGGATCGGTGCGCCGTTGGGATCGACGACCTGGCCGACGATGCGGCCCTCGAGCGGCGCAGGCTTGGTCTGCGGCTCGGTCGGCGGCGCGGCGACCTCGACCTCGCGCACCACCGGCACGGGATCGAAGGTCCAGCCCAGGCCCAAGATGATCTGCCACGGCGGCGTCGGCGGGCCGTACTCGAAGTTGGGCGAGACCAGGCCGATGTCGGCGGCCGCGTCGATGTGCAGCCCGCTGACGACGTTGGCGCGCAGGCCGATGGTCAGCCACTGCGACGAGCGCGGCAGCGGCGAGGCCTTCACGTTGGGCTGCAGGAACGCCGGCTCGCGCCGGGTCGAGACGTCCCACGCCCACTCGAGGATGGGGTCGATGCCGAACTGCCGGCGCTTGCCCACGCGCACCGGGAAGTCGACCGCGTAGCGCATCGTCACGCGGCTGTGGTTGCCGCCCAGCGAGAAGCGCGAGACCTCGCGCGAGGTGTCGTCGGTGATCGCAGCGTAGTTCGCGACCGCGAGCGAGTTGTCGAGCATCCAGCCGACGTTGGTCGCGAAGCGCACCGGCGCCTGCTTCTTGGTCAGGTAGCGCAGGTCGACCGCGAACAGACCGTCGAACCAGAAGTTGACGTTGCTGGTGCGCAGCCGCTCGCTGCCCGAGAGCAACCCCAGGCCCAGCACGCCGCCCAGGCCGATGCCGTTCTTGAAGCGGTGCGCGGCCTTGAGGCCGAAGTCGACGTCGCCCAGGGCGAACACTGCCTTGGCGTCCTGGCGATCGGCCTGCGGCCGCTCGTTGCGGTTGGCCGAGCTCTTCACCGAGAAGAAGAGCTCGCCGAACTTGAACGGCGTGAAGCCGATGGTCACCGCACCGCGCACGCGCGCGTGGGTGTCGCCGGCGTACATGAAGTTGCTCTTGCGGAAGAAGTCGGTGTGCAGGCGGAAGCGGAACGTGTACTTGCCGCCGACGTCGGGCAGCGCGGTGTAGAAGAGGCCGATGCTGCCGCCGTTGGTCGGCATCAAGCCCTCGCGCCGGCCCTCGACCATGCCGGGATCGTTCGCGCGAACCGAGTCGTCGCCCTTGCGGCCGCGACGCTTGCGACCGCCGCCGTCGGCCTCGCTGGCCTCGGCGACCTCGCCGGCCGCATCGGCGCCCAGATCGACCGAACCGCTGGCCTCGACGCCGCCCGATGCATCGGCGGACACCGGCGTCGCGTCGACCGCGGGCGGCTCCGCGGCGGGCTCCGCCGCGGCGTCCGCGGGCGCCGGGGCGGGCTCTGCTGCGGGCTCGGCCGCAGCGGGCTCGCCCTCGGGCAGTGCGGGCGGAGCAGCGAACGCCACGGACGGCACGAGTGCGCCCAGCCCTCCGAGCCAAGCACGAACCAGGCAACGATGCATGCCGGAAGACTCCCCCATCCCGGGGGCGACTGTCAAACCTGCGGGGGGCCAACGCGAAGGCCTTGGTTCGTGCAAGATGATCCGCGTACGGTGCGGTCGGCGAAGCGTGGCAGCGACGAGGCCCCGGCGCCGTGGTGGTGGCGGCAACGGCGTGGTCGGATGCTGCGCGCCCGTGCGGTGGCGGTCGCGTGCTGGCTCGCGTGTGTCGTCGCGGTATGGCTGGGTCCGTCGCGATCCGTGTCGGCGCATGCTTCGCTCGCGCAGCGCCTGTCGGCGCGCATGCTGGCGCTGCACGCCGCGACGTCGCATCCGCGATCGATCGACCCGGGATCGCCGACGGCCGTGCCCGCTGCGCCCGGCATGCCGACGCCGGCGGTGGCACTGGCGTCCGCGCCGCCGCTGCTGCGCGGCGCGCTGCACGTGGCGGCGGTGACGGTCGAGCTCGACGTGACGCCCGGCGGCGCGCGACGCCCCGACGGCACGCGCGTGCCGGTGTCGGGGGCGATCGTCCGCGGGCGTGCACGCTACACGCTCGACCGCGCGGCACTCGCCGGCGAGGCCGTGGTGCTGCTCGACTTCGCGGGCTCGATGCCCCGCGAGCCGCAGGGCGTCGACGAGGTCACGCTGGGCACCTACGTCGATGGTCCGTTCGAGCCCGGCAGCCTGACGCTGCGGCAGCACGACGGCGCGACCGCGGTCACGCGGCAGGGCCCGCGCGGCGATCTGCACGTGACGCTCGCCGCGGGCACGACCGCGTTCACGCTCGAGTACGAGGTCGCGGTGCCGCACCGCTACTGGCCCTTTGGCTGCGTGCGCGGGCGCTGCAGCCTCTCGGGCGCGGTCGCGCCGCTGCCGTCGGCGCCGGCGCAGGGCGGCGCGTACCTGCCCGCGGGCGGCCGCGTGGTCGCGCCGGTGCACTGGCACGTCGCGCGCGCCGAGCTCACGTCGCCGGTGCGCGGGCTCGGTCGCGCCGCACGTCCGCTGGAGATCGTCGTCGTCGGCGACGAGGCCCGGCGCATCGCGTATCCGTCGGTGTTCTTCGGGCCTCGCTGGCACCGCACGGTGCAGTGGCACGCGGGCGTGCGCGCACAGGTGCTGACGCCGTGGCGGCGGCCCAGCGCGCAGGTGCCCGACGATCACCGCATCGAGTACCGCACCGACATCGCCGGCGTGGTGCTGCGGACCTTCGGCGAGCTGGTCGATCTGCTCGACGAGCTCGACCAGCCGGTCGCGCTCGAGCGCACGATCACGGTGGTGCAGGGGCCGCTGCGCGCGAGCGTGGCCGAGAGCCACCCCGGCGTGGTGCTGGTCAGCGACGAGGCCTTCGAGCTGTTCCCGGTCGAGCGCTTCCGTCGCTTCCACGACAACGCCATCGCGCGTGGCCTCGCCGACGCGCTGGTGGCACCGCGCTTCGTCGATCACCAGGCCCCGAGCACGTCGCTGTGGCTGTCGGGCGCGGCCGGCTACGCGGTGCTGCAGCTGTGGCGCGCGCGCAAGGACGCGCGCGACGAGTTCGCCCACGACATCCTGAGCCGGCTGACGTTCGTGCCGGCGGTCGATCGCTTCTTGTACACGCAGCAGGCCAGCTTCTCGGCCGCGTACTTCCGCGGCGTGGAGGACGAGATGCCGGTGCGCAACCATCCGCTGTGGTTCTCGCATCGCCTGCCCACCGGCCGACGCCTGCACGAGAAGCTCGGCGATCTGCTGGGCCCCGCGGGGCTCGACACCTTCTACCGCACGCTGTTCGAGCACCCGTCGCGCGACCCGGTGCGGGTCGCCGAGCATGCCTGGCACCGCGAGCTGGGCTGGTTCTTCGCGCAGTGGCTGGGCCCGTACCCCGCGGTCGACTACGCCGTGATCGACGTCGACAGCCGCGAGGCCACAGGCGGCGGCTGGGACCACCGCATCGTCGTGCGCAAGCTGTCGCGCGAGCCGGTGATCGAGCCGGTGCAGCTGCTGGTGACCGAGCGCGGCGGCAAGCGCCACTTCCTGGTGTGGAACGGCGAGCTGGCGTCGGGCCCGGCGCAGACCCGCACGCTCGCCGACGAGCCGGTCGAGGGCACGCACACGTTCACGCTGCACACCGCGGCCAAGCTCGCGTCGGTGCGGCTCGATCCGCGCAACCGCACGCTGCAGACCCCGCAGCCGCGCGCGAACGTCGACCCGCTGTTCGACGATCGCAATCCCGCGAGCTTCCGCTTCCTGTACACCGGCGTGGGTCTGTCGATCGCGGCGTCGGAGTTCGTCTCGGCCCGCACCGCGACCGCGCGCTTCAACGCCATCGCCGGCTTCGCGACCTTCGAGAGCAGCCTGCGCCGCGACCTGCGACGCACCGGCCACGTCACCATCGCCCGCGATCGCGAGACCGACATCTCGCTGGGCGCGGGCACCAACCTGTGGTTCGGACGCAAGGTCAACCGCCAGCGTCGACGCGCGCGCGTGCGCCTGCACGAGACGGTGTCGCTGCTCAACGGTCGTTCGCTCGATCCGCGCGGCGGGCTGCGCGTGATCGAGACGGTCGGACTGATCGACGACACCCGCGGCTTCGCGTGGTGGCCCGAGCGCGGGCGCTGGCTGTCGGCCACGATCGCGGCGCGCCACACCCTGCGCAGTCGCGACGCGCCCGACGATCGCCACGATCTGGTGTTCGACGCGGCGTGGATCCATCTGTGGCGCCTGCGCAAGGACCACGTGATCGCGACGAGCCTGTTCGCCGAGGTCGTCAACCCGCTGCGCGGGCGCTCGGAGTTCCGCGCGCTCGCGCGGGTCGGCGGCATCGGCGGGTTGTCGGGCTATGGCGCGGACGAGGCCTTCGGCAAGGCCGTCATGCTGGCGCAGGCGGAGTACCGCCACGTGTACATCAACGATCTGCACCTCAACCTCGCGCACCTGGCGTGGCTGCGCAGCCTGGGCGGGGTGCTGTCGGCCGGCGCCGCGTCGGCGTCGTCGTGCGACAAGCTCGCGGGGTGGTTCGGCGCGAAGTCGTGGTACGCCACGGTCGGCTACGCGCTGATGGGCTACTTCTCGATCCTCGGGGTCACGCCGCAGCTGGTGAAGCTCGAGGTCGCGGTGCCGTTGGTGCGCTACCGCGGCGAGCGCTGCATGGGCGAGACGCTGCCGGACTACCTCGGTCAGGTCCAAGGTGTGCCCGACGCGACGCGACTGCTGCCGCCGGTCAGCCTCAACGTGACGTTCCAGCACACCTTCTAGCGCCGCGATGACCAGCCACGACCACGCGCCGAGCCCCCGCGAGCGAACGCTGGCACAGCTGGCGCTGGCGGCGATCGTGATCGGATCGCTGTGGCTGCGCTGGCCCGGGCTGAGCCAGGGCGGCTTCGCGTCGCACGACGTCGGCGGCATCCTCTACAACGCGATGCTGCTGGCGCGCGGCGAGCTGCCGTACGTCGCGGACATCGAGCTCAAGGCCCCGGGCTCGTTCTACCTGGCGTGGGTCTTCGCGGGCGATCGCGGCACCGACATCGCGCAGCTGCAGGTGTGGGCGAACCTGTGGGCGATCGCGGGGCAGCTGGCGCTGGCCTCGATCGCGTGGCGCCACGTGGGGCCGCGCGCGGCGGTGGTGGCCGCGGCACTGCTGGCGCTGGTCGACGCGCACCTCGACAGCATGGACGCCAACTACGTGACGTGGGCCCAGCTGCCGCAGATCCTCGCGATGGGCTGGGGCTTGGCCGCGGCGCGCTGCCACGGCGCCGCGCGCACGCTGGGCTTCGTGATCGCGGGCGCGCTGGGTGGCTTCGCGGCCATGGTGAAGCAGCCCAGCGGCGTGGTGCTGCTGGCGCTGGGGCTGTGCGCGTTGCCGCGGCTGTGGTCGAGCGACTGGCGCGCGTGCGTGCGCACGCAGCTGGCGATCGCGGCCGGTGCGATCGCAGTGCACGTGCCGCTGGTGCTGCACTACGCGGCCGCCGGCGAGCTGTCGGCGCTGCTGTCGTCGTATCCGCTCAATCGCTGGGGGCTCTCCTACGTGACCGCGGGTGGGCGCGAGCACGCGTGGCCGATGCCGATCGAGGGCGCGCTGGCGACGATCTACTTCCTCGCGCTGCCGCTGGTGCCGGCGGCGTTCGCCGCTGCGGCGGCACATCGCCGCGGGCCGGCGGCGCGCTCGCTGGCGTGGCCGCTGGTGATCTGGTTGCTCTGCACGATCGCGCAGGCGTGGGTCGGCGCGCGCTTCTACAAGGGCTACTTCCTGGCCGCGGCGCCGCCGGCCGCGTTGCTCGCGGCGCTGCCGTGGGGCGTGTTCGGGCCGGGATTGTCGCGACGCGCCCGCGCGGCGCTGCTGCTGCCGGTGTTGCTGCTGGGGGTGCGGCAGGTGCGGATCGATCGTGACACCCGCTTCGATCGCAGTCGCCCGCACGACGCGGGCGCGCGCGCGATCGCGAAGCACCTGCAGGGCGTGGTCCAGCCCGGCGATCGCATCTGGGTGTGGGGCTGGCACCTGTGGGACCTGTACGCGCTGCTCGACGCGGTCGCGCCGACGCGGATCTACAAGTCGCTGGGGCTGATCGAGCCGCCCAACGACGACACCTGGCGCCTGCCCGCGACACCGCTGCGCTTCGTCGACGGCGAGTATCCGCGCATGCTCGTGCAGGAGCTGCGCGCGGATCCGCCGGCGGTGATCGTGCTGGGCTCGACGGTGCCGCAGCGAGACTTCGCCGCGCTGCGCGAGCTGCTGCGCGAGCAGTACGTGCGCGACGGCGGCGTGAAGATGGGCAAGCTCGAGCTGTGGCGGCGACGCGACCGCGCGGGGTCGGGGTGAGGGGCGTTGGCCCGCGCCCCGCCGCCACTCACCGACGCGGCAGCACGACGCGAAACATCGAGCCGACCCCGACCGTGCTGTCGAGCTCCAGCCGGCCGCGGTGCTGCGCGACGATCTCCGCGCACAGCGGCAGCCCCAGGCCGGTGCCGCGATCGCGGGCCTTGGTGGTGAAGAACGGCTCGAAGATCCGCGTGCGCAGCTCGGGCGCGATGCCGCAGCCGCTGTCTTCGATCTCCACCACCGCGGTGTCGTCGGGGCCCGCGACGGTGCGCACGCGGATCGTCCGCGGACCGTCGGGCCGCTCCTGCACCGCGTGCACCGCGTTGACCAGCAGGTTGAGGAACACCTGACCCAGCCGCGCCTCGTCGCCGGGAATTGGCGCCAGCTTGCCCGGCGTGAACTCGAGCACCGCCGTGCGCGACAGCTCGCGCCGCGACAGTCGCAGCACGTCGTCGAGCGCGCGATCGAGATCGACCGTGCCGACCGCGGTCGCGTCCGATCGCGACAGCCGTGACAGCGTCCGCACGATCGCGCCGACGCGCTCGCAGCCGGCGGCGGCGTCGCCCAGCGCCGCGACGACCTCCTGCGGCCGCTCGCCGTGCACGGTGACCTCGCCGTCGGCGATGCGCTCGGCCACGTACTGCACGTTGGTGGTCACGTAGCTCAGCGGGTTGTTGATCTCGTGCGCGACGCCGGCGGCGAGCATGCCCAGCGAGGACATGCGATCGGCCAGCGCCAGCTTCGCGCGCGCCTGCTCCTGCTCGGCGAACGCGGCCGCCTGCAGCCGGCGCCCGACCGCCTGCTGCACGCCCACGAACACGCCCGCCGCCAGCGCCAGCGTCGTCCACTGCAGGATCCGGCTCGCGTCCTCGCCGTCGGCGAACAACACCGCCAGCCCGCCGCCGAGCGACAGCGCACCGACCACCGCGTGGCCCAGCGCGTCGGCGCGCACGAACAGCGCGTACACGAACGGCAGCGCCCACATCACGTGGAAGCCCACGCAGTGGCTGCCACCCGAGAACCACGCCGAGCCGGTCGCGCCCACCGACAGCACCAACGCCAGCGACAGCGACAACCCCCGGCCACAGCAATCGGCACCGGCGTCGGCGGTGGCGTCGTCGCTGCGACGCTGCAGCGACAGCCCCGCGACCGCGAGGCCCAGCGACATGCCCAGCCCGATCGCGAGCGACGTCGCGGTGTAGATCGCGGCGGCCCAGAACGTCAGGTAGTAGCCGGCGAACAGCACCGCACCCGCGAGCAGCATCCGTCGCTGCTGCGCCAGCGCCTCGGCCCGCCAGCCGCCGCGCGCACCGATCGACACCAGCGCGTCGGCCCCGAGCCTCAGCCCGGCACTCTCGTGACGCAGCACGGGCGCGCTCGACACTTCACCGTCTGGGATACACCCGCGCGCGTGGGTCCACAATCGTCGCGCCTGCGCTGCCATCGCGCGATGCCGCGCCACGAGCGACACGTGCGAGCGCGGCATGGATTGCGCGCGCGCTCTCGCACGAGCACACCCGCGCGCGTGTTCACGCCTTGCTCAGCAGCGACGAGCGCGACAGCGGCGATCGTGCCGGGCTCGCGACGAGTCCCGCCGCGGCCGAGCCCGCTGCGAATTCGCCCTCGAGCCCCAGTCCCGGCAGGTTCGCGCGGCAAGCGAAGTGCAGCCCGCGGATCCCCGACGCGGTCGGCAGCACGCCCAGCCCCAGCAGCGGTTCGTCCTGCGTGAAGTACAGCGGCGACATCGGCTGCGACATCGCGGTGCCGGGGCCGTAGTCGGGGTGGGGCTCGCCGCTGCCGTCGTCGACCTCGCGGCCGTCGTGCGGCGAGTGGCACAACCGGATCCACGGGCGATGGAACGGAAGGATGCCGCGCTCGTCGAGCTCCGCGAGGATCCGCTCGCGCATGTCGTGCAGCGGCTCGTCGGCCCCGATCACGCGCGTGATCGAGATCCGCCGCGTGCCCTCGAGGCTGCCGGCCTCGTTGCGCAGGAACAGGTGACCGACACCGTGGATCCGCTCCACGATCGCGTCCTCGTCGTCGGTCGGCAGCGGGCAGCACATCGCGATGCCGCCCAGCGCCGGCGTGATGCCGCGCTCGTCGACCTCGACGTGCAGCACGAAGCGCAGCGCCGCCGGGGCCATGCTCGACAGCGCCGCGGTCAGCGATCGCGGCGCGGCATCGCCCAGCATGCTCTTGTCCAGCAGCAGCCGCGGATCGGTCGCCACGATCAGGTGGTCGCAGCCGTAGCGATCGCGCTTGCCCAGCAGGCTGGTGCCCACGACCTTGCCGCGCTTGATGAGGATCTCCGCGACCCGCAGCTCGCGCTTGATCTCGCCCGAGTGCAGCTCGATGCGCTGCAGCAGCAGCTCGCGCAGGCGCCGTTCGCCCTGCGGCAGATCCTCGGGCCCCTGCGCCCACAGCCGCCCCAGCCGCAGCGCCGCGGCCTTGCCCAGCTGCGCCGGGGTCAGGTGCGACAGCCACGGCACCGGCGCGGTCGCGAGCTCGCGCAGCGGATGATCGGCGGGCAGCGGCGCGCACTCGTCGGTCGACGCGTCGGGCAGCTGCGCGGCGACCTTGGCGAGGAAGCGCCGGCCCCAGAAGCCCTCGGCCGACAGCGCGTGCTCGCTCGCGAGCAGCTCGCCCAGCACCGCCTCGGTCGCGTCGGTCCAGCGCCGCCGCAGATCCCACGCGGCGGTGGCGTCCTCGCCGTGCCACACGCGATCGAGCTCGAGCGCGAGGTTGCGCTCGCCGGCCTCGAGATCGAGCCGCGCCTGCGCGAGCACGCAGTGCGCGAGGCCCTCGGGCGGCACCGCGAGCCGCCGCACCTGCTGCGCCAGGCCCAGCTCGGTGAACACGCGCTCGCACGGAGCCGTGGTCGCGTGCACCACCGGTGCGATCTCGAGCGGGTACGCGCGACCCTGCAGACGGTAGAAGCCGTCGGCGTTGCCGTGCGGCAGCACCAGCACGCGCTTGCCGCGACGGGCCACCAGCGCGGCCGCGACCAGCCCCGCGACGTCGGAGCCGATCACGATGAGATCGTAGTGGTTGGTCGTGTTGCTCACGGGCGACCGTGACCAGGCGGGGCGCGCGGGCGCCGAAGCTCACAACGGCGCGAACAGGACCTCGGGCATGCCGGGCTCGCGCACCACGACCTCGCCGACGACGGTCGCGGGCTCGCCGGTCGCGGCCAGCGCGGCGGCGACCTCGTCGACGCGCGTGCGCTCGACGTACAGCAACATGCCGATGCCGCAGTTGAACGTGCGCAGCATCTCGGGCTCGGCCACGCCCTGCGCCGCGATCGCGCGCAGCACGGCCGGCCGCGGCACCGCCGCGAGATCGAGCCGCTGCGCCAGGCCCGGCGGCAACGCGCGCGGCGGGTTGTCGATCAGACCGCCGCCGGTGATGTGCGCGGCGGCGTGCAGCGGCGCACCGGGCAGATCGCGGATCGCCGCGAAGGCGCGGGCGTAGATCGTGGTCGGCCGCAGCATCGCCTCGCCCACGGACTCGCCGTCGCCGCCGGGCAGCGGCTGCTGCAGGCCCAGGCCGCCGACCTCCAGCAAGGCGCGACGAGCCAGCGAGTAGCCGTTGCTGTGCAGCCCGCTCGAGCGCAGCGCCAGCACCACGTCGCCGGCGAGCACGCGCGCGGGCCCGAGGATCTTGGCGCGGTCGACCACGCCCACCGCGAACGCGGCGAGGTCGTAGTGGCCCTCCGCATACAGCCCCGGCAGCTCCGCGGTCTCGCCGCCCAGCAGCGCGCACCCGGATTGCCGGCAGCCCTCGACGACGCCGGCGACGAGCGCCTCGATCTGCGTCGGCACCAGCTTGCCCACCGCGATGTAGTCGAGCAGCAGCAGCGGCTGCGCGCCGGTGACCAGCAGGTCGTTGACGTTCATCGCGACCAGATCGATCCCCACGGTGTCGTGGCGATCCATCGCGATCGCGACCAGCAGCTTGGTGCCGACGCCGTCGGTGCACGAGACCAGCACCGGCTCGGCCATGCCCTTGGGCAGGCCCATCAAGCCGGCGAAGCCGCCGAGATCCGAGAGCTGCTCGGGCCGGCGCGTGGTCGCGACCAGGCGTTTGATCCGCTCGACCGCCTCGTTGCCCGCGTCGATGTCGACGCCGGCGTCGCGGTACGACAGGCCCGCCGCAGGCGCCGCGGCGTTCGGCCCCCCGGGGCCCTGGTTCGACGACGGTGGCGTGCCCATCCGATTTCCCGGCGAATCCCGTACCAGGGCGGCTCGCCGCCGGCAAGCGCCGCGGCGCCCGTGAAAAGCGCCGGCCGTTGCGGTACCGTGCGCGCACACTCGCATGGCCTGGTGGCGCCGCAAGAAAGAAGCCCTCGACAAGGACTCGACCCAGGCCAAGGTGTCGATCCCCAAGGGGCTGTGGTCCAAGTGCGAGTCCTGCGGCGAGATCACGTACACCGACGAGCTGATCCAGAACCTGCGCGTGTGCCCGGTCTGCGGTCACCACGGCACCATGCCCACCGCCGAGCGCATCGCGGCCACGCTCGATGCCGGCACCTGGCAGGAACACGACACCGAGCTGCGCTCGGGTGATCCGCTGGGCTTCTTCGACTCGCAGCACTACAAGGACCGCATCGAGAAGGCCGTGCGCAGCTCCGGCGCGACCGAGGCCTTCCGCTCCGGCGTCGGCGACATCGACGGCGTGCCGGTGTCGATCGGCTTCTTCGCGTTCGAGTTCATGGGCGGCTCGATGGGCTCGGTCGTGGGCGAGAAGGTCACCCGCGTGTTCGAGCGCGCGCTCGAGCTGTCGCGGCCCGCGGTGGTGCTGTCGGCCTCGGGTGGCGCGCGCATGCAAGAGGGCGTGCTGTCGCTGATGCAGATGGCCAAGACCTCGGCCGCGCGCGCGCGGCTGCGCGAGCGCGGCCTGCCGTACATCTCGGTGGTGTTGCACCCCACCACCGGCGGCGTCGCGGCCAGCTTCGCGACGCTGGGCGACATCATCTTCGCCGAGCCCAAGGCGCTGGTCGGCTTCGCCGGTCCGCGCGTGATCCAGCAGACCATCGGCCAGGAGCTGCCCAAGGGCTTCCAGCGCGCCGAGTTCCTGCTCGAGCACGGCATCATCGATCGCATCGCCAGCCGTCACGAGCTCAAGGAGCAGATCGCGACGTTGCTGCGCATGATGACGGGCCTGCCCGCGAAGGCGCCGCCACCCGAGGCCGCCGAGGCCGAGGCCGCCAGCGCCGAGGCAAGCCCCGCGCCGTGACGCTCGCGCCGGCGTGGCCCGAGCTGTTCGCCCGCCGCACGCTGGGCATCCGGCTCGAGCTGCAGACGGTGCTCGCGGCCTACGACGCGCTGGGTCGCCCGGCCGCGGGCACCAAGGCGATCCACATCGTCGGCACCAACGGCAAGGGCTCGACCGCGGCGATGTGCGACCACGCGCTGCGGCGAGCGGGTCGCCGCGTGGGCCTGTTCACCAGCCCACACCTGCATCGCGTGGGCGAGCGCGTGCGCCTCGACGGCGCGGCCGACGACGACGATGTGCTCGGGGCCGCGGTCGCCCGCGTGCTCGCGCTCGAGCAGCGGCTCACGCTGCCGCGGCCGCTGTCGTTCTTCGAGCTGCTCACGCTCGCGGCGTGGCTGCGCTTCGCCGACGCCGGCGTCGACGTCATCGTCGCCGAGGCCGGCATGGGCGGGCGGCTCGACGCCACACGGCTGTGCGACGCCGCGGTGGTCGCGGTCGCGTCGATCGATCTCGATCACCGGCAGTTCCTGGGCGACACCGTCGCGGCCATCGCCGCGGAGAAGATCGCGGTCGCGCGCGCGGGCGTGCCGGTGGTCTCGGTCGCGCAGGCACCCCAGGCCGCGGCCGTGATCGCGGCGCACTGCCGCGAGCTGGGCGCGCCGCTGCGGTGGGTCGAGCCGCTGCCCCACAGCCCGCAGGGCCTGGCCGGCGCGCACCAACGGCACAACGCCGCGCTCGCGCTCGCGGCGGTGCGCGTGCTGCAGCCCGCGTGCGACGCCGACGCGCTCGACGGGGTGCAGTGGCCTGGTCGGCTCGAGCGGCTGCCCTGGCACGGCGGCACGCTGCTGCTCGACGTCGGCCACAACCCTGCCGGCATCGCGTCGCTGCTCGCGTCGCTGCGCGACGATCCGGCGCTGCCGCGCACGCGCGTGTTCGTCGGCACGATGGCCGACAAGGACCACGTCGCCATCGCCGCGGCCGTCGCCGCACTGGGGCGGCCGTGGACGTGGGTCGACCTGACGGCGCTGGGCAGCGCCGGTGTCGCCGCGCCGGGCGGGGTCGCCGGGGTGGCGGATCGCGATGTGCTGTTGCAGGCGGTGATCGAGGCGCTGCAACGCGGCGAGCAGGTGTGCGTGTGTGGATCGCACGTGCTGGTCGCGGCGGTGCGCGCGGCCGCGCTGGGCCTGCCTCGGGCCCAGCCTGGTGAGCGCTGACCGACGCGTCCTCGCCACCGGCGCTGCGCCGCGGGGTCGAGGGGGAGCGTGCTATGCTGGCGCACGGATGGTCGTTGGCAACGCGAGGACGCGTGCGGCTGGACACGCGCGTGCACGGCACTGGGCTTGGGCCATCGCGATGGCGATGGTCCAAGCGTCGCTGGGCTGTCACGAGTCGACCGACGCGACCGCGCGGCAGGCGTGCGCGAACCTGCCGGCGCTGCCGGGAGCCGATCGCGTGCGCGTGGTCCGACGCGCGCCGCAGATCAACGCCGAGGGCGGCGTCGCGATCGTGCAGCACCCCAGCGACGACGAGCGCTTCTACCTGGTCACCAAGCCGGGGCAGATCCTGACGTGGCGCGGCGCGACACCGCCGACGATCATGGCCGACGTCTCGGCGTCGCTGTTCATCGCCGGGGAAGCGGGCCTGCTCGACCTCGCGTTCGATCCGGACTTCGAGGACAACGGCGCGGTGTACCTGTCGTACGACGCGCCCGGCGGCACCGCGATGCTCTCGCGGGTGTCGCGGTTTCGCAGCGACGACGATGGCCTCACGCTGCGCACCGACGACGAGCTGATCGTGCTCGAGATCGATCAACCGTTCACCAACCACAACGGCGGCGACATCGGCTTCGGCCCCGACGGCATGCTGTACCTGGGCCTGGGTGACGGCGGTTCCGCCGGCGACCCGCAGGGCAACGCGCAGGACCCCGAGTCGCTGCTGGGCAAGATCCTGCGCGTCGACGTGCGCGCGGCCTCGGCGATGCAGCCCTACGCGATCCCGGACGACAATCCCTTCGCCGGCGGCGGTGGCCGACCCGAGATCTGGGCGCTGGGCTTCCGCAACCCGTGGCGCTGGAGCTTCGACGTGCCGACCGCGACGCTGTGGGTCGGCGACGTGGGCCAGCACCGCTGGGAAGAGGTCGATCGGGTCGAGCGCGGCGGCAACTACGGCTGGGGGCTCAAGGAGGGCAGCGACTGCATCGGCACCGACACCTGCGACGACCCGGCGCTGCGCGATCCGATCGCGCAGTACCGCAACACCGGCGTGGCCTCGGTGGTGGGCGGCGCGGTGCTGCGCGGCGGCACGGTGCCCGCGTTCGAGGGCAGCTACGTCTTCAGCGACTTCTACGACGGCAGCATCTTCCGCGTGCGCGAAGGCGGCGGCGCCGAGGTCATCGGCTCGAGCGCGCGCGGGGTCGCGGGCTGGATGCTCGCGCGCGACGGCACGCTGTGGGGCGCGAGCTACTTCGACGGCGTGGTCGCGCTCGAGCCCGGCGAGGACGGCGAGGGCGACGACAGCTTCCCGCGGCTGCTGTCGCAGACCGGCTGCGTCGACATGGACGATCCCACGCGGCTGCCTGCGGGCGTCGAGCCCTACGACGTCAACGTCGCGTTCTGGTCCGACGGCGCGAGCAAGCAGCGCGCGGTGGCGGTGCCCGAGGGCGCGCGCGCGCACGCCGATGCCCAGGGCGCGATCGTGTGGCCGCCCGGCACGGTGCTGGTGAAGTCGTTCTGGCAACCCGACGCGAGCGGGGCCTCGACGCTGGTCGAGACGCGGCTGCTCGCGCGCCACGGCGACGCCTGGGTCGGCTACGGCTACGCGTGGGCACCCGACGGCTCCGACGCGACGCTGGTGGAGGACGAGGGCGTGGCGCCGGCGGGCTCGCAGTGGCAGCTGCCCGGGCTGCGCGGCTGCCGGGCGTGCCACACCGACGTCGCGGGCGGCCCGCTGGGCACGCACCTCGATCAGCTCGCGCGCGACGACGACGGCGGCGGCGAGCAGCTGGCGCGGCTGGTCGAGCACGGGCTGCTCGAACCACCGCCCGCGGTCGAGCCGCTCGTGGATCCGCAGGGCAGCGCGCCGCTCGAGCAGCGCGCGCGCACCTACCTCGCGGTGAACTGCTCGCCGTGCCACCGCGAGGAGGGCACCGGCGGCCGCGCGGCGCTCGACCTGCGGCTGTCGCTGCCGCTGGCGGACACGGGACTGTGCGACCCGCCGCGCGCAGGCGAGCTCGACCTCGACGGCGCGCTCGTGATCACGCCCGGGGATCCGGCGCGCTCGGTGCTGTCGCAGCGCCTGCGCGCCACCGGGGACGCCCGCATGCCGCCGCTGGGCTCGGTGCGGATCGACGAGCAGGGCGCCGCGCTCGTCGACGCGTGGATCGAGAGCCTCGCGAGCTGCCCCTAGGAGCGTGACCCCGTAAGGGGTCTCGCTCCTCCGTGCCCGTGCCCGTGCCCGTGCCCGTGCCCGAGCGGCAACCACGCACGTCGCGGGAGGGCACGAGATGTGATCTGCTGGAGGCGTGAAG
>JAIBBS010000186.1 GCA_019694555.1 Nannocystaceae bacterium
GTAGCACGCAGCTGGCGGGGGCGGCCGGCGGCCGTCACGGCGCGGGCGCACCGGCCGATCCGCCCGGGCGTGTGCTGCCTCGCGCCGGCCGCCGGCCGCGAGGCCGCGGTGCGGCCGCACGGGCGGTACGATGGGATCTGGGGATCTCGGGGGATGAGCATGCGATCGCCAGGCTTCATGCACCATGCTCGCGTCGCGGTCGCTCGCGCGCCGCAGGCCGCACTCGCGCTCGCACTCGCGCTCGGTTGCGCGACGGACGGCGCCGACGATCCCGAAGACGAGACCGACGGCTCGAGCGGCGCCGCGTCGTCGTCGGGCGGCGAGAGCGGCGGCAGCGGCGAGGCCAGCACCGCAGCGAGCACGGGTGAGGGTGAGGACGGCTCGAGCAGCGGCGGCGAGTCGTTGCCGCAGCCGACGATGTTGCCGACGCCCACCGGCGTGTGTCCGACGCTCGCCGCGGGGGACGTCGAGCTCGCGCCGGCCGGCATCGCACCGCGAACCGTGCGACTGTGGATGTCCGACGCGGCCGCGACGATGCCCGGTCCGCTGGTGTTCTACTGGCACGGCACCGGCAGCCAGCCGCTCGAGGCCGAGTACGGCCTGGGCAACGCGCTCATCGAACAGGTCGTGGCGCAAGGCGGCATCGTGGTGGCGCCGACCCACGATCCCGCCGCGGGCGACTTCCCGTGGTTCCTGGTGCTGGGCAACCAAGAGGACGATCTGCTCGTGGCCGACGAGCTGCTGGGCTGCGCGCTCGAGCAGACCATGGTCGACGTGCGCCGCGTCCACACGATCGGCATGAGCGCGGGCGGGCTGCAGAGCGCGCAGATGAGCTTCCGTCGCTCGGGCTACATCGCCAGCGCGGTGACGTACTCCGGTGGGCTCGTGGCCGGCGCGCCGCCCGATCAGGATCCCGACAATCCCATGTCGGCGATGATCTTCCACGGCGGCGAGAGCGACGTGGTGCTGATCTCGTTCCAACAGGCCAGCGAGAGCTACCTCGGCGCGCTGCAGGCCAAGGGCGGCTTCGGCTTCCTGTGCAACCACGGCATGGGCCACTCGATCCCGCAGGGCGACGCGCAGCCGAGCGTGTGGACGTTCTTCTACGATCACCCGTTCGGCACCACGCCCTCGCCCTACGTCGACGGCCTGCCGCCGGGCTTCCCCAGCTACTGCACGCTGTGACCGTGGACGACGCAGGCGCCCCCTACGACGCGCTGCCGTATCGCTCGAGCCCGCTCGAGTGGACCGCGCCCGAGCGGCTCGCGCTGGTGTCGCTGTTGCACGGCGGTCCGCGCGTGCCGTTGGCGTCGCCGCGCATGCTCGAGCTGGGCTGCGGCGACGGCAGCAACCTGTTGGCGCTGGCGTGGTGGCGGCCGCACGCCAGCTTCGTCGGCATCGATGCTTCGGCGACCCACGTCGCGCTCGCGCGCGAGCGTGCCGCGGCGCTGGGGCTCGACAACCTGCACTTCGAGCACGCCGACGTGCGCGCGTTGCCGCCGCAGCGCACGCCGGGTTTCGACGTGATCGTCGCCCACGGCGTGTTGTCGTGGATCCCCGACGACGCCCGCGACGCGTTGCTGTCGCTGCACCACGGCTGGTCGACCGAGGCCGGGCTGCTGTACGTCGACTACAACACGCAGCCGGGCTGGAGCGTGCGCGGCCTGGTGCGCGAGCTGGTGCTGGCGCAGACCGATGGCGCGGGCACGCTGGCGCAGCGCACCGAGGATGCCCGCACGGTCGCAGCCACGCTGGCGGCCACGCTCGAGGGCGGCGAGCACCCGTGGTCGAAGCTGCTCGCCGGCGAGCTGCGCCTGGTCGCCGAGGGCGAGCCCAGCTACGTCGCGCACGAGTACCTCGCGCCGTACAACCGCAGCTACTGGCGCAGCGAGTTCAAGGCCCTGGCGGCGGCGCACGGGCTCGCGATCGTCGCCGACGCCGACTTCGATCGCGCCAGCGGTCGCGACGATGCGCGGCTCGACGCCTGGCTCACCGCCGAGGGCCTGCATGGCCGCGCAGTGGTCGACACCAGCGACCTGCTGCGCTACCGCCAGCTGCACGCGCCGATCCTCGCGCGCGCGAGCTGGACCCGCACCGCGCCGACCCTGGCCGAGCTCGGCGAGGTGCGCATGGCCGCGTGCCTGCGCCGCGACGACGAGGTCGCGACGCGGTTCCATCATCCCCGCGGCGAACAGGTCGACGTCGACGAGCCCGCGATCGCGGCCGCGTTGCTGCGACTGGCACCGCAGTGGCCGCGCGGCGAGCCGCTGCACGCGCTGTTCGACGATCTCGGCGAGGTCGTCGACGACCTGCGGCTGCTGCATCGGTTCGGCGTGATCGAGCTGCGGCTGGTCGAGCCCGAGCAGTGGGCGCGGCGCGAGGGCGGCGCGCTGCACCGGCTCGAGGCCGAGCTGCGCGGCACCGTCACCGACGCGCTGCATCGCAGCGTGCCGGCGCGGTGACGCGGCGCTTCAGGGCGTGGCGTCGAGCTGCAGGCTGCCGCTGCGCACCACCAGGCTCAGGCTCGCGTCGGCCGCGTCGTCGCACACGATGGTGGGGTCGATCTGCGGATCGTCCTCCACGTCGAGGTCGCAGACGTAGCTGCCCGCCGGCAGTGCGACCACGACATCGGCACGGTCGACGTCGATCGTGACGCTCTGCGGCCGCGCGGTCCAGGTCAGATCGATCTCGTGCATCGCGTCGCCGCGGACCTCGAAGTACGGGCTGCCGAGGTCTGCGCCGTCGAGTGGCACGTCGCCGACGTCGGCGGTGAAGTCCCCGGCCAGGCCGATCAACGCGATGTGGCCCTCGTCGAGCGTGACCTCGACCGGCATCGCGGTCGGGATCTCGAGCCAGTGGTCGGCGAAGCACACCGCATCGCCGCGACCGCCGCAGTGGAACGTGAGCTCGAACTCGCCGTCCTCCACGCCATAGAGCGCCTTCGCGATGCGCTTCTCGAACGAGTACACGTGGCGCTGCAGCCAGATGTTGCCGCGATCGTAGGCAGTGATCTCGAGCGCGCCGCGATCGACATCGACGACCACGCGTTCGGCGTGGTCGGTGATCTCGTCCCAGCTCCACAGATCGAACAGGATGCCGCAGGTGCCCGCGCCGCCCAGCAGCGGCAGCGACGCGGCGAGCACGAACGGGCCCCGCAGTCGACGCAAGATGGTCATCGTTCGCCTCCGGTGCGATCCGCGTCGGCCTCGGCCAGCGCGCGGGTGATCTCGGCGACGTCGAGCTCGACCACGACGGCCTCGCCGGCGTCGTCCCACACGCGCGCCTGCGCGGTGTCGGCGGCGGCCAGGGCCGCGAGCGCGTCGTCGTCGAGCGTCAGCTCGAGCTGCTCGTCGTCGACGGCGGCCAGGGCCGCCGTGTGGTCGCCGTGCACCAGCGCGCCGCGTAGCGGACCCTCGCCGAGCTGGTCGAGCACGAGCACGCGCAGCCGCGGCGGCGTGGTCTCGTGATCGAGCACGACCTCGACGTCGAGCGTGGCGTCGGGCGCGAGCTCGCCGCGACGGAAGGGGCGGTACTGGGTGTTGCCACCGCCGAGGTAGAACGTGTCGAAGCGGTTGACGCCGGCGTCGTACAGCGGGTGTTCGATGCAGCGGCAGTCGACGCCCAGGGCCAACACCGCGAGCGCGGCGATGCGTATGCGGTTCATGGTGTCTCGCCCGTCCCACCGGTGTCGGTGCGCAGCGACAGCCGCGGGCTGCAGTGACCCGCGACCCGCGAGGCGCCGACGGTGGTGCGCGCCGGCGGGGTCTTGGCATCGAGCGTCAGCTCGAGATCGACGCGGGCGATCTGCAGCTGCAGGCCGGCGTCGCAGAGGCTGTCGCCCAGCTGCGTGCGCATGATGCCGTCGTCGGCGGTGGTGATCTCGCGCCGCAGCAGCACGCGATCGGCACCGCCGATCACCGCGAGCCGGGCCTCGGTCGCCGGCGCCGGCTCCCATGGCTCCCAGCGCGTGCGCGTCCACGAGACGTCCTGCTTGACCATGAACGGGATCGATCCGACCACCGGCAGCGTCGCGGCCAGCACGATGCCGGTCACCGCCAGCGGCCGGTTGGGGGCGAGGAAGCCGGTCCAGATCATCGCGCCCGAGCCGACGATCGCGCCCAGCAGCGCCGCGGTGTAGTACGGCTTCCACGTGCCCACGCGTCGGCCCCGGCGCTGCTCGACGCGGGCGGTGATCTCGCCTGCGTCGTCGACGGTCGGCGCCGACACGCGGTGTTCGACCACCTGCGAGCACGCCGGGGTCGTGAGTGCCAGCGCCGCGAGCGTCGCCAGCGCGGTGGCCCGCCGGCCCGCCACGGACTTCGATTCGCCGCTCATGGCTCCTCCTCGATGCGGCCGAGCACGTGCAGCAGATCGATTTCCGCCTGCACCACGGCCTCGACCAGGTCGATGTGTTCGAGCTCGACCTCGTAGTGGATCTCGAGCGCATCGATGAGCTCGAGGATCGACGCCTGGCCGGTGACGTAGGAGTCCTCGGCCATGCGCTGGATGCCCTCGGTCTGCGCGAGCACGTCGCGCTCGAACTGCGCCAGCGCGGTTCGTCGCTCGCGCATCACGTCGACGGCGCGCTCGAGCTCGGCCTTGGCCTCGGCCAGCACCGCCTTGGTCTCGAGGTCGGCGACGTGGGCCTCGGCCCTGGCCTTCGCCACCGGACCCTGACCCCAGTCGAACACCGGCAGCGGCATGGTCACGCCGCCCAGCGCCGACATGCTGAAGAAGTTGTCGATGCCGACGATGCCGAAGCCCAGCGTCGGGGTCGGCATCGCCTCGCGGCGTGCGACCTGCAGCTCGCGCGCGGCCAGGGTCTGGTTGCGGCGCGCGGCCTGGATCGACGGCTGCGTGCGCTCGACGTCGGGCCACAGCACCTCGGGATCGGCGTCGAAGCCGGTCGGCGCCAGCGTGCCGGCGGCGGTCGGTCGCCAGCGCGGCCGCCCCACCAGCACGCCGATCTTGCCGCCGGCGTCGTGGATCTCGGCGGTCGACGCCGGCAGCTTCGCGCGCCACTTCGCGACCTCGAGCCCGATGCGCACGACGTCGTAGCGGCTCTCCGCGCCGGCGCTGTGGCGGGCCTCGACCACGCTGCGCACGCGCTCGAGATCGGTCACCGCGCGCTCGAGGATGCCGTGGTGGCGTTGCCGGGCCTGCAGCGACGCGAACAGGTGGCGACCCTCGGCCGCGAGATCGTGGAAGCTGCGCTCGACCTCGGCCTCGGCCTTGGCCTGCTCGGCCGCGGCGGCCCTGCGTCGCATGACGCGCTGCCCGGCGATGAGCACGGGCTGCTGCAGGAACACCGTGTAGGTGCCGAAGCCGTTTTGGTTGTAGCCGCTGAGCAGCTGCAGCGCCTGGAAGTTCACGATCGGGTTGGGGTAGACCTTCGCGCCCTGGAAGCGGGCCTTGGCGACCTCGATCTTCGCGCGCTCGGCCGCGAGCTTGGGGCTGCGATCGCGGAGCATCGCGAACAGCTCGCGCAGCTCGAGCGCGTCGCTGGCCTCGGCGTGATCGGCCGCGCGCGGCGGTACGTCGTCGCGCGGCGGGGGCGTGGGTTCGGTCGCGGCCGGCCGCGGTGCGGGCGGCTCGCGATCGTCGCGGGCCGCGGGACCGACCGGCGTCGGCGTCGGGGGAGCGGCTGCGCCCAGGGGCAACAGCGCGAGCAGGAGCGCGAGGGTGTTCATCGCCACGGGGGTTCCGCTGGGTTCACAAAAGCAAGTTGGCGGCGCCGTCGATCAGCAGGCCGCCCTTGACCACGACCTTGTCGCCCACCGCGAGGCCCGACACGATCTCGACGCGCTCGCCGAAGTTGTGTCCGAGCCCGACGTCGCGCGCAGCGAAGGTGCCGTCGGGGCGCTCGACGTAGACGATGCTCTTGTCGCCGTTCTTGAACAGCACCGCCGCGGTCGGCAGCGTCATGCGATCGGACGCCTGCGCGTGGAAGGTCGCGCGCGCGAACATGCCCGGCCGCAGCGACTTGCGCGCCTCGGGCTTGACCGAGACGTAGACCGGCGCGCGGCGGACCGTGGTGTCGAGCATGACGCCGACCGACTCGACCACGCCGTCGATCGAGGCGGTCTGCGAGGCGATGTCGATGGTGACGGGCGCGCCCTCGTGGATGAGGTCGAGGTCGCTCTGGAACACGTCGGCGACCAGCCACAGATCCGTGGGGTTGCCGATCTCGAACAGCGGCTCGCCCTCGGGGTCGACCTGCGCGCCGACGCTGGCGTTGCGACGCAGCACCGTGCCTTCGATCTGCGAGGTCACGATGACGGTGCCGCCGAAGCTCTTGCCCAGCAGCGAGACGTCGCGCTTGGCCGCGCGCACGCGCTCGGTCGCGTCCTTGACCCGCATCTCGGCCACGACCTTCTCGTACTCGCGGCCGACGCCCTTCTCGAGCATCTCGGTCTGCCGTGCGAGCGCGTCCTCGGCCGCGGCCTGCTCGACGCGGGCGCGCGCGAGCTCGGCGTGGAAGCCGGACGCATCGGGGCTGGCGAGCGTGGCGAGCGGATCGTTGACCCGGACCTTGTCGCCGACCTGCACGTGCAGCTTCATCACGCGCGCGCCGATCGGTGCGCCGACGCGCGAGATGGCGGAGTCGCGGAACGACACCCGCGCGGGCGTGCGGATGTCGATGGTGTCGAGCCCGACGCCGGCGGGCTCGATCGCGACGTGGGCACGCGAGGCCTCGCTGAGGCGGATGCCGTCGCCCTCGGCGGTGACGTTGTCGTTGCTCGGGCGCTCCGGCGGCTCGCCGCTGGCGCCGGCGGTCGCCTCGGGTCGGCACGCGGCACCGCTGGCGACGATCAGGGCCAGGCCCAGCGCCGAGATCACTGCTTCGATGGTCTTCGACATGGTCATTCCTCAGCCGTGGGACCGGGGTCCTTCGGGTTCGTTGAAGTCGATCTCGAGCTCGTCGGTGGGGCCGACATGCTTGCCGGCGATGAGGCGGTACAGCATCGGCACCACGAACAACGCCACTGCCAGGGTCGTGACCATGCCGCACACGATCACGACCGCGAAGGGCTTCTGCGTCTCCGAGCCCATCGCGTCGGACAACGCCATCGGCAACAGACCCAGCATCGCCAGCAGCGCCGTCATCAACAGCGCGCGGAAGCGGGTGGTCGCGCCGAGCTGGATCGCCTGGTCGAGTGAACGGCCGGCGCGGCGCTCGTCGTCGATCGCGCTGGTGACGAGCAGGCCCGCGAGCGAGACCTGGCCCAGCAGCGCGATGAAGCCGACCGCGGCGCTGACCGACAGCGCGATGCCGGTGAAGTACAGCCCGAACAGCCCGCCGGTCAGGCCGAACGGCGCCGACAGCATGACCGCGGTGGCGCTGCGGCCGGAGTTGAGCGCGCCGTACAGCAGCAGGAACACCAGCAACAGCGCGACCGGCACGATGACCTGCAGCCGACCCATCGCGCGCTGTTGGTTCTCGAACTCGCCGCCCCACTGCAGGTAGGTGCCCTCGGGCACGGTGACGTTGGCCTCGACCGCGGCGATGGCCTCGTCGACGACCGAGCCGAGGTCGCGGCCCTCGACGTTGAACTTCAACGCGACGTAGCGGCTGTTGCCCTCGCGCATGATCGAGATGCGCCCGTCTTGCACCTCGATGTCGGCCAGCTCGCGCAGCGGCACGCGTCCGCCACCCGCGGTCGGCACCATCAGCTCGCCGATGCGGGTGAGGTCGGCCTTCTCCGAGCTGGGCAGCTTCACCCGCAGCGGCACCAGGCGCTCGCCCTCCCACATCGTGGTCACGACCTTGCCGGCCATCGCGGTCTCGACCACCTCGGCGGCGTCGTCGACGGTGATGCCGGCGCGCGCGAGCGCGGGGCGGTCGAGCCGGATCTGCAGCTGCGGCACGGTCGCGTCGCGGTACAAATCGAGGTCGACGACGCCGTCGATGCCGCCGATGACGTCCTTGGCGGCGATCAGCGTCTCGCGCATCTGTTTGAGGTCGGTGCCGAAGGCCTTGAGCACGACCTTGCCGCGCACGCCGCTGACCGCTTCCTCGACGCGATCCTTGATCGGCTGCGAGAAGTTGAACTTGACGCCGGGAATCTCCGACAGCGACGCGCGCATCTCCTCGACCAGGTGCTCGGTGGTGTAGCCCGGTCGCCACTGCGACCGCGGTCGCAGCCGCGCGAAGGTCTCGGACATGTTGGTGGTCTCGTTGTCGAGCCCGTCCTCGGGTCGACCCTGCTCCGAGGGCGTGCTCAGCACCTCGGGGAACGCCATCAGCCGCCGGCGCACCTCGGCGAGCACGTCCTGCCCGCGATCGAGCGCGATCGAGGGCGGCATCTCCACGACGATGAAGATGTCGCCCTCGTCGAGCTCGGGCAGGAACTCGGTGCCGACCCGCGGCGCGGTCCAGGCCGCGGCGACGAACAGGCCCACGCCGATCACGAGCCCCACGGCCTGCTTGCCGCGCAGCATCCAACCGATGGTGCGCGAGTAGCCCTCGCGCATCAGCAGCAGCGTCTTGGGATCCTTGCTCTGCGCGTCCTTGGGCCGCAGGAAGATGGCGCACAGCGCCGGCACCACCGTCAGCGAGAACACCAGCGCGCCCAGCAGCGCGAAGCTGTAGGTCAGCGCCAACGGGCGGAAGATGCGGCCCTCGACGCTCTCGAGCGTGAACACCGGGATGAGCGCGGCGATGATCACCGCCATCGCATAGAAGGTCGGCCGGGCCACGCGCATGGCCGAGCGACCGATCAGGCCCAACATCTCGCGTTTGGTGGTCGGTCGACGTTCTCTGGCCTCGTGGATCGAACTCTCCACCAGCACCACCGCGCCATCGACCAGGATGCCGAAGTCGATCGCGCCCATGGAGATGAGGTTCGCCGGCAGGTCGATGAGGTAGAGGCCGGCGAAGGCCGTGAGCAGCGCCAGCGGGATCACCGAGGCGACCACCAGCGAGCCGCGGACCGTGCGCAGGAACAGCCACACCACGCCGACGATCAGCACGAAGCCGTGCAGCAGGTTCTCGTTGACGGTCTCGAGCGTGAGGCCGGTCAGATCGCTGCGGTCGTACATCACCTCGATGCGCATGCCCTCGGGCAAGATGCGCTCGTTGAGCTCGGCGACCTTGGCGTGGATCTCCTTGAGCACCTCGTCGGGGTTCTCGCCGCGACGCAGCAGGACGATACCTTCGACGATCTCGCGCTCTTCGTTGTAGCCGACCGAACCCTGGCGCGGCGTGTACGACTGCACCACGCGCGCGACGTCACCGACCGTGACCGGCGTGCCGCTGTCGACCTCGAGCACGATGTCCTTGATGTCCTGCGGCGAGGTCAGGTAGCCGACGCCGCGGATCATCAGCTGTTGGTCGCCGCGGCGCTGGAAGCCGCCGCCGACGTTGAGGTTGGAGTGCTCGACCGCGTGGCTGACGTCGTGCAGCGTCAGGCCGTAGCTGGTGAGCTTGGCCGGGTCGACCTCGATGTGGAATTCCTTGAGGAACCCACCCATGCCCATGGCGTCGGCGACACCGTGGACCTGCTTGAGGATGCGCGAGACGGTCCACTCCTGCGCCGAGCGCAGCTCGTAGAGGTCGTGGCGATCGCTGACGAGGCGGTAGTAGAAGATCTTGCCCAGCGGCGTGGCGTCGGGCGTCAGGCGTACGAACGCGTTCTCGGGCACCTCGGCGGTGAGCAGGCGCTCGGAGGTCTGCGTGCGCGCGGTGAAGCTGTCGTAGCCGTCCTCGAAGACGCACCAGATGATCGTGAGCCCGAAGCCGCTCTCGCTGCGCATCTGCATCATGCCGGGGTTGCCGTTGAGCGCGCGCTCGAGCGGGATGGTGACCTGGCGTTCCATCTCCTCCGGCGCGAGCCCGGGCACCTGCGCCACGATCTCGACCTGGACGTTGGTGACGTCGGGGTACGCTTCGACCGGCGTCTGCGTGTACGCGTACGCGCCGAAGGCCGCGACCAGCAACGTGACCATCACCGCGGCGACGCGGCGTTGGATGCAGAATTTGATGAGCAGCGGCAGCATGGGCGAGTCGATCCGGGGCAACGCGACGCGAGGATCCGTGCGCGGGCTGGGCCCGTACACGCCGGGGTCCGCGGCCGTGGACCTCGTCGTGCGCCGACGGACGAACGGGTCCGACGCCGCACGAGGAGCCGCGCACGGCGGACCTCGACAACCGCTCGACCGCGGCGCGGCGCAACGCCACGCTACGCGCGAGCGAAGATTGGATCGGCCGTCGGGGGACCGCGCGCCGAGACGGTGCGGTGTTGCACCGCGATGCCCGACCAGCTGCGCTCCTGCCAGCGGATCGGTTCGATCAACTCGCACCCGCCGTCCCAGCCCAGCGTGCCGCTCGTGCCCTTGGCCCGCGCGACCGCGTCACTGACCTCCGAACCTGCGTCCTCGACGCTGTCGGAGCGACGGCAGGGCAGCTGGGTCGGCTGCTGTGCCGACGCGCCGGTCTGACCGGCGCGGGCCGGGTTCACCGACGCGCCGAGCATCGCGAACGCGAACGCGGCGGTGGTGAGCCACGCGAGCAGCTTGTACGCGAGACCCACGGAGGGCGGCAGCCTAACACGGGTTTTTCCGCTGTGATCGACCAGCGCGATTCCGCGGGTTTGCCCCCCGGGTCGCGCGGGCGCGATCGAGGCGGGCCGGACCGGCGCGATCGCGCGCCAGGTGGCGCTGCGCGGTCCGCCGACGATGCGCGCCGCGGCCGCGAGGTCTCGTGGCTCACCGGCCTGCGCGACGAGGTCGTGTTGGTCGGCGTGGCGCCGGCGACGTGGCGGGCGCAGCGGGCGGCATCGGCCGAGCAACCCGTCACGGCTCGCGCAGCGCCGCCTCGGCGACCTGATCGTTGAGTGAACCACGCTTGCCCGCGGCGAGGTAGCCCGCGCGCGCGGCCTCGAGGTGGGCGACCGCCTCCGCGCGACCGAGCTCGCGCAGCGCCCGGCCCAGCACCAGCTCGGTGTCGGCGCGATCGACCGCGGGCGCGTCGGCCTGCAGCGCCAGCGCACGCTGCAGCGGTGCGATGGCCTCGGCCGCGCGGCCGAGCTCGGCCAGGGCCTCGCCGCGCTGCATGAGCGCGGCCGCGACCGCGGGATGATCGTCGGCGCGCGTCTTGGCCATCGCCGCCAGCGCGAGGTCGGCGTGGGCCAGCATCTCGTCGAAGCGCCGCAGCTGCGACGCGAACGCGGCGAGGTTCACGTGCCCATCCATCGTCAGCGGATGCAGCGGGCCCAGCTCGCGCTCGCGCATCGCCACGACCTCGCGCTGCAACGCGAAGGCGGCCTCGGGGTGACCGAGCGCGGTCTCGAGGATCGCGCGGCTCTCGAGCACGCTCGAGACGTCGGGGTGATCGGGGTGCAGCGACGCGCGCGCGATGGCCTCGGCGCGACGCAGGTCGACGTCGGCGCCGTCGAAGTCGCCGGCGCTGCGCCGTGCCGCGCCGCGGTTCATCAGCATCATCGCGACCTTGGGGTGTTGCTCGCCGAACGCCGCGGTGAAGGCATCGATCGCGGCGGTGAAGTGATCGCGCGCCGCGAGCCACTCCCCGCGGCGGTAGGCGATCGCACCGCGCGTGCGCGCGACCGTGCCGGTGGCCGCGGCGTCGTGCCCCATCGCGGCGAAGGCCTCGGCCGCGTCCTCGAGCGCTCGCGCGCGCTCGGGCTCGCCCAGCAGCAAGGCGTGGACCCACATCGTGCCGGAGATCGCGAGCGCGGCGGCGGCGGGCGCTTCGGCGCGCCCGGCCGCACGCGCCGCGGCGGCGTAGGCTGCGAGCGCCTCGTCGGCCCGGCCCGCGCGATCGGCCGTGTCACCGCGCAGCAGCGCGACCTCGGCCTGCAATCGCAGCGCGCCGGTGGCCGCGGCCGGCCCGACCAACGCCTCGGTCTCGCGCAGCGCATCGTCGTAGCGACCGGCGCGATCGAGCGCGCGCGCGTGGGCCAGCGCCGCGTCGAGTCGCTCGAGCTCGGCGCGCGCCTGCGGATCCTCGGGCAGCGGTGACTCGCCCGCGAGCGCGCGCAGGTCGGCGCAGCGCGTCAACGGTGGCAGCTGGTGTACCGCCACCAGCGCGCCCTCGACCATGGCCGGATCCGCGGTGGCGAACACCGTCAGCAGCGCGTCGAGCTCGCGCAGCGCCCCGTCGAGGCAGCGCGTGCGTTGCTCGAACATGGCCTCGGTCTCGTAGCCGTGCACGCGCGCGGCGGTGCAGGCCTCGTCGCGCTGCGATCGCCAGCGCGCGCCGTAGTCGTCGACGATCTGCGCCGCGCGTGTGGCCACGGTCGCGGCGCTGGGTGCGTTCGTGGCCGCGAACGCGGCCGCGATCCGATCGGCACGGGCGTCGTTCCACACCGCCGCCCACGCCGGCTCCGAGCCCGCACACGGGACCGCGGTGGCCGCAGGCTCGCGTGCCAGCGTGGCGAGCGTCGCCGACGCGGCCGCGGTCGCGGTCAGGGCCGCCGCGATCGCCATGCGCCGCGGACGAGCCCGCACCCGCTGCATCGCGGCGACGATGGTGCGCAGATCCTCGTGCCGCGCGGCCGGATCGGCCGCGACCCCGCGCAGCACGATCGCGCGCAGCGATCGCGGCAGCGGCCGACCGCGCGCGCCGGGGGCCGCGAGGCGATCGAGTCCGCCGTCGCCCTGACGGAACGGGTGGCTGCCAGCGAGCGCCTCCCACAGCGCCACGCAGAACGCCCACTGATCCGATCGTGCATCGGCGGCGGCGCCCAGCAGCAGCTCCGGGGCCATGTACGCGGGCGTGCCGACGATGTCGCCCGCGCGCGTGATCTCGCCGTGCAGCGGCGCGACGCCATCGCCCGCGGGCAGCTCGACGTCGACCGAGGCGCGCGCGAGCCCGAAGTCACCCACGCGCGCGCGGCCGTCGCGACCGACGAGCACGTTGGCGGGCTTGAAGTCGCGGTGTACCAGCCCGGCTGCATGCGCGGCCGCGAGCCCGCGCCCCGCGTCGATGAAGACGTCGACGATCTCGGCGCGGCGCCGCGGTTGCGCCTCGAGCCACTGCCGCATGTCGACGCCATCGACCAGCTCCATCGCGACGAAGATCTCGTCGCGGACCTCGCCGACCTCGTAGACCGTCACCACGTGCGGGTCGCGGACCTGTGCGAGCGCCTGGGCCTCGCGCAGCAATCGCTCGCGGCGCCGCTGGGCACCCTCGGGGTCGGATGGCGAGAGCGGCGCCAGGAGCTTGAGCGCGACGTCGCGTTGCAGCCGCGTGTCGAAGGCGCGGTAGACCACACCCATCGCGCCGGTGCCGAGACGGCCGCGGATGCGGTAGTCGCCGATCGCCGCGCCGGGCTGCAGCGGCCGCGGTGCCGCGACGTCGGGCAGCTCGCGCGGTGTCGCGTCGAGGGTCTCGTCCTCGCCGCTGGGCTCGTGCGCCGCAGGTCCGCTGCCGGTCACGACCGCAGCATGGCACGCCGGCACGCGCGCCGCACCCCGACGCGCAGCGCTCGCGCGACCGGGATCACGACCACGGTGCTCGCACGATCGCGGGCACCGTGGCGCGTCGGCGTGGCCTCACGGGAATGCGACGACGGTGACCGGCAGCGTGCGGTTGGTGGTGGTGCCGTCGCCGACTTGACCGTCGGCGTTGAGGCCCCAGCACGCCATCGTGCCGTCGCCCTTGGCCACGCAGCTGTGATCGAAGCCGGAGTCGATCGCGATCGCGTTGCTCAGGTAGAACGGGAACAACCCCACCGCCGACGGCGTGTTCGTCATCGGCCCGGCGCCGTGGCCCAGCTCGCCGTAGGCGTTGCTGCCCCAGCAGCGCGCACCGCCGGTCGCACGCAACGCGCAGCTCGAGCTGCTGCCCGCGGAGACGTCGATCGCGTCGCTCAGGCCTGTCACCGTCACCGGATGGCTCTGGTCGTTCCATGCGCCGTTGCCCAGCGCGCCGTTGAAGCCCGAGCCCCAGCAGCGTGCGGTGCCGTCGGCGATCACGGCGCAGCTGTGCGTGTTGCCCACCGCGACCGCCACGACGTTGCTCAGCGCGACCGGGAAGATGCCACCGAGCGTCACCGTCACCGGCGTGTTGGTGTCCGCGCCCGGACCGGAGTTGCCGTTGCCCAGCTGGCCGTAGAGGTTGTGACCCCAGCACTTGACGTTGCTGCCGGCGGTCAAGGCACAGACGTGGATGCTGCGGCTGTTGATGGCGACCGCGTTGGTCAGACCCGCGACCGCGACCGGCACGTTGCTGTCGACGTTGGTGCCGTTGCCGAGCTGTCCGAACACGTTGCTGCCCCAGCACGACACCGTGCCGGTGCTGCGGACCACGCAGTTGGCCTGCGACGAGGCGGAGACCTGCACCGCGTCGCTGATGCCGACGACGGTGACCGGCGTGAGGCTGCGGATGCCCGACGCGCCGCCATCGCCGAGCTCGCCCGCGAGGTTGCGGCCCCAGCACTTGACGGTGCCGTCGTCGATCACCGCGCAGGTGTGCATGCCGTTGGCCGCGAGGCTGGTGACGCGCGACAGGCCCGCGACCAGCGTCGGGGTCGACTGATCGATCATGTTGCCGTTGCCGAGCTGACCCTCGGCGTTGTCGCCCCAGCACTTCACGGTGCCGTCGGTCCCGAGCGCACAGGTGTGATCCGAGCCGGTGGTCACGCGCGGGCCGTCGGTGGTCGCGCTCAGACCCACGACGGTGACCGGAAGATCGACGTCGCCGGTGTTGCCGTTGCCGACTTCGCCGTGCAGGTTGCTGCCCCAGCAGCGCGCGGTGCCGTCGCTGCGCAGCGCACAGGCGTGGCCGCCGTTGGTGATCGCGACCACGCGGTCGAGGCCGACGACCGCGTCCGGCAGGGTCTCGGAGTGGCCGTACCCGCCATCACCATTGCCGATCTGACCCGCGTCGTTGCGGCCCCAACACACCTCGGTGCCGTTGCTGCGCCGCGCGCAGACGTGCTGCGTCCAGCCGATGTCGACCTCGATCGCGTCGGAGATGCCCGCGACCGGCACCGGCGAGAGGCTCTCGGGCGGAAACAGCGTGCCGATGCCGAGCATGCCGCCGGCGTTGCTGCCCCAACAGCGCACGATGCCGCTGGCGATCACGGCACAGCTGGCGTTCGCGTCGGTTGCGATGTCGACCGCCTGCGTGACACCTTGCACCGCCACCGGCGTGGCCGCGGCGTTGGTGGTGCCGTCGCCGAGCTGTCCGTCCTGGTTGTCGCCCCAGCACTTCACGGTGCCGTTGGCCAGCAGCGCGCAGGCGTTGCTCTGCGCGCCCACGTCGACGTCGATGGCGGAGGTGATGCCGACGACCTCGACCGGGACATCGGACAGCGTGTTGACGCCGTCGCCGAGCGGGCCCGAGCCCCAGCACCACACGTGCCCGTTCGATCGCACCGCACAGGCCGCCTCCTGTCCCGCCGAGATCGCGATCACGCTGGTCAGGTTCGGCACCTGCTGCGGCGTCGAATCGCTGGGGTGCGCCGCCTGTCCCCAGCGCGTGCCCCAGCGCCACACCGTGCCGTCGGAACGCAGCGCCATCGAGGTGCGGACGCCGGCCGCGACCGCGGTCACGTTGCCCAGCCCGGCGACCGTGACCAGCTGCAGGCTGTCGGCGAGCACGCCGTTGCCGAGCTGGCCGTCGGTGCCGGCGCCCCAGCAGCGTACCGTGCCGTCGCGACGCACCGCGCAGGTGTGCCCGAGTCCGGCGGCGATCAGGTCGTGCGCGCCGGGCCCACGGGTGGTGTGCTGGGCCTCGTCGGGCCCCGCGAACCCATCGGCGCT
>JAIBBS010000187.1 GCA_019694555.1 Nannocystaceae bacterium
CGCCGCGCGCGGCCGATCGGCACGCGGACATGGACGCGCTGCTGGCAGCGCTGGGCGAGGCGTTGCGCCCGCGCGCGCGCACCGGGACGTGGATCGCCGCGGCCGCGATCGCGGCGCTGGGCATCGGTGGCGTCGCGGCCCGCGACGACGATCACGGCTGCAGCGATGCACCACCGCTGCAGGGCGCCGCGTCGCGCGAGACCGTGGCGGCCTCGATCCTCGGCGACGCGCCGCGCGACGACGCCGAGCTGGCGCGGCTGTGGCAGCGCCTCGACGGCTTCGTCGAGCCGTGGATGGCCGCGCGCGCCGCGGTGTGCGAGCTCGGTCCCGACCACGGCGTCGCGTTCGATCGTCCGCTGGCGTGCCTCGAGCAGCAACGACGCGACGCCGAGGCGGCGTGGGCGGTGCTCGCGGGGCAGCCGGGCCTGGGCACCACGCGCGCGCTCGCGGTGCTCGAGCGGCTGCCCGATCCCAGCGTGTGCTCCGACACCGCGTCGCTCGCCGCGGCCGCGATCAGCCCGCCGCCGCCGGCCCAGGCCGAGGCGGTCGCGGCCCTGCGCGATCGTCTGGCGGAGGTGTTCGCGCTCGACGGCGCGGGCGAGCACGAGCAGGCGCTGGCGCGCGCGCAGGCGCTGCTGCCCGAGGTCGAGGCGCTGGGCTACGCGCCGCTGCTGGCGGAGGCGTTGCTGCACCTGGGCGCGGTGCAGACGGCGGCCGGCGACTACGCGCTCGCGGTCGCCACGCTCGAGCGCGGACACGCCGAGGCGGTGGCCTCGCGGCACGATCGCATGGCCGGACGCATCGCGTCGGAGCTGGTGTTCGTCGAGGGCGAGCGCCGCGGTCGCCTGCCCGAGGCGCTCGCGTGGGCGCAGCACGCTGCAGCCGCGATCGATCGCGCCGGCACCGACGATCCCTCGCGCCTGCCGTCGGTGCTCAGCGGTGCGTACGTCGGTGCGGGTCGGCTGCTGCAGGCGCGGCAATCCGCCCAGCAGGCGCTCGCGGCCCTGTTGCCGGCGCGGCGGGCCGATCCCGCGCGGCACGGCATGCTGCTCAACAACCTCGGCGACATCGAACGCCAGCTCGGCGAGCTGCCGGCCGCGCGCGAGCACCTCGACCAGGCCTTGCGGCTGTGGGAGCAGGCGTACGGGCCCGACCACCCGTTCATGGCGATGGTGCTCAACAACCTCGGTGCGCTCGACCTGGTGACCGGCGACACCGTCGCGGCCGAGGCCAAGCTCCGCCGCGTGGTCGAGATCCGCGAGCGCGCGCTGGGACCCGCGCACCCGATGCTCGCGACCTCGCTCGCCAACCTCGCGGTGTGCCAGCGACGCAACCGTGATCTCGTCGCCGCGCGCGCGAGCTTCGTGCGCGCACGCGACATCCTGCGCGAGCGCGGCATGGGCGACGATCCCAAGGCCGTCGCGATGATCGCCGGCATCGCGACCGTCGACGCTCAGGCCGGTGAACTCGCGGCCGCACTGCGCGGCTTCGACGAGGTCGTGGTCGCCTACGAGGCCAGCCAGGGCGAGCTCTACCCCGATCTCGCGCGCGTGCTGGTCAACCGCGCCGACGCACGCATCCGCACCGGCGCGATCGAGGCCGGGCTCGCCGACGCCGCGCGCAGCGACGCCATCGCGGCGGAGGTCTGGGGCGCGGGCCATGCCAAGCTGGCGCAGAACCGGCTGTTGGTGGTGCACGCGCTCGACGAGGTCGGCGAGCACGAGCGCGCGCAGGCGCTGGTCGAGCGCGCGCTCGCCGAGCTCGACGACACCGCCGATCCGATGGTCGCCAAGCTCGAGGCCGAGCTGCGGCCGTTGCCGGCACAGGTGTGGCCGTGAGCACCGCGGCGACCGACGACCACACGCTGCTGCAGGCCTGGCGCGCGGGCGACCAGGTCGCCGGCGACGCGTTGGTGCGGCGGCACTTCGGCTCGATCTACGCGTTCTTCCGCGGCAAGGCGCCGCAGGCGGTCGACGAGCTGGTCCAGCACACCTTCCTCGCCTGCGTCGAGGCGGCGTCGCGGCTCGAGGCCGCGACCAGCTTCCGCGCCTACCTCTTCGGCATCGCGCGGCGTCAGCTCATCTACCACTACCGCCGCGCGCGTCGGGAAATCGATCGCTTCGATCCCATGGTCGAGTCGGTCCACGACGCCGACGGCAGCCCCAGCCGGCTGCTCGCGCTGCGCCAGGTCGAGCAGGCGATGCTCGAGGCGCTGTCGACCCTGCCGCTCGATCTGCAGATCACGCTCGAGCTGCACTACTGGGAGGGCATGTCGATCACGGAGATCGGGCACGTGCTCGAGGTGCCGCCGGGTACGGTCAAGAGTCGCATGCACCGCGCGCGGGAGCTGCTGCGCAGCGGGCTCGAGGCCGGCACGGTCGTGCACGACGCCGAGTCGGATCCCGGCGCGCAGCAGCTGCGGGCGCTGGGCCGCGCGTTGCTGCCGGGGTCCGAGCGCGGCGGGTCGTGACGCGGCGCCTTCGCGCGGTCGCGCGGGGTTGATCTTGTCGTCGGCCGGCCGCGGGTTCGGCGATGTCGGCTTTGGTCGCGTGGTCGAGCGCTCGCCGACGCGTTGGCGGGTGCGCAGAGTCGAGACGCTGCACGAGCACTTCGCGCTGGCTGTCGCGCACGATGGTGAGATCCGCTGCGACTACCGCGTCACGCTGCTGGGGATCACCGCGATGCGAATGCACGACACGATCACGCGACGTCGGGCGGCGGCGATCGAGGTCGAGCACGAGTCCGTTCGCGGCGGGGTCCAGGGCTGAGCGTGCAGGCGCAGCGGGCTCGAGGCGGGCACCGTCGTGCACGATGCCGACTGCCGACGTCGGCGCGCAACAGCTGCGCGCGCCGGGCCGCGCGTTGCGGCCGGGTCCGAGCGCGACGCGACGCGACGCGGCGCCCTGCGGCCCGGATCAGGCCTTGCCCGGTCACGGCACCGACGGCACACAGCATCGACCATGCCCACGCTCTACGAATCCCTCGGTGGCGAGGCTGCGGTGAACGCCGCGGTCGACATCTTCTACCGCAAGATGCTCTCGGACGACCGCGTCGCGGGGTTCTTCGACACCGTCGACATGGACAAGCAGGCGGCGAAGCAGAAGGCGTTCCTGACCATGGTCTTCGGCGGACCGGCGAACTACAGCGGCAAGGACATGCGCGCCGCGCATTCCCACCTGGTCGCGCGCGGTCTCGACGATCGCCACGTCGACATCGTGATCGAGCACCTCGGCGGTACGCTCGCGGAGCTGGGCGTCGCGCCGGATCTCATCGCGCAGGTCGCCGCGCTGGCGAACTCGGTGCGCGACGACGTGCTCAGCCGCGCCAAGGGTGGCGCCGCGACCGGGACCTGAGCATGGTCGCGGTGCGTCGCGGCGACGTGACGGCGACGCTGGCCGCGGGCGAGTCGGTCCTCGACGGGCTCGCGCGGCACGGCGTCACGCTGCCGAGCTCGTGTCGCGCCGGAGCGTGCCAGAGCTGTCTGGTGCGCGCGGTCGCAGGCACTCCGCCGCCGGCGGCACAGCAGGGGCTGCGCGAGGGCCTGCGGCGCCAGGGCTATTTCCTGGCCTGCTGCGCCCGGCCGCAGGAGGACCTCGAGCTCGCCGAGGGTGACGCCGATCTCGACGTCGAAGCGACCGTCACAGTGCTCGATCGTCTCGCGCCCGACGTCGTCCGCGTGGGGCTGCGGCCCGCGCGATCGCTGGGGCACCGCGCCGGTCAGTTCGTGACGGTCACGCCACCGGGCGGACCGTCGCGCGCGTACTCGATCGCGAGCGCCAGCGATGCGCCCGAGCTCGAGCTGCACGTGCGCGCGATCCCAGGCGGCGCGGTCTCGGGCTGGCTGGCCGAGCGCGCCAGGGTCGGCGATCGCGTCACGCTGCGCGGACCCGCGGGTGAGTGCTTCTACGTCGCGGGTCGGGCGGAGCAACCGCTGCTGCTCGCGGGCACCGGCACCGGCATCGCGCCGCTGTTCGGGCTGTTGCAGGACGCGCTGCGCGAGGGACATCGCGGGCGCATCGTGGTCGTGCACGGCAGCGTCGCGCGCGAGGGCCAGTACCTCGAGACGTCGCTGGCTGCGCTGGCGGCCGCGCACGCGCAGCTCGAGGTGCACCACGCGGTGTTGCAGGGCGAGCCCGGCTGCGCGCCGGGGGCCCACGCGCGCTGCAGCGTGTGGGGCGGCTCGATCGCGTCGGTGGTCGCGTCGGTGGTGCCGTCGCCCAAGGGCTTCAACATCACGCTGTGCGGCGACCCGAGCGTCGTCGCGGGCATGCGTCGCGCGTTGTTCCTCGCCGGCGCGGCGCTGACCGAGATCCGCGCGGACGCGTTCTTGCCCAGCGCCGCGTGAGCGCTCACCAGCGCGCGCGCAGCCGCGAACCACCTCGCGCGCCCGCAGCCGCGATCGGCTCGCCGAGCTGCGTCGTCGCGCCGAGCGCCTCGCCCAGACGCGCGCCGCAGTCGACGCGTGCGCCGCCGCGCGCCGCCGTGGTCTTGCGCCGTGCGCGATCGGTTTCTGCCCGGGGGTTCCGAACCGTTCCCTGGTCGCGGCTACTCATCACGTACCCGATGCGAGTCGGGGGGTAGGTCGCAATGAGTATGGACACGAGGTTGCGCAGCAGCATCTTTGCGCTCGCGAGCACCGCAGCGTTCGCGGGAGTCAACCAGGGCTGCGTCGTCGAGGTGGAGGACGGGCTCGAGTTCGAAGACGACGACGAGCTCGACGAGGATCGCGCGGGTGTGGGCTACGGCTCCGGCTCCGCCTCGGGCTCGGGCTCCGGCTCCGGATCGAGCTCGGCCTCAGGCTCGGGTTCGGGCTCCGGTTCGGGCTCCGGTTCCGGCTCCGGCTCGGGGTCGAGCTCCGCCTCGGCCGCGTGCGGAGGTTCGGGTCAGCTGTGCTGCGAGACCGAGCCCGGTCAGCCCTACTGCGGGACGGCCGACAACAAGACCGCTTGCCCCGCTGGTCAGGTGTGCTGACGCGGCTGCCCGCGTGAGCCCTCACCAGCGCGCGCGCAGGCGCGCGAGCTCGTGGGCGTTGCGGGTCCGCGCATCCGTGATCCGCTCGGCGTCGGCGCCGTCGGTGCCCTGGTCGCACGGCGGCGCCTCGGCGATCCGCTCGGCGCCGGCGGCCGCGAAGCCACAGTCGATCGCGCGGCGCTCGGTCGCGGTCAGCCGCCACGACAGCGACACGTGCTCGGGCAGCACGAAGGTCGCGCTGGTGAAGACACCCTCGCCGAGGCGAGGCTGCAGCGACGCGAGCGCGGCGTCGTTGCGGAACAGCGCGGCGGCGCTGCGCAGCCGCAACACCGCGGTCAGCGGCGCGAGCCAAGGCGACAGCGCGCGCGTGAACACACCCGGCTCGTCCTGCGGCAGCGCGCGCACGTCGTCGTCGCCGTCGCGGATCTGGATCAGCACTGCGCCGCGGGTGTTGGCGACGATCCAGTCGGCGTGGTGCTCGAGCCAGCGCGCGGCGAGCTCGACCCCGAACGGATCGTAGTAGCCGGCATCGGCCGCGCGCACGATCGGGATCGTCGGCAACCGCACCGCCGGGCTGATGTACGCGAACGAGGCGCTGATGCGCGCCAGCTCGCTCAGCCGCGGGTCGACCTCGGGGAACAGCGCGCCCCACTGACAGGCTGCGCGCGAGGGCGTGCCGAGATCGTCGCGCTGCGCGTCCGACCACGCGTCGGTGAGGCCGCGCAGATCGAGGTGGCTCACCAACAAGCGGCGGCCGTCTTCGATCACCACCGGTGCGAACACCAGCGAGGGCAGGGTGCCCGCGGCCTCGCCGGCCGCGAGCGACGACCATGGGCGTGCGAACGCCGGCGCGTGCTGCTCCCACGCGCGCTCGAGCGCGATGCCGCGGCTGCCCAGCACCAGCAGCGCGAGGTGGGCGGCGACGGGTCCGAGCGAGTCCTCGGTCACCTGCCGCAGCAGTGTCGCGTCGTCGCCGGCGCTGGGCGACTGCCGCTCGGCGACCCACGCGGTCGCGCCGACCATGCCGCCCGAGGCACCCGTGATCAGGCGCGTGCGCGCGGCGAAGCCCGGCAGCTCGGCGGCGAGGGTCTGCAGCACGTGCACGGTCCAACCGGCGGCGCGGATGCCCCCGCCGCTGGTCGCGACCACGACCAGCAGCGGCCGCTGCTGTCCCTGCGCGGCGCGCCACGCCGTCAGCGTCGCGCGCTCGTCGAGCAGGGCCGGGGTCGGATCGTCGCAGCGCGACAGCGGCACCGGCTCGACCTCGTCGAAGCTGCGCAGCGAGTGACAGCGCGAGAACAACAGCGCCTGCATCGCTGCCGCGGTGCCGGCGGCGGCGAGCAGCACCGCGTTGCTGCGCCGCGACCAGTAGCGCAGCCATCCCCACGCGGACGCGATGATCGCGATCGCCACGCACAGGAACACCGCGGCGGTCAGCGCCCGCGTCGACGTCAGCAGGTAGATCACCAGCAGCGCGCACCAGGCCAGCAGCAGCGCCACGCCGCGCAGCACCATCACGCGGTCGTCGTGCTGCAGCCCCGGACTGTGTTGATCGCGCGGCGCGACCGCGAGCACGCGTGCGGCCACGCGGCGCAGCGCGGCGATCGTCGCGGCGGTGCGGGCCCGTCCGGCCAGCACACGGTCGAAGCGTTCGAGCGCGCGCTGCTGTCGTCGCGCGAGCCAGTCGCTGCGTCCCAGTGCCGCCGCGGCGATCATCGTCGCCGACGCGGTGATCACCAGGACCGCGGTGGCCAGCGTCGGCGTCGCGACCCACGTGCCCACGCCGAAGCCGACGCCCAGCAGCGCGAGCGCAGCGTCACCGTCCGCGCGCTGCGACGGCGCCGACTCGACCCCGCGCAGCACCAGCCGGCCCACGTGGACCAGATGCGCGAGCAACAGTCCCACCGCGACGCCGGCCTCGAGTTGCTGCCACACCGCCTCGCCGCGGAACAGCAGCGGCAGGCCCAGCGGCGCGCCCAGCCAGCCCCAGCCGATGGTGAGCGGCACCGCCATCAGCACCAGCGTCGACGGACGGTGCGTCAGCCACAGCAGGTACAGGCGCAGCCCACGGCGCAGCGCGTCCAGCCAGCGTCCGCCGCGGCGCATGATCGCGGCCATCGTACCGCGACGGTGCGGTGGCCGTGGGATCAGTGCGCGTCGTCGGGGCTGGGCAGCAGCTCCGCGGTGGCCGCGTCGCGGCGTGGGCGACCGCGCTTGCGCGGGGCCTGCATCGGCGTGCCGCGGGGCTGCGCGCTCGCGGCCACCGCGTCGATCCGTGACGAGAGCTCGGCGTCACCGCGGCTGTACACCTTCGCGTAGTCCAACGCGCGATCGACGAGCTGGCCCAGCTGCGTCGCGGCGTCGAGCGTGCGCGCGCGGGCCTCGTCGAGCGTGCGTTCGAGCGCCTCGACCTCGAGCTGGGCGCGCAGCACCGCCGCAGCGGCGTCGCGCAACGTGTCGCGATCGAGGCCAGGGAAGCGGACGTCGGCCAGCGGTCCGTCGAACAGTGCGAGCGCGCCGCGGGTCGCGATCGAAAGAGGATCGCGCAGCGGCGTGGGCAGTTCGTCGGGCACGGCGGCGAGGGGGGTCTGCGGGGTCGGACGCGGCATCGTCGGTCGGCGCTCCTGGGTCTGTGCATATGTTCAGTACACCACTGCGACGCGGGTTTCAAGCGGTCTGCGTGCCCGATCCCGATGGCCGACCGTGTCGCGCTGGCCACGACCTGGCCGGCCGGGCCACCGGTGGGCCACACGCCGCGCGCGTGCAACTGCGCAGGATCGCGAGCGGGAGCCACACGCACCGCGTCGTGCACACGGCGCGGCCGCGATGCTCTCCGCACTGCGATCCCTGTGGGCACCCGTGGCCCTGCTCCTTTTGTTCGGTTGTTCCGCCGTCGATGCGCGCCCGCCTGATGCGCGCGTCATCGGAGGTGTGCACGTCGACATCGATTCCGTCCCCTGGCAAGTCGCGCTGCGCAGCGACGACGGCTTGCGCTGCGGCGGGGCCATCGTCGCCGCGCGTTGGGTCGTCACCGCCGCGCACTGCGTCGAGGATCTGCCGCCGGGACTCGCGGTGCTCGCGGGCGTCGATCGACTGAGCGCCGCGGCCGATGGCCAGGGCCAGCGCCGCGACGTCGCGCGGGTCGTGCTGCATCCGGGCTACGAGCCCGGAGCCGCGCCACCGTCGGACGACGTCGCGCTGCTGCACCTGCGACACGCGCTCGATCTGTCCGGGCCTGCCGCCGCCGAGATCGCGCTGGTGAGCCCGGCGGACGCGGATGCCGGGCTCACGGCGCCGGGCGTGGTCGCGACCGTCAGTGGTTGGGGCGCGCGCGAGCCCGGCGGCAGCCTGCCCGACGCGCTGCGTTCGGTCGACGTCCCGATCGTCTCCAACGCCCGCGCCAGCGAGGCCTACGGCTTCGCGATCACGAGCGACCACCTGGCCGCGGGAGCCCTGGCCCGCGGCGGTCGCGACGCGTGTGAAGGCGACAGCGGCGGACCGCTGGTGGTCTACGACGAGGATGGTGCGCCGCGGCTCGCGGGGATCGTGAGCTGGGGTGCGGACTGTGGCGAGCCCGACGCGCCGGGGATCTACACCCGGATCTCGTACGTGCACGGCTGGCTGTCGCGGACGCTGGGCGCCCACGCACCGCCCGCGTGCGACGAGGCGCAGTGGGCTTGCGGCGACGGTCGCTGCGTTCCGCTCGAGTGGACGTGCGATGGCGGCGAGGACTGCCGAGACGGCAGCGACGAGCTCGACTGCGACGCGCCCAGCGAGCCGTGGGTCTGCGACGACGACGAACTGCTGTGCGACGGCATGTGGTGCATCGCGGACAGTGCGGTGTGCGACGGCGCGACCGACTGCGACGACGGCAGCGACGAGCAGGACTGTTGAATCCCAGCGCAGGCACCCCCGAGACAGCAGTGCCGCGACGGCGCCTGCGGCCGTTCGGCGCTGGTCGCGTCGGCCCTGCGGTTGCCCAGCGCGTGCGCGGGGGCCCACGCGGCCAGCCGCTCGCGGCGCCGGACGCGACCGGCGATGTGCCCGTGCGTGCCCGCGATCGCGGCCGCACGTGCTCGACGCCCACGAATGCGAGCACGTGTGCAGGCCGGGGCCTTGCTCCCGGCGGCCTGCGTCCGGTACCGTCACACACGAAGGGGCGGCTCGCGGATCTTGTCTTGGTGCGGCCGTCGTGATTGCGATGCGTGATGGACTCTACTTCGGCTCCCTCCCCCTGTTCACCGGTGCGCTCGCGTTCTTGCCGGGGTGCCCCGCCGACTCGGGCATGAACACCGAGACCAGCGGATCGAGCGGTGATGGTTCGGGGAGCACGTCGGGCACCGCCACGCTCACGACCTCGACCAGCGTCGGCGAGTCGAGCAGCAGCAGCGAGACGAGCCTGTCGACCACCGCGGACACGAGCACGTCGTCGCCCGAGACCACCGGCGATCCCGAGTGTGGCGGCGGCACCTGTGGCAGCCCCGCGCCCAGCGGCTGGTTCGGCCCCACCATCTACGCCTCGGTCGGTGCCGGTGCCGAGCTGCCGGCGTGCCCGGCCGAGTACCCCGACACCGGCCCGACGGTGTTGGCCGGCTTCAACGCGCCGGATCCGACCACGTGCGACTGCGAGTGCAACCTCAGCGGTGGCGGTGGTTGCAACGGCGGTCTGCAGACCCACACCCAGGCCGACTGCTACGACTGGATCGGCTACTCGAACATCACCGAGGGCTGCACCAACGTCGCGATCAACGGCTTCGTGACCGCGTACGCCTACGGCGGCTATCCCCCGCCGACGTGCATGAAGGACACCACCGAGGACATCCCGCCGGTGGCGTGGGACGCGACCATCCGCACCTGCCGGCTGCCCGAGACCTCGTTGTCGTGCAACGACGGCGGCGTGTGCCTGCCGCCGCCACCCGAGGACTTCGAGGCCACGTGGTGCATCTACCAGCAGGGCGACGTCGAGTGCCCCGCGGGTCCGTTCAGCAACAAGCAGATGTTCTACACCGGCGTCGAGGACACCCGCGACTGCACCAACTGCACCTGCGGCACCGCGGGCACCGACTGTCAGAACGGCGAGGTCATGATCTTCGCGGCGCCCGATTGCGCCGGTGAGCCGGTCGCGACCGTGCCGTTTGGCAACGTCTGCACCGCCGCGGTCGGCAACTCCGTCGCGGGTGACTTCGGCGGCCAGGCGCCGTGCCCGATCACCACCGCGCCGATGCCCGAGGGCGACGTCGCCGCGACCGGTCCGTTCACGTTCTGCTGCACCGGTTGATCGCCGTCCGCTCCACCCGCGCCCACGCGGCGCGGGTGTCCGCTGCGAGCGTTCAGGTGTCGCCTTCGACGAGCAACGACCACGACGCCGTGGGATCGCAGACGCCGTCCTTGGGTCGGATCTCGATCGCGATCCAGGCGCGGTCGTCCGCGCCGTTGGCCAGCGCGCCCTCTCCCCAGCTCATGTGCACGACGTCGTCGGGCCCGGCCGAGGTCGACATCTGCATCGTGCCGCCGCAGCCGGTCGCGCCGCCCAGCGGTCCGCGCGACACGAACAGGTCGAAGTCGTAGCCCGGCGGGCTGGTCAGCGTGGCGGTGAAGCTGACGGCCTCGCCGGTCACGCCGTCGTTGTCCTCGGTGACCTGGAACGTCAGCCACACCGGCTCGGTGCCCTCGCGCGACAGCGAAGGTGAGCCGGTGTCGCCGCTGACCTCGCCGATCACCGTCGCAGTCGGGCACGTCGCGAGCTGCGGACACTGTGGCTCGCCGCCGGAGTCGCCGCTGCTGCTGCTGTCGCCGGCGTCGGTGGTGCTGCTGTCCGCCCCGTTCGAGCTGCTCGCGCCCGCGCCGGAGCTCGAGCCTTCGGCGTCACCCTTGGTGTCGCCGGTCGAGCCGACCTCGCCCGAGCTGCTGCCGGTGTCCGCCGCGGTGGCGCTGCCCTCGGCCGAGGCGACGCTGCCGATCGGCGGGCCCTTGTCGCCCTCGGCACCGCTGGCGCACGCGGCGACGGCCGCGAGCGCCAGCGCGAGGCCCGAGACCGCGCGCCAGCCCGATGCAGACGCAGTCGGCGTCACTTCACCAGACTAGCAGCCCGTGGTGAAACCCGGCAACACGAGAACAGCGCCCTGGGGCCCCCGTGGCTGCGTTGCTCGGAGCTCGAACGACTCCTTCGTCCTCGCGCCTTGCCCTGGGGCCGATGACGCCGTTCTCGCGCCGCCGGGTTTCACCGCGGGCTGCTCGCATCGTGGCCCGACGGTTGCGCTACCTTTGGATCGACACCGCCGATGAGCGCCGATCACGAGCTGCTGGAGCGTTGGCGGGCGGGTGACGCCGAGGCCGGCGCCGCGTTGTTCGAGCGCCACTTCGACGCGCTGTGCCGCTTCTTCCGCAACAAGCTCGCCGACGGCGACGCGGTCGACGACCTGATCCAACGCACCTTCGTGGCGTTGGTCGAGCACCGCGATCAGTTCCGCGGCGACAGCAGTGTCCGCACGTACCTGTTCACGGTCGCGCGCCACGAGCTGTACGGACATCTGCGCCGGAACCTGCGCGAGCAGGCGCGCTTCGATCCGCTCGAGCAGTCGGTGCACGATCGCGCGCCGTCGCCGAGCACGATCGTGGCGCAGCGCAAGGAGCAGCGCTTGCTGCTCGAGGCGCTGCGCCGGGTTCCGGTCGAGCTGCAGCTGGTGCTCGAGCTGTACTACTGGGAGGACCTGTCGGCGAGCGAGCTCGCGGCCGTGCTCGAGCTGCCCGAGGGCACGGTGCGCACGCGGATCCGCCGTGGTCGCCAGCTGCTCGAGCAGGCGCTGACCGAGCTCGCCGCGGGCGACGAGGTGTTGGCGTCGACGCTCGCGGGGCTCGACGACTGGGCGCGATCGATCCGCGAGCGCCTCGGCCCCGGTTGACATGCACGCGCGCGCTCGCGGGCGGCCCCGCGAGCGACGGCCGTCACAGCGCCGTGCCGGTGAACGGGATCGCGAACTCGCACGGGAACGACACGCCCAGCGCGGCCGCAGCCACGCCGCAGTCGCCGCCCTCGCACTCGATGCGACCGCGCTGCGTGCCGGTCATGGACACCGCGCTGTCGAAGCTGCCGTCGATCGAGACCAAGATGTTGCCGATCGCGTCGAGGCCCTCGATCGCATCGGTCATGTCGGTGAGACGCTCGGCGCACTCGTAGTCGCTGCCGGCCAGGGTGCACTCGAACGGCTCGGTGCCGTCGCCGGGCGTGATGGTGAAGCTGGCCGCACCGGTGAGCGCGAGCTGGTACTGGCCGAAGCCGTTGCTCGGCTGCGCGACGAAGGTGCAGTCGTTGGTGGTGCCGCCGGCCTCCTCGTACAGCCACGCGCCCTGCTGCGGCGTGACGTCGCCACCGGTGTCGCCGGCAGTCGCATCGGCGCTGGCGTTCGAGTCGCTCGCGTCGCCGGCCGAGGCAGAGTCGGACGCCGAGGCCGACGCGGAGTCGGACGCCGAGGCCGACGCGGAGTCGGACGCCGACGCGGTCGCCGACGCGCTGGCGGTCGCCGCGGTCGCGCTGGCCGAGGCCGAGGCGCTGGCCTCGCTCGCGCTCGCGGACGCGTCGCTGTCGGTGCCACCGGAGTCGGCACCGTCGTCGCCGTCGTCGTCACCGGTGTTGATGACGCAGGCAGGCGCGAAGAAGAGGGTCACGGCCAAGGGCAGGGTCCAGGGGGTCGCGTTGCGGGGCATGGGGTCTCCGCGGCTGGCAGAGAATCTTCGCCGCGCGATCGATTGCGGTCCCGACCGCCACGCCGCCACCGACCGTGGTCGCGGTCACACCGCAGCGCCGGCGCCGGCGGGCGCGACGAATCCAGCGCCGCGGCCCCGCGTCTGGCCCATCCTGGTGGCAGCGCCCGCGCACGCATGCAGTTCGAGCGAAGATGTCCCGACCGTGCGCGAGGCCGATCTGCTCGCCGAACGACTGCGCGACGCGGCGCCCGTGGGCCGCGACGTGCAGGCGCAGCGCTGGCACGCCGACGTCGCGTCGCGGCTGTTCGGCGCCGCCGCGCCACCGCCGAGCATCGGTCGCTACCGCGTGCTCGCGCGCCTGGGCGCCGGTGCCAGCGGTGTGGTCTACGCCGCGATCGATCCCGAGCTCGACCGCAAGGTCGCGGTCAAGCTGCTGCACGACGACGCCAGCCGCGAGGACGCGCGCGCCCAGATGGTGCGCGAGGCCAAGGCGCTCGCGCGGCTGTCGCATCCCAACGTCGTGCCGGTCTACGACGCGGGTGAGCACGACGGCCGCGTGTTCGTCACGCTCGAGCTGGTCGAGGGCACCACGCTGCGGCGCTGGCTGGCGCAGCCGCGCGCGTGGCCGGAGATCGTCGAGCTGTTCGTGCAGGCAGCACGCGGGCTGCACGCGGCGCACCAGGCCGGCATCGTGCACCGCGACGTCAAGCCCGAGAACATCCTGGTCGGCAGCGACGGGCGCGTGCGCGTGTCCGACTTCGGCATCGCGCACACCCCTGGCGAGACCGCCGAGCTCGCGACGCTGGAGAGCGCGCCGGGCACCGACGGCGTCGGCACGCCGGCGTACATGGCCCCGGAGCAGTTCCTGTGCGATCCGCTCGACGGTCGCACCGATCAGTTCGGGCTCTGCGTCGCGCTGCACGAGGCGCTGTACGGCGAGCGCCCGTTCCATGGTCGCGATCGCATGACGTTGGCCGCGGCGGTCACCGCCGGCCGTCGCCGCCCACCGCCGCCGGATGCCGACGTGCCGCGCTGGCTCGAGCGCGTGGTCGCGCGGGGCCTGCAGGTCGATCGCGGCAAGCGCTTCACGGATCTCGCCCAGCTCGTGCGCGAGCTGGAGCGGCGACGCGGCGCGCGGCCGTGGCGATCGCTCGCGGCGGTGACGGTGGCCGGTGCGATCGGTGTGGGCGCCCTGCTCGCAGGCCGCGGCACGCGGCCCGGCTGCGAGGATGCGGCGGGCCAGCTCGCGGCGGTGTGGAATCCCGAGCTCGCGCAGCAGATCGAGCAGTCGTTCGCCGGCAGCGGTCGCCCCGGCGCCTCTGGCCGCGCGCGGCAGTTGATCGACGAGCTCGATCGCTGGGGCGAGTCGTGGCGCGAGGCCCACGTGCAGGCCTGCGCCGCCGACGGGCCCGACCCGGCCCTGCTGGCGCAGCAGTACTGCCTGCACACGCGGCTGCTGGAGCTGTCCTCGATCGCACAGACGCTGGCGCTCGCCGACCCGCAGGTGGTCGAGCACGCGATCGTCGGCGGTCACGCGCTGCGTTCGCCGGGCGAGTGCCTGTGGGCGGGCGCGCCCGCGGCCGTCGCGACCGTCGATCCGTCGCGGCACCTCGAGCTGCGCGCCGCGATCGCACGGGCGCGTGCGCTCGGCGACGTCGGCAAGCTGACCGAGGGGCTCGCGATCGCGGACGATGCCCGCGCGCGTGCAGGTGCGCTGGCCGATCGCTCGCTCGAGGCCGAGGCGCTGCTGGTGGTCGCGGAGCTGCAGAACCCGCTGGTCGGCAGTGTCGCGGGTGTGGATCCGATCGCGACGATGCACGCCGCCGAGCTCGCGGCCGAGGCCGCGCACCGCCCGGATCTGGTCGCGGCCGCCACCGCGATGTCGATGGAGGCGGCGGTGTTCCGCGGCGACTATGCCGCGGCGCTCGCGGTCGAGCCGCGTGCCCGCGCCGCCGCGGCGGCGCTCGACGATCCGCCGGAGTTGCTCGGCCGCATCGAGCTGGCGCTGGGCGAGATCGCCACGATGCAGCGCGACGACGACGGCGCGGCCCCGGCGCTCGAGCGCGCGCGGCTGCAGTTCGAGCGCAGCGGCCCGCCCAGCCGGCGGTTCCTCGCGCAGACCCGCAATCTCCTGGGCGAGATCGCGTTCCACGGCGGCGACTACGAGCGCGCGCGCACGCACTACGAGCACGCGCTCGCGATCGTCGTCGACGACGTCGGTCCGCGCCACGTCATGGTCGCCAACGTCAGCGGCAACCTCGCGGAGACCGACTTCCTGCTGGGCCGCTTCGACGACGCCGCGGCGCGCTTCGGCGACGCGCTGTCGATCCGGCGCGAGGCCTTCGGCGAGGACTCGGTGTGGGTCATCCACTCGCTGGCGCACGTGGGCGACGTCGCATGGGAGCAGGGCGACACCGCCGCGGCGCGCCGCGCCTACGAGGACGCGCTCGCGCGACTGCAGCGGCGCCCGGCGCTGCAGCGCGAGCCCGCGGCCGACGACGCGGTCGCCAACGTGCTGCGCGACCTGCAGAGCTGGTTGCAGGAGGCGTGGCTGCGCAACGGCCTCGCCCGCGTCGCGCTCGACGAGGGCGCGCTCGACGAGGCGCTGACGCAGGCGCGCGCGGTCGCCGAGGTCGAGCTGCCCGAGGACGGACACCATCCCGATCTCACGCGACGCAGCGACCTGGTCGGGCACGTGCTGCTGGCGCAGGGCCGCGCCGACGAGGCCGTCGCGGTGTTCGAGCAGGCGTTGACGCGGCTGCGCCTGCGCTACGGCGACAACGCGCGGCCGCAGCTGTTCGCGCTGGTCGGGCTCGGCCGCGCACAGCTCGAGCTGGGTCGGCGCGACGACGCGGTCGCGACGCTGCAGCACGCGCTCGCGATCCTGGCCCAGACCCCCGGCGCGTGGCCGCGCGTCGCTGCGTCGGCCCGCTTCGCGCTCGCGCGCGCGTGGGCCGACGACCCGAGCACGCGCGCGCAGGCCCACG
>JAIBBS010000188.1 GCA_019694555.1 Nannocystaceae bacterium
GCGAGGCGGAGCACGGCGGCGAGCAGCGTCGCGCGGCGCGGCGGCGCGACGCAAGAAAGCCGGATTCTCAGGGCGGGCCGCGCGGCCGGGTGGCCGGCGGCGGGCCCGGGGGCGCCGCGGCGTCGTCGATCGTCGGCGCGGGCATGCTCGCGGCGACCACCGGATCGCCGCGCAGGATCGCCGCGAGACGTGCGACCAGCCGCGCGTGCTGCCGCGAGATCGTGCTGGTGCTGATGCCGACCTCGGCCGCGTACTCGTGCATCGACAGGCCGCGGTCGTACAGCGCTTCGATCATGGCGCGCTCGGCCGGCGAGCAGCCGGTGTCGAGCGCCGCACGCACGCGCTCGCGCACGCGCACCCGATCGACGCGCGTCTCCTCGTCCTGGGGTTCTTCGTCGCCGACGGTCTCGGGATCGACCGGCGCGAGCCGGGCCAACATCACCGCCGCGGTCGCCTGCGCGACCACGGCCGCGGCCGCCTCCACACGCTCGCGCAGCGATCGATGGTCACCGACGTTGGGCGAGGGTTGCTGTTTCTCGGCCTCCTCGAGCAGCGCCTGCGTCGCCTGCAGCGCGCGCAGGGCCCGGGTGCGGCGGCGGGTCGCCGGCGCGGCCCGGCGCGCGGCGTCGATCATCGCTCCGCGCACGCGGTGGTACGCGAACGCGGCGAAGGGCACGCCGGTCTCGGGGTCGTAGCGCTGCGCGGCCTGGATCAGGCCTTCGTAGCCGGCGCTCTCGAGCTCGTCGGCCGACGCGTGCGAGACGCCCTGCGCCATCTTGCGCGCCATGGGACCGACGCGCGGCGCGAACTGTTCGACACGACGGGTCTGCTCTGGCGTCAGCGCGGTCATCCGGCGGTCGACTGGGTCTGCAGATCGCGGATGTGCTTGCGCAGCGCCCACTTCTGCTCGTCGGTGAGGTTGTGGAAGCGGACGCCCATGTCCTGTGCCGAGGCGCGCACGACCACGCCCGACAGCGGCAGGTTCACCTTGAGGCTCGGGAACGTCAGCACCAGCTGCACTTCGGTGCCGGGTTGCTCCCAGCCGGGCCCGCCGAAGCGACAGCCGCCGAGGCTGACGTCGGCGAGCGCGCGGCACAGCACGACCTCCTCGCCGATCACGTCTGCGCTGGCGTCGAGGGTGTAGCGGGGGTGCAGCCTTGCGTCCGCCGTCATCTGCTCGCGCATGATAGCGCGGGTGGGCGCGCGCGACGCCCTGGCAGCCGCCGCGCGGGATCGCTGCCAAAATGGCACGCTCCGGCTGCGCGGGGCCCGACGCCGGGCGTCGGAATTGCCGGGCTTTTCGGGCGTCGTCGTCGTCGTCCAGTGCTTGCAGCCCCGCCGTCCGGGACGGTATGGCTTGCGCCACGCCGACGTGGCATGCCCGGCCGCGCCGAACTCGTCTCGACGTCCCCTCGATCCATGCGACTGCGCCACGCCACGATTGCCCTGTGCCTGTCCGTCTGCGCGCTCGCCTCGGCGTGCAAGAAGGAACCGACGATTCCCGGCACCGAGATCCCGGACACCGCGGAGAACCGCGACATCCTCGCGGTGCTCGAGCGCTACCGCACCGCGTTCGTGCGCCGCGACGCCGCGGGCGTGCTCGCGACGGCGCACCCGACGTACTACGACACCGCCGGCACCGACGATCCCGGTGACGACATCGAGTACACCGAGCTCGGACCGCTGCTGCGCGAGCGCATGGCCCAGCTGGAGTCGGTGCGCTTCACCATCGACTACCTCGAGATCGACGTGCTCAAGGATCGCGCGAGCGTGCGCGTGTGGATCGACGCGAGCTTCCGCCTGCAGCCGATCGTCGACGAGGCCGGCGCGGTGAAGGTCGACGGCTACCACACGCGCAAGCAGGACCACGCGCTGTTCGAGCTCGTGCGAGACGGTCGCGCGTGGCGGATCACCCGCGGGCTGTGAGCGCGGGGGCTCAGCGGGCCCAGCGCTCGAAGAACGCGATGCGTGCGTCCCACTCGTCCCACTGCGCGACGTAGCCGTGCGGCGGTGCGGGCTCGCGCCGCAGCGCTGCCAGCTCGGCGCGCGCGTCGTCGCTGCGCCCGAGCATGACCAGCGCCTCGAGCCGCGCGGTGTGGGCCGCGCGCACGAACTCGGGGCTGGGCAGCGCGCGGCCATCGTCCCGCAGCGCGCGCGCCAGCTCGCGCTCGGCCGCCTCGGGGCGCTCGGCGTTGAGCAGGCCGCGGCCCAGCAGGTAGTGGCCCAGCGCCTCGCCCGGCGGCGTGCGGGTCAGCTCGCTCGCGGCCCAGGTCGTGGTGACCGCACGCGTGAGCTCGTCGTCGTCGGGATCGAAGGGCGACAGATACGTCAGCACCAGGTCGCGCAGCGAGGCTTGCTGCGACGCGAGCGTGCGCAGCTGCAACAGCCGCAGCCGCTGCTCGGACTGCGGCAGCGCCATCGCCTCGGCGTAGGCGCGGGCGGCCTCGTCGAGCGCACCGCGGGCGAGCGCGACGTCGCCGGCACGCTCGAGCACGCTCGCGCGCATCGTGGTGGTCAGATCGTCGTCCGCGGCCAGCCCGACCAGGGCCTGCTGCGCCTCGTCCCAGCGCCGCTGCAGCGCCAGCGCCTGCGCCAGGCCCAGGCCGTGCTCGGTCTGCTCGGGCTCGAGCCGGCACAGCTCGCGCCAGCCGTCGATGGCCTCGTCGAGGCGGCCCCGCGCGGTCGCGCGATCGATCTCGCCGCGCAGCTCCGCGGTGCGGTGGGCACAGGGGCGCTCGAACACCGAGCGACGCTTGAAGCGCTGCGCGGCTGCGGCGACGTCGTCGTCGGCGACGCCACCGCGCGCGTCGAGGAACGCGATCCACTGCGCCTCGAGCGGGGCCAGCGGCACGCCGTAGGCGCGCTCGAAGTCACCCGCGCTGCCGTACAGCACGCCCATGGGCTCGAAGCCGTGGGTCTGCACCAGCCACAGGCAGAACGAACCCGCGGCGGTGTACGCGATCTGCGACGACTTGGTCAGGAAGCCCGGGCCCATGATCGCGGCCATCGCCGGCAGCTTGTCGAGCTTGCGCAGCACCAGCGCCTGGTCGTGCAGATCGAGGCGCTCGGCCTCCTTGGGCGCCATCGCGGTGGCGAAGCCCTCGATGAGCCCGACGTTGATGCGCAGGCCCTCGCGGCTGACGCCGAAGATCGCGTCGCCGACGGTGGCACCGAACACGTGCGCGAGCTCGTGGTGCAGCACCGGGTGAGGGAAGGGGCGGTGGTCGAGATAGATCTGTCGCCGCCACGGCGCCGCGACCTGCACCGTGCCCGCGCCCATCAGCCGCCGCTTCTGCTCGGCGTTGGCGAACACGAAGCTGGTGACCTTGCCGTCGGGCTCGCGCCCGCCCATGGCCTCGCGCAGCTGCGCCCACGCGAACTCGTGCTCGATCGCGATGGCGTCGATGCTGCGCGCGTCGGCGCTGCGCGGCGCGTAGAGGATCACGAAGTGCTCGGTCTCGCGGCGCTGCGACAGCACCTCTTCGATCGACGCGAGATCGGCGGTGAAGCCGAAGCGCGAACCCTGCAGCCCCACCGCCGCGGCGACGCCGGCGAGCAGCAGCAGCGGCACGCCACGCAGCGCGGTCTCGCGGGCCGGCAGCGCGCGCAGCCGCAGCCCCGGCCCCAGCCATGCCGCCAGCGCGAGCACGGCGATCGCGGCGACGCCGAGGTTGTAGACGCGGAACCAGCCGTAGGTCGCGGTCACGGCCACGGCCTCGTCGTAGACCGAGCCGGAGAAGTAGCCCCAGAACGGATCGAACGCGAACACCACCGGCTCGGCGAACAGCCGCCACAGCCCGATGCCGGTGCACGCGATCATCGGCAGCGCGCCCAGCAGCAGCGCGCGGCCGCGGCGGTTCGCGAGCACGCCGCCCCACAGCCCTGCGACCAGGCCCAGCAGCGCGCACACGCCCGGGCCCATGGCGAAGAAGCCGACGCCGCCCAGCGGCTCGCATGCGCGCTGCCACGCCTGCCCCAGCAGCGGCATCGCGAACGCGATCGCGAGCAACACCGCGAGCTCGCGCGCGCCGTGCTCGAGCAGCGTGCGCAGCGTCGCACCGCCGCGGGCGCGCGCGCCATGGACCGCGTCGACGCCGACCGCGATGCCGCCCAGGCTCGCCAGCGGCGCCAGCACGAACGCATGCTCGTAGCCCAGCGTGCCCACCAGCGGCAGCAGCGTGAGCGCCAGACCGATCGCGGCCGTCAGCGCGCGGCGACGCCAGCGTGGATCGAAGACGACTGCGCGCAGACTCGCCGGGCCTCGCGGCGTCGCGTCGGGCCCTGGCGGCGCGTCGTGCGGCACCGCGCGAGCATAGCAAGGCGGCAACGATTGCGGCACGCGGGCGCGACCGCGGCGCAAGCCGCGGGTGACGTGTACGCCGGCGTCGCTACCTTGTTGGCATGTCCTGCGTTGGCGTCTCGCGTCGATCGAACCGGCCGCGCGCCGGGCTGGTGTGCTCGGTGCTCGCGCTGGGGCTCGCCGCGTGCCAGGGCCCGCCGCCGTGTCCCGATCGCGACGACATCCCCGGCGACTTCGACTGTCCCGTGCTGGTCGATCGCATCGCGCTGGGGCAGTGCGAGCGCGTGCCGCAGCCGCCGCCGACGGCGTTGGTGCCGACGCTGCAGGGCGAGCGGCTGCACCTGGCGGTCGCGCACCTGCCATTTCGCGAGCGCAGCGACGTCTGCGGCTTCGCCGATCGCGACGGCGACGACGTCCGCGTGTTGCTGCAGCCGTGCGAGCTGGTCCGCAGCGACGCCGGCGCGATGTGCCTGTACGACAGCATCGAGCTCGACGTGGTCGAGCTCGACCTGACGGACGCGACCGGCGTGGTGCTGCTGCACCGCGTCGAGCAACCCAGCGCGGTCGCACCGGCGGCGCCGCAGGTCGTGGCCGTGGCCGCGCTGCCCTGACGCTTGCGGCCGCGCGCGCGGCGATGCGAAGCTCGCGGGCACCATGTATGGCGCCCACTTCGCGTGCATCGCCGGCTGCGACGTGCGCCTGTCCCTGCTGGACGTGGTCTATCGCTGCCCGCGGTGTCACGGCCTGCTCGAGGTCGTCCACGACACCGAGGCGCTGCGCAACCGCGCGCCGGCGGCGTGGATGAAGCTGTTCGACGAGCGCTGGCTGCGGACCGGCTGGCCCTACGGCTCGGGCGTGTGGGGCAAGAAGGAGTGGGTCGCGCCGCACGTCGACGACGCCAACGTGGTCTCGCTGCTCGAGGGCGGCACCAACCTGTTCTGGGCCGAGCGCTACGGCGCGACGTTGGGGCTCGAGGATCTGTGGATCAAGCAGTGCGGCACCAGCCACACCGGCTCGTTCAAGGACCTCGGCATGACGGTGCTGGTCTCGTCGGTGAAGCAGATGATCGCCGCGGGCCGTCCGATCCGTGCGGTCGCGTGCGCGTCGACCGGCGACACCTCGGCGGCGCTGGCGGCCTACGGCGCGGCCGCGGGCATCCCGGTGGTGGTGCTGCTGCCCGAGGCCAAGGTCAGCGCGGCGCAGCTGGTGCAGCCGCTGGCCAACGGCGCCATCGTCGGCTCACTGGCGACCGACTTCGACGGCTGCATGCGCGTGGTCCAGCGCCTGACCGAGGACCCCACGATCTACCTCGCGAACTCGATGAACAGCCTGCGCGTCGAGGGCCAGAAGACCATCGCGATCGAGCTGGTGCAGCAGTTCGACTGGGCCGTGCCCGACTGGGTGCTGGTGCCCGGCGGCAACCTCGGCAACGTCAGCGCCATCGCCAAGGGCTTCCTGCAGGCGCGCGAGCTGGGGCTCATCGGTCGTCTGCCGCGGCTGGTGTGCTGCCAGGCCGAGCGCGCCAACCCGCTGTATCGCGCGTTCCTGCGCGCGCAGGCGCAGGGGCGGCCGATGGCGCGCGAGGACTTCGAGCCGGTCGTGGCCGGCACCACGCTCGCGTCGGCGATCCAGATCGGCGACCCGGTCAGCCGCGACAAGGCCATCGCGGCGCTCGCCGCCTTCGACGGCCTGGTCGAGCAGGCCAGCGAGGTCGAGCTCGCCGAGGCGGTCGCGCGGGCCGATCGCACCGGCATGTTCAACTGTCCGCACACCGGCGTCGCGCTGGCGTGCCTGGAGAAGCTCGTCGCCGCCGGCACCATCGCTCGCCACGATCGCGTGGTCGTGATCTCGACCGCGCACGGGCTCAAGTTCACCGAGTTCAAGACCCGCTACCACGAGGGCGGGCTGGGCTTCGTCGGCGCGCACGCGAACGTGCCGGTGCGCATGGGCGCCGAGCCCGAGGCGGTGGTGTCGCAGCTGCACGCGTTGCTCGACGCGCGCGAAAAAACCGGCGCCCGCTGACGCGGGACGCCGGTCTCGTCGAGCCCGGACGCCTCAGCGCTTGGCCATCGGCACGTAGTCGCGTGCGTCGGGGCCGGTGTAGATCTGGCGCGGGCGCGAGATCTTCTGCTCGTTGTCGTCGAGCATCTCGCACCACTGCGACAGCCAGCCCGACGCGCGCGGGATCGCGAACAGCACCGGGAACATCTCCACCGGGAAGCCCATGGCCTGGTAGATGAGGCCCGAGTAGAAATCCACGTTGGGGTAGAGCTTGCGCTTGATGAAGTACTCGTCCGACAGCGCGATCTTCTCCAGCTCGAGCGCGATGTCCAACAGCGGGTTGCGGCCGGTCACGGCGAACACGTCGTCGGCGAGCTTCTTGATGACCTTCGCGCGCGGGTCGTAGTTCTTGTACACGCGGTGGCCGAAGCCCATCAGCTTGCCCTCGCCGGCCTTCACCGACGCGATGAACTCCGGCACGTTCTTCACGTTGCCGATCTTCTTGAGCATGCGCAGCACCGCCTCGTTGGCGCCGCCGTGCAGCGGGCCGTACAGCGCCGCGCTGGCCGCGGCCAGCGACACGTAGGGGTCCGACTCGGCCGAGCCCACGCCGCGCGCGGCGCTGGTCGAGCAGTTCTGCTCGTGGTCGGCGTGCAGGATGAACAGCACGTCGAGCGCGCGCTCGAGCACCGGATGCGGCTTGTACTTGGGCTCGGCGATCTGGAACAGCATCGCGAGGAAGTTGCCGCAGTACGACAGCTCGTTGCTGGGGTAGATGTACGGCCGGCCCAGCGAGTGGCGGTAGGCCCACGCGGCGATGGTCGGCATCTTCGCGATGATGCGGACCACGTGCTGCTTGCGGATCTCGGGGTTTCGCACGTCCTTCGCGTCGGTGTAGAAGGTCGACAGCGTGGCGAGGAACGCGACCAGACGGCCCATCGGGTGGGCGTCGTAGCGGTAGCCCTCGAGCGCGCGCTTGAGGAACTCGTGCACGAAGGTGTGCGTCATGATCGAGTGCTCCCACGCGCCCAGCTGCTGGGTGTTGGGCAGCTCGCCGTGCATGAGCAGGTACGCGACCTCGAGGTAGGTCGACTGCTCCGCCAGCTGCTCGATCGGATAACCGCGGTAGCGCAGGATGCCGGCGTCACCATCGAGGTAGGTGATGGCGGAGCGGCACGACGCCGTGTTCATGAACGCGGGGTCGTAGCTCATCAGGCCGAAGTCGTCGGACGCGACCTTGATCTGACGCAGATCCGCGGCGCGGATGGTGCCGTCTTGGATCGCGATTTCGTAGGTCTTGCCCGTGCGGTTGTCGGTGATCGAGAGCGTGTCGGCCATGGGGCTCCTTGGGCGGTCGCGCGAACTATACGAGGGCAGCGGAGCCGGGCTCAACGGCGTTTTTCCAGGTCGGTCCGGCCCGGCGGCTCGCACGAGGGTGCTGCCGCAGCGTGAGGGCGCGAGCGGGGGCGGGTCGTCGGACCCTGTCGGCACCCGACCGGACGCGCGCGTCAGTCGGACGGCACGGCCGGGACGAACACCTGCAGGCGCGTCGCGGGCGCCCCCGTGGCATCGACGCCGCCGGCGAGCACGACCGCACCGGTGTCGGTCGTCAGCTGCGTCCCGCCGTGGCCGCGCAGCGCAGGCACCGGGCTCGGGTCGCTCGCCGGCCAGCCCGCCAGCGTCGTGCGGTCGAAGCGCTGCAGCACGCCCTCGCCCTGCGCGTAGACCGCGACGTCGTCACGCCACCACCGGGGATCGGGCAGCGGCGGATCGAGCAGCGCGGCATGGTGGGTCCACGTGGTGTCCCCGTCCGGGCCGCGATCGAACTGCTCGACGTCGCCGGTGGGCGAGCCGTCGCGGATGCCCCCGCCGCAGAGCACGCGCACGATCTCGCCGTCGCGTCCGCGGTCGAGCTGCACGCAGCGCGCCTGCTGCCACGACGCGCGCTCGGGCGGACCGACGTCGACGCCGGCCCGCAGCCACCGCGCCAGCGCGATGCCCTCGCCGGGCGCGGCCTCGCCGTGTCCGAACAACAAGATGTCGTCGTCGTCGTCGCCGTCTTGGCGCACGATCCACGTCGCGGCGGCGCCCGGCCGGGGCACGTCGAGCGCGACGTCGTCGAGCTGCACCGCGAACAGGCCGCCGTCGTCGCGCGGCGCGAGATCGATCGCCACCACGGCGGTCTGCGCCGCGGTGCCTTCCGGGCCGCCGATCAGCGTGAGCACGGTGCCGGCACCATCGGTGGTCCACACCGCGCCGTCGCGCCCGCCCAGCGCGTCGGCGCCCTCGAACGCGACCTCGACCCACGCGTCGTCGCCGGGATCGAAGCGGTGCGCCGCGATGCGCTCGCGCCAGGTCACGCGCATGACACCACCGAGCGCGTCGCCGACCAGCGCGCCGTCGTCGGTCGCGGGTGGATGCGACAGCGCGGCGGCCTCTGCGGTCTGCAGCGTGAAGTCGTCGAGGAACGAGGTCGCGCCGTCGCTCGAGAGCATCACCACGCCGCGCCCGAACGCGTGCGCGGCCAGCAGCTGATCGTCGGGCAGATCGAGCGCGAGCGGGAACGTCGAGGCGGCCGCCGGTCGGCCCAGGAACAGCCCCAGCCCGCGCTCGGCCGCGCCCCACGAGAACGACGGCGTGCGGCCCCACGCCAGCAGCGTCTCGTCCTGCGCGAGGTACAGCGACACGGTGTGCAGCACCGCGTCGGGATCGAGCTCGAGCGAGAGCTGGAAATCCAGCCCGTCGGCGGACAGCGTGTGGGTCTGCCCGCCAGGGTCGAGCACGAGCGAGGCGTTGTTGGCGACGTCGAGGTCGTCGGCGTCCTCGGGCACGATCACGTCGAGCTCGATCTCGGTGCGAAACGGTGCGCACGCGGATCCCGACGCCGCGGTCGCGAGCGCGAGCGCGAGCAGGCCCAGCCGCGCGCGCACCTGCGCCGCGTCGAGGCCGCGCACGCGCACGCGCTTGCGACGGCTGCTGCTGCCGGCCACGATCGCGATGGCGTCGCGCGGCCGCGCGAGCTGTTCGGCCAGCAGCTCGACCAGCGCCGCGTTCGCGGCGCCCTCGACCGGCGGCGCCGTCAGCTGGATGCGCACGCGATCGCCATGGATGCCGACCACGCGATCGTGCGAGGACCGCGGCACCACGAGCACGTCGAGCACGGCTCCGTCGTCGGCGTCGGCGACCGGCACGTTCACGCGGGCACCCGTGCGTGCGGCAGCGGCGGTTCGCGCCCGGCGGCCTCGATGGCGCCGGTGCCGAGGATGCGCGCGCCCGCGACGTAGATCGCCTCGCGGTGCAGGTTGACGGTGGTGCAGACGTGGTCGGGCACCAGCAGCACGATCGCGTCGCGCGGTGGCACCGGCGGTGCGCTCACCACCAGCGGCAGGTGTTCCTCGCTGGCGCGCTGCGGCTGCAGCCCGGGGTAGCCGAGCACCGCGCAGCTGGGCGGGCCGCGATCGGGCGTGATGGCCTTGCTGCCCGCGTCGAGCGTGATGCGATCGGCCTGCGGCGCTGCGATCACGCGCGCGGCGACGAACGCCGCCGGCACCACGCCCAGCGCCGCGGCCGGCCGCGCGCTGGCGAGATCCGACAGCACCAGCGTGCCCGCGCCGATCTGGTGCTGCCACGGCCCCTCGCGCAGACCCGCGTGCGCGCGCGCGTGGGCGAAGCCGTGGCTGCCCGAGGTCAGCACCACCTGCAGTCCGTCGATCTCGCGCGCGAGCCCACACAGCGCGTCGTAGGCCGCGTGCGCGGCGGCGCGATCGTCCCAGCCGAGGTGACCCTCGTAGCCCTGCAGCCCGACCACGCGGCGACCGGCGGCGGCCGCCGAGCGCAGCCACGCCGACCACACCGCCGGCGCGCAGCCGGTGCGGTGCATGCCGAGATCGACGTCGAGCCACAGCGCCAGCGCGTCGGCCTCGGCGGGCCAGGCCGCGAGCGCGTCGGGGGCATCGGCGACCAGGCCCACGCGCGCGGACGGGAATCGCCGCGCCAGCGCGACCAGCTCGGGCACGCGTGCGGGCGGCAGCGGATGCGCGAGCACGACGTCGACGCCGATGTCGGCCTGCGTGGCGGTGCGCAGCACCAACGCGAGCTCGGGCAGCGTCGCACACTTGAAGCTGCGCACGCCCGCGTCGAGCAGCAGCGCGACGATGCGCGACTGCTTGACGGTCTTGACGTGGGGCCGCCAGCGCGCGGCGTCGCCGAGCCAGCGGATCATCGCCGCGATGTTGGCGGCCGCGCGCTCGACGTCGATGACGAGCGCCGGCGTGACGCAGCCGTGCTGCTGCAGGGCGTCGCACAGCGCCGCGGTCGCGGGGTCCACCGGCGCAAGCCTACGCCATCGCCGGTCCGTGCGGCGGCGCCGATGGGGCCGCTGCCGCCGGCCGCGGCGGACGCCGGGGCTGCGAGCGGCTCAGCTGGCCTCGCGGCACAGCACCAGCGCGGTGCTGCGCAGGCTCTCGAGCTCGTGCGGCGGCAGCTGCACCCGCGCGAGCAGCGTCGCGGCCTGCTCCGCGCTGCACACCGGCTCGCTGGCGTAGCCCTCGCTGGCGACGAGCGCCTCGCACAGCGCGACGCTGCTCACGCCGCCCTGGCTCAGCGCGGCGCCGCCGTCGTCGCTGCGGTGGTGATCGAGGCACACCCGCGCGACCACGTCGGGCAGCTGCCACGCGCGGCTGGTCCGCGCGCCGATCATCGGGTGCAGCGCGCGGATCACCAGGTCGCGCTGGGTCGGATCGAGCGGCGGCGCGTCGCTGGCCGCGAGCGCGGTCAGCAGCGCCGGACGTCCGAGGTCGTGCAACAAGCCGCACACGAACGCGTGCTCGGTGTCGAAGCCCAGCACCTGCGCGACGTGACGGTGCACGTGTGCGATCGCGATCGAGTGCAGGCGCACCGCGTTGACCTCGCGCCGGGGCCCGCCGCGGAACAGGTGCGCCTCGGCCACCGCCTGCAGCAGCACCTCGCGCAGGATGCTCCAGCCCAGCCGCATCAGCGCCATGCGCAGCGAGGTGATCGGCGCCGGCGGGCGGTACAGCGGCGAGTTGGCGACCGACAACACGCGCGCGGCGAGCACGGGATCGGTCCGCACCACCCGATCGACCTCGCGGAAGTTGGCCTCGCGGGTGTTGGCCACCGCCATGACGTCGGCCACGGCGCTCGGCAGCGCGGGGAAGCGCCGCGCGGGCGAGAGCAACCAGTCGACCGCGCGCAGGCCGTTGCGGTCGAGCCCGGTGAGGTCGATCCCGTCGTCCTCGAGGCTCGTTCCCGCCGGCTCGGGCGCGCTGGAGACGATCGCTGCGGCCGCGGACATGCACGCGTCTCATCGGCCACCGCCCGCGCTGCTTTCGGCCCAGAGTGTGCCGCCGCAGGGTCTACCCGATGATCATGTCCTCACGCGCGCGGCTGCGGCCGTCGACGAAGCGCGTGGGATCCCAACGCTCGAGCATGGGGTGGCGCTCGCCGCGGACGATGAAGCGCGCGAGCATGCGGCCCACCGCGGGTGCCATCATGAAGCCGTGTCCGGTGAAGCCGCACAGCTGCAGCAGCGCGGGCACGCCGGGCGAGGGGCCGACGATCGCGTCGCCGTCGGGTGAGACGTCGTAGGCGCCGGCCCACTGCCGCAGCACCTTGAGTCGACCCAGCCGTGGCATCACCGCGGCGAGCGTGCGGCCCAGGTGCGCGAGGAAGCCCAGCGACGAGGATTGATCGACGTCGGTGCCGCCGTCGCCGTGGTCGGGCATCGTGATGCCGGCCACGATCTCGCCGCGGGTGCTCTGCGAGAAGTACAGGCCGCTGGCGAGATCGACCACCAACGGATCGAGGAAGGGCTTGAGCGGTTCGGTCGAGAGGATCTCGTGGCGATGCGGCCGGTTGGGCAGCCGCACGCCCAGCGAGTGGTTGAGGCCGTGGCACCACGCGCCGGTCGCGTTGACCACGAGGTTGGCGCGCAGCGACTCGCCGGTGGACAGGCGCAGGCGCAGGCCCGCGCCGTCGGCCTCCGCGGCCTCGACCGCGGTGTGCGTGCGCACGACCACGCCGCGGCGGATCGCCTGGCCGGCGTAGCCCCACACGAACGGCCACGGGAACACCACGCCGTCTTTGGGATTGAACGCGGCCAGGCGCACGTCGTGCACGTCGAGCTCGGGCACCAGCTCGCGCGCCTCCTCGGGGCCGAGCAACCGCGTGGGCGCGCCGACGCGGTGGTGCAGCTCGGCGTTGCGACGCAGGCGCTGCTCGCCGGCCTCGCTGCGCGCGAGGAACAGGTAGCCGCCCTGGCGGAACCACAGGTTGATGCCGAGCTCCTGCGCGAGACCGCGGCAGATCTCGATGCTCTCCATCATGACCCGCACGTTGCCTTCGTCGCCCCACTGCATGCGCACGCCGCCGCCGTTGCGCCCCGATGCGCCGCTGACGAGGTAGCTGCGCTCGAGCACGACCACCCGCAGCTTCGAGCTCTCGGCCACCGCGTACGCGGTCGACAGGCCCATCACGCCGCCGCCCACGATCGCGACGTCGCAGGCCTCGGGCAGCGGCTCGTCGGCGCGACCCAGCGTCACCGGTGGCTTCACGGGCCGTCCTCCGGCGGTGGCGTGCCCGCGACGCTCGCGAGCTCGGCGAGCGTGACCGGCTCCGCGGGCGGCCGCGCGGTGAACGGCTGCACCGCCTCGGGCGTCACCGCGCGCTCGGCCAGCAGCAGCCGCACCAGCGCGACGATGCACTCCTTGCCCTGGCACGGGCCGGTGCCCAGTCCGGTGTAGCGCTTGATCTCCTCGACGCTGCCCAGGCCCAGCGCGATCGCGTGCTGGATCTCGGCCACGGTCACGTCCTCGCAGCGGCACACGAACACGCGCTGGGTCATGGCGCCCTCCCGATCGCGGCGAGCAGTGCCTCGGCCACGCGCTCGCCGTCGTCCGCGGCGTCGCGTTCGGCCACGCCGCAGACCTCGCCGCAGGCCCATGTCGTCCACGTGTCCGCGGCGGCGCGGCCGGTTTCGTCGCGCGCGACGACGAAGCCCGCGTCGGCCCAGCGCACGCGCGCGCCACACTGCCGCGCCAGCTCCGACGCCGGCGCCGGCGTGCCCGCGAGCGCGACGACGCCGAGCTCGCGGCGGCCCTCGCGCGTGGCGATGGCCTCGACCCGCGCGCCGCCGAGCACGGCCTCGACCGCGGTCGGTGCGAGCAGCTCGAGCCGCAGCTGTCGTGCCAGCGCGGTCGCACGCTCGCCCTCGCCGACGACCACGCCGGGCACCGCCAGCGTGTCGCCGGTGCGACGCAGCAGGCTTGCGAGCCCGCGCGCCGCCAGCACGCCGGGCAGATCGTTGTTGCGCAGCGGCACGATCACGTCGCGCGTGCCGGTCGCGAGCACCAGGTGGCGCGGCGCGAAGGTGACGATGCCGCGCGCGTCGCCGTCGTGCACGCGCGCCGCGACCACGCCGCCGCCGTGCTCGCGCGGATACAGCCCGAACACGGCGGTGTCGTAGCGGACCTCCGCGTCGTCGTCGCCACAGCGGGCGCGGGCGCCGTCGCGATCGAGCCGCTCGACGCACACCGCCGCGAGTCCGGCACGTCGCAGCCGTCGCAGCACCGCGAGCCCGGCCGGCCCCGCGCCGACGACCAGCACCTGCGGCGCCTCGTGCCGCGGCGGCGCCGGCGGCTCCGACGGCGCGTCGGGCAGCGTGCCCAGACCCGCGAGGTTGCGCGCGACCTCCTGCATGATGGTGTTGACCAGGCGCGGTCGCACCATGAAGTGATGGTGGTCCATGCCGGCCGCGAACACCGTGTCGACCAGCGCGGTCGGATCGGGGCCGCGCGGCAGCACGCGGTTCTGCGACTGCAGCTGCATGCCGGCGCGCACGCGCGTGGTGCAGGCGCGCAGGTTGGGCTCGCCGTCGACGCGCAGCAGGCAGGTGCCGCAGTCGCCCTGCAGACAGAACGGACCGCGTGGGCGGCGGAACTTCAGGCTGCGGCCGGTCGCGACTCGACCCGCGCGCAGCAGCGCCGCGCTGACGGTGTCGCCGGGGGCCGCGCGCAGCGGCGCGTCGTCGTAGGCGAGCTCGAGCGTGAGCGCGCTGGGGCTCGCAGGTCGCAGCACGGCATCGTCACCCGGCATCGGCGGACACCCTGGGCGTATCACCTGCGGCCGGGCGCGACAAGCCGCCGTGTCACGCCGGCACCGCGCGCGCGCCGAAGATCGCGGTGCCGACCCGCACCAGGGTCGCGCCCTCCTCGATCGCGACCTCGAGGTCGTCGCTCATGCCCATCGAGAGCTCGCGCAGCTCGACCTGCGGCCGCGCCGTGCTCGCGAGCCGATCCCGCAGCTGCCGCAGCGCGCGAAAGTGCGGCCGCGCCGACTCGGCCGGGCCCGCCGGCGGCATCGTCATGAGCCCGACGCAGCGCAGCGCACCGCAGTCGGCGAACGCGTCGAGCAGCGCGGGCAGCTCCGCGGGCGCCACGCCCGACTTGCTGGCCTCGCCCGCGACGTTGACCTGCACGAGCACCGGCTGGGTCACGCCCAGGCTCAGGGCCTGGTGATCGAGCGCGGCCAGCAGCGGCACGCGGTCGACGGTGTGGACCAGCGCGGTGCCGACCACGAGCTTGGCCTTGTTGCGCTGCACCGGACCGATCACGTGCCAGCGCAGCTCGGGGCACGCCGACGCCAGCGCGGCGCGCTTGTCGGCGAGCTCCTGCGCGTAGTTCTCGCCGAAGTCGCGCTGACCCGCGGCGTACGCGGCGGCGATCGCCGGCGCCCGGTGGTGCTTGCCGACCGCGACGAGCCGCACCGCGTCGGCGCCGGCGCGCGCACGCGCGGCCTCGATGCGCGCGTGCACCTGCGCGAGCCGCTGCGCGACGTCGGCGTACGGTGCTGCGTCCGTCACTGCGCCCGCACCCCCAGCGCGTGCAGCCGCGCGACCACTTCGCACAGCGGCAGCCCGATCACCGCGGCGTGCGAGCCGACGATGCGGGGGATGAACGCGGCCGCGCGGCCCTGGATGCCGTAGCCACCGGCCTTGTCGCGCCACTCGTCGGCGTCGAGGTAGGCCTCGAGCTCGTCGTCGGCGATCGCACGCAGCCACACCGAGGTCGTGCTCTCGTGCAGCTCGAGCGGCACCGCGCCGGCGAGCGCCCACGCGGTGGTGACGTGGTGCTCGCGCGCCGCGAGCCGCCGCAGCATCGCGCGCGCGTCGTCGCGGTCGCGCGGCTTGCCCAGCGGCGCGTCGGCCTCGCACCACACCACGGTGTCGGCGGCGAGCACGATCGCGTCGGGCTCGTGCGCGGCGGCCTGGGCCTTGGCGGCCGCGAG
>JAIBBS010000189.1 GCA_019694555.1 Nannocystaceae bacterium
GCCCTGCGGGATCAAGGACTCGGTGCCGTCCAGCGGAACGACCCGAGCGCCGTCGCGAGGATCTTCGGATCGTCGCCGCCGGCCTTCGACTCGTCGGTGCAGACGATGCCGACAGGACGCGTGGAGAGCGTCCAGCGCTCGAACACCAGGGTGCCGTCGCCGGTGGCCTTGTACTCGAGGTGCACGGCCTGGCGCTTGGTGCCGTCGTGATCCACGTCGATGATGGCGGCCTTGGCCTGGTGCTTCTTCGCGTTCTTCTTCGCGGCGTCGATCATCGCGACCTCGAGCTCGGCGAGCTTGGTCGGCAGCGGGAGGTCGGAGCGCACGTGGCAGCTCAGCGACGAGATCCGCATGCCGGACTCCACGCGCGCGGCGTCGGCGAGCTTGTCGCCCTTGTCGCCGGTGCCGCCGTCGCCGGGCTTGTAGTCCTCGATCGTCCAGCTCGCGGGCACCCAGAAGCTCCACACGTCGCCGACCACCGGCTGCCAGTCGGCGGGCACGTCGGCGGGCCGCGGCGGCGCGGCGGGGGCCGGGGGCGTGGGCGCGGGCTCGACCTTCGCGTCCGGCTTCGCGTCCGGCTTCGCGTCGGGCTTCGCGTCGGGCTTCGCGTCGGGCTTCGCGTCGGGCGCGGGTGATGGCGGCGCCGCGTCGAACTTGGGCGTGGCCGCGGCCTTGGCCTTGGCGTCGAGCTTGGTCTTGGCCTTGTCGTCGGACTTGGCGGCGTCGCAAGCGAGCAGGGCGCACAACAGGAGGATCGGGGTGCGGATCGTCATGGAAGCTGCGGCTCGCGCCAGACATAGCACGCGCGGAACTGGCGCGGCGCGGCGGCGCAGCGCGCCGGAAAAAAAATCTGCGACGGTCTGCGCCCAGCCAGCGTCGTGGTCCCTGGCGCCGCGGCAGTGACCGCGGGCGAGGAATCGAAGGACCATGATCGGCGAAGTTCGTGCGTTGCGCCTGGGTGCAGCGCTGGGGATCGGCTTGCTCGCGGCACAACCACTGCCCGGCTGCGACGCCGGCGGGATGCTCGATGGCGAGGGCTCGGGCGGGGACGGCACGGGCGGGGGCGGTGCGTCGGCGCAGGAGCAACAGGACTGCAAGGACGCGTGCAACCAGCTCAAGTTCTTCGACTGCAACGACAGCGCCGACCAGGCGCGATGCTTCGGTGCGTGCGAGGCCGCGTCGAGCTCCGCGATCGAGCTGTTCGTCGCGTGCGTGCAGGCGGACATCTGCGATCCCAGCTGCACGATGAACCTCTACGAGCAGGCGCCGGGTGACACCGGTGGCGGCGGGGATGGAGACGGCGGCGAGACCGGCGGCGGCGGTGGCAGCTGTGCCGGCGCGTGCCAGGACTACGTCGACGCGGGTTGCATCCCGCCGCTGGACTGCGCAGGCCTGTGCGCGTCGCTGTCGCCGTCCGATCAGGGCTACGCGGTCTACTGCGTCGAGCATCGCGACGGTTGCAACCTCCCGCCCGAGTGCGGTGACGGTCTGCCGGGGGAATCGGATCCCGCCGCCGAGTGCCAGGACGCGTGCGATTCGTTGCAGTTCTTCGACTGCATCGACGCGCAGACCCACGCCGCATGTCGTGACCTGTGCAGCAGCGCCGATGCCAGCGATCGCGACACCTTCGTCGGCTGTGTGGCGGCGGGCGCGTGCGACGATGGCGCGTGCTACGACGTGTTCGCGGGCGGCGGTGACGGCGAGGTCACCGGCGTCGGCGAGGTCGGTGGCGGCGGCGACGTGACGCTGTGCCAGAGCACCTGCGATCAGATGGAGTTCTTCGAGTGCATCGACGCCAGCCAACACAGCATGTGCCGCGACGTCTGCACCACCGCGAGCGCCGACAGCATCGACACGTTCTGGGCCTGCGCCGGCGGTTGTGACGACGACGCGTGCTACGTCGAGTTCCTCGCGGCGCAGTGACGTCCACGCGGCTCAGGGCTCGTCGCGCTCGAGCCCCTGTTCCCACGCGCGCAGGTGTTCCTGCGATGCCGTGCGCAGGCCCGGCGACTCGGAGCGCGTGAGCGCGTCGAGTCGCTCGCGCAGCTGCTCGAGGCCGCGGCGCAATCGGCTGCGCACGGTGCCATCGGGCAGGCCCAGCGCGATCGCGAGATCGCGGCCACGCACGCGCTCGAAGTAATACAGCTCGAGCGCGACCTGCAGCTCCGCGGGCAGCTGCTGCAGTGCGAGCAGCAGCAGGCGTTGCTCGTCACGCGCCGCGAGCACGCTGCCGGGCGACAGGCCCGCGTCGGCGATCGAGGTCGTCGCGGGATCGATCGCGGTGCGGTCCTTGCCCTGACGGCTGCGGATGTGGTCGTACAGCTTGCTGCGCGCCGCCGCGAACAGGTAGCCGCGGAATGCGTCGGGATCGCGGATCTGATCGCGGCGCTCGATGCAGACCAGGAAGGTCTGCTGCACGAGGTCTTCGATGCCGGCGTCGACCTTGGTGTGGAAGAACCGCCGAACCGCCTCGACGTAGCGGTCCACCAGCTCGCCGCCGGCGCGACGATCCCCGGTTTGCCACGCGAGGAACAGCTCGCCGTCGCTCGCCACCTTGCGCCAGCGTAGCAGGATGGGCGGGCCCGCTCCACGGTCGTGCGGCGGCGATCGGGTATGCTCGGCTGCGGCGATGACCTCGGACGGCGACCCGCTGGTGACGCGGCTCGAGGCGGTCCGCATCGACGTCGACGCGGTCGAGCGCGAGCGTCTGCGCGTGGCCGTGCGCGCACAGGTGCTGGGTGAACCGGTCGCCGAGACGCGCATCGATCGCTTCACCGTGCTCGAGGCGCTCGGTGCCGGCGGCATGGGCGTGGTCTATGCCGCGTACGACCCGCAGCTCGATCGCAAGGTCGCGATCAAGCTCGTGCGGCCATGGCAGGGCGGTCGCGCCGAGGTCGAACGCGAGCGGTTGGTGCGCGAGGCCCGGGCGCTGGCCAAGCTGTCGCACCCCAACGTCGTCGGCGTCTACGAGGTCGGTCTGCACGACGACGCGGTGTTCGTCGCGATGGAGTTCGTCCGCGGCCGCACGCTGGGCCGCGTCACCGTCGCGGACGGCACGTCGTGGCGCGAGGTCTTGGCGCTGTACCTGCAGGCGGCCGAGGGGCTCGCGGCGGCGCACGACGCCGGCCTGGTGCACCGCGACTTCAAGCCCGACAACGCCATCGTCGGAGACGACGGCCGCGTGCGCGTGCTCGACTTCGGGCTCGCGCGCGATGCCGGCACCGCCGATGCGACGCTCGGCGTGCCCGCGTCGCCGTCGAGCCCAGGCCTGACCGCCGTCGGTGCGGTGGTCGGCACGCCGGCGTACATGGCACCCGAGCAGCGCCTGGGTCTGCCTGCGACGGGCGCGAGCGATCAGTTCGCGTGGTGTGCCTCGCTGCACGAGGCGCTCGGCGGTGGCTTGCCGGCGGTCGACGATGGCGCGCTGCGCGTGACGTTGCCGGCGTCGCTGCCGTTGCGGGTGCGGCGGGCGCTCGTGCGTGGCCTGGCGTATCTGCCCGGCGATCGGCACGCCGAGCTGCGGCAGCTGATCCGTACGCTGCGCTCGGTGCTCGAGCGACCGCGCTGGGCCGTGCGCAGCGCTGCGATCGCCCTCGTCGCCGGTGTCGCCGGGGGCGCGGTGGTGGTGACCACGCTCGAGCGCGAGACGCCGTGCTTCGATCCCTCGCCCGAGCTCGCGGGCATCTGGGACGACACGCGTCGGAGCACGCTGCGCGCGGCCGCGGCGTCGCTGGGCGAGGTCGCGGCCGCGGCGTCGGAGATCGTCGTCGCGGAGCTCGATCGACACGCGCAGCAGTGGGTCGGCGCGCGGATCGACGCGTGCGAGGCCCACTGGCTGCGGCGTGCCGAGGGCGAGTCGACCTTCACGTCGCGCACGCGCTGCCTCGACCGGCGGCGCAGCGAGCTGGGCTCCTTCGTCGATGCGCTCGAGGGTGGTGGCGCGCCGATGTGGTCGCGCGCGGTCGAGGCGACGCTGGCGCTGTCGTCGATCGCCCAGTGCGATGGACGCGAGATCGGATCGACGGTGCCGCCAGAGGATGCGGCGGCCGCGGACGCCCTCGCCGTGCGCATCGATCGCATCCACACGCTCGAGCGTCTCGGTGCGCTGGCGCAGGGGCACGCGGAGATCGACGCGGTCGTCGACGACGCGCTCGCGCTGGGCCACCGTCCGATCGAGGCCGAGGCGCTGCGCGCCAAGGCGCTGTTGGTCGCGTCGGAGTCGCGCGACGCCGAGGCGATCCCGCTGTACACCGACGCGTTGTGGCGCGCGGAGGCCGGGCGCGCCGACGAGCTCGCGCTCGATCTGATGGCGAAGCTGTTGGCGCTCACGGCCGACGCGGGCGAGCTCGACCTCGCCGATGCGCTGGTGCTACGCCTGCGCGGCGCGACCGAGCGGCTGGCGCGGCGATCGCCGGTGGAGATCCAGGTGCTGCGTGCGCGTCAGACCCTCGCGATCGCACACAGCGAGTTCGCCCAGGCCGAAGCGCTCGCGCGCGAGAGCCTCGCGCTCAGCCGGGTGTGGCACGGCGAGGACTCGCTCGACGTCGGTCGCGACGTCAACAATGTCGGCGTCACGCAGTACGAGCGCGGCGAGTTCGCGGCGGCGCGCGAGTCGTTCGAAGCCGCGCTCGCGATCAAGCGGCGTTGGCTCGGCGCGACCCACCCCGACGTGGTCGCGGCCCGCACCAACCTCGCGAGTGTCGACGAGCGCGAGGGCCGGCTCGACCGCGCGCAGGCCGAGCTGGAATCGATCATCGCGGATGCCGACGCGACCGCGACCGCCAGTCCGCTGGTCGCGGCGGCGCTGGGCAACCTCGCCAACCTCCACCTCAACGCCGGGCGCGGGGCGCAGGCGCTGCCGTTGGCGCAGCGATCGCTGCAGATGCTCGAGGCCACGCTCGGTCCGCAGGACGCCGCGCTGCTCGAGACGCTGATGGTGCTCGGGATCGCCTACGGCGAGGCCGGTCGGGTCACCGAGGAGCGCGAGTGCTACCAACGCGCGTACGCGCTGGCCGATCGCGTCGATCCGGAGCATCCGCAGAAGGCGCTCGCGCTCAACAACCTCGCGGAGCTCGATCGCGATGAAGGCGACCACGAGGCTGCGCGCACGAAGTTGGTCGAGGCCATCGCGCTGTGGACCCGCAGCAACGGCGCCGAGCATCCGATCATCGGCCACCTGACGCATGCGCTGGCGCAGTCGGATCTCGCGCTGGGGGACGGCGCCGCGGCGGTCGAGCATGCCCGCCGGGCCGTCGCGGTGTTGCAGGCGGGCTCGGCCGCCGACGCGCCGGCCGTGGCCGCGGCGCAGCTGCTGCTCGCGCGGGCGCTGGTGCTCGAGCACGGCGGTCCGACGGCCGAGGCGCTGCAGGCCGGCCGGGCCGCCGTGGCGGCGTTCGAGGCGCTCGGCGACGCCGCCCAGGCGAACGCCGCCCGGGAATTCGTCGCCGGTCACACATTTCCGTGATCAAAACCGCGACGGCCCCGTCCTCTTCGGGACAGAGGGCCCCGCACCGTGCAATCACTCCGCATTTCGTCCGCCATCCTGCTGCTCTCGCTCGCCGCCGCCTGTGCCACCGAGGACGGCGACACCTGTGTTTCCGAGCGCAAGCTCGCCGTCAACGGCGTGGGTCTCAACAAGCTCGCGACCAACGGACTGGCTGCCAGCGAGCTGTTGCGTGGGGGTCTCGCCGACGCCCCGCTGACGGGCGCCGCACTCTCGGCCGCGATCACCCCCGAGATCGCCGCCGACACGCTCGCGCTCGACATCCTCGACTACACGGTCTCGTGCGCGCTGGGCCCCGATCAGCAGGTCGCGGTGGCGCTGCCCGACGGTGGCACGCGCACGTTCGCCGGTGGCCTGGGTCTGGCGCCCGCGTGGGGTCGAGACGACGGTCGCTGCGACCAGGAGTGTCGCGGCTGGGTCAGCGCGTGTCTGGTCGCGCGCACCAACTTCCTGGGTGAGTCGCGGCAGATCTCGCTGCTGGGCGACAACCCGGCGTTGACCCCGACGGCGCAGGAGAGCGCCGAGTTCGAGATCGAGGAGGCGAGCTACTACGGCGATCTGTTCGCGTCGCCGGCCGTGCTGTACGGCTGTGTCGCGGACGATCACGAGGCGCCCGTGCGCACCTGCGGTGGTGCGCAGGAGGGTTGTGCGATCACGATCGTCGGTTCGTGCGACGAGGTCTGTGACGCGGCAGGATGCCGCGGTGTCCACGGCGAAGTGTTCACGCAGGCGATCTCGGTCAACCTGCGCGACACCGCGTCGTGCGGGTGACGCCGCGCGGGGCCGGGTCCTGTCGGCCAGGCAGGCCGGCAGGCCCGCGCCCGTGGGCGTGACGTCCCATGCGGCGTCACAGCCGATCGCAGGGGCAGGGCGCGTGCGCTGCACGAGCAGCGCGTGGATCCCGGTGGCGTGATGGTTGCACCGCCAGGCGGCGCTTCCTTCGGAGGTCTCGCCCATGCGCATCGCTTCGCTCGTCCTCGCAACCTTCGTGGTGCTCGCGCCCGCTGCGGCATGGGCCACCGTCTGTGTCGATCCTGCGCCCGGCCACCCGCTGGGCTCGGAGCTGTTCACCACCGTGTTCGGCAACACCGCCAATGGTGTGCCGGCGCTGCCGCTGACGGCGAGCATCGCGTTCCCGGACGTCGACGGCGACGGTGAGGCCGACGTGTGCAGTGCCGGCGGCGCCAAGGTCAGCTGCATGACGCACGGCAACGTCCTGGGGGACGATCCCTGCTTCCACTTCGGCGACTACCAGTTCTCGGTCTCGTTCTCGTTCAACCTCACCAACTTCGCCTCGCGCTGGACCACGATCGGGTACCCCGATCTCGACGGCGACGGGGACGACGACATCTGCGTCCGCGGGACCGACGGGATCTACTGCGCCGTGGCACAGAACACGAACTTCGGCGCTCCGACGCGGTGGAGCACGAACTTCGGCGAAAACGCGGGCTGGGGCGTGCCGAAGTACTACGAGACCATCGGCTTCCCCGACGTCGATGGCGACGGTCGCGACGACGTGTGCGGCCGCGGCTCGGCGGGAATCCACTGCGGCTTGTCCACCGGGGCCGGCTTCGCGCCGACGTACGTGTGGACCACGGCGTTCAGCGACGCCAACGGCTGGGGCGCCAACGCGTCGTACTACAGCACGATCCAGTACGGCGACATCGACGACGACGGCCGCGACGACGTCTGTGGCCGCGGTGTCGCGGGCCTGAACTGCGCGCTCGCGGGCGAGGCATTCGCGACGCTGTGGACCACGCAATTCTCCGACGCCGCCGGCTGGGGGCAAGAGAAGTACTACTCGACGATCCGACTTGCCGACGTCAACTCCGACTGGAGCGGCGTCGACGTGTGCGGCCGCGGCACCGCCGGCATCTACTGCGGACTCGCGGCCGGCGACCACTTCGAACAGGCGGTCGTGCTCGCGGCGTCCGACTTCAGCGACGCCAATGGATGGGATCAGCCCAAGCACTACCGCACCCTCGTCTATGCCGATGTCGACGGCAACGGCGAGGCCGACGTGTGCGGTCGCGGCAACGAGGGCGTGTATTGTGCGACCGCGTTGCTGGGCGGCGGTGGCGGTGGCGGCGTGCCCGAGTGCCTGCCGCTGGATTCGTGCGACTTCGTCTTCGACGAGGCCGAGCTGTGGACGAGCAACTTCGGCGACAACAACGGGTGGGGCAGCGACGAGGGCTACTGGGGCACCGTGCAGCCCGCGGACGTGGTCGACGTCTGGGCCGGCGACGAGATCTGCGGCCGCGGGTCCGCGGGGATCTGGTGCAGCTATCGCTGAGCGATCAGCGTGCGTCGTCCGCCGACGCGGTCGGTGCGTGCCACAGTCGCACGCGTCGATCGAAGCCGCCCGACGCGATGGTGCGGCCATCGGGCGAGAACGCGACCGTGGTGGCGCGGGTGTCGTGGGCGCCCACGGTGAGCACGAGCTCGCCGGTGGCGCTGTCGTGCAGGCGGATCTTCGCGTCGAGGCTGGCGACGGCGATGCGATCGCCGCCGGGCGCCACGGCGACATCGGTGACCGTGCGACCGAACGCGGAGGCCTGCCAGCGAGTCCGACCGTCGCGGTCGATCGCGGCGATCGAGCCCGTCTGGGTTCCGATCACCCAGGTGTCGTCGTCGAGGCGGGCGAGGGCGGTGACCTCGGACGCGTCCGGTGCGCTCGTGGCGGTGCAGGCTGCGTCGCAGCGAACCATGCCGCGCTTGCCCACCGCGACCACGTGGGCGTCGTCCCAGCGCGCGTCGGTCAACGGACCGATGCCCGCGTCGGTCCGCGAGATCGCGCTGCCGTCGTCGACGCGCCAGGTCGCGACCACACCGTCGGGGGCCACGCTGGCGAGGCGATCGCCGTGCGGCGAGAACACCACCGCGGTGACGCCGTCGACGTGGGCGGCGATGCGCACGCGCGCTGCGAGCCCGTCCGCGTCGCGCAGCGCGATCTCGCCATCGCGCGCGGCGGTGGCGATCGTGCGACCGTCGGGGCTGATCGCGACCGCATCGACGGTGGCGCGATGATCGTCGCTGCGCGCGACGATGTCGCCGCGCAGCGTGTCGAACACCATCACCGCGTCGTTCTCGTCACGGCCCCAGTGCGGCCCGGCGCCGACCACGAGACCACGGCCGTCGGGGGTGAATGCCAGCGCGTGGATCTTGTCGTCGACCGGCCACACGCGATCGATGTCGGGCGCCTCGAGATCCCACAGCCGCAGCGTGCCGTCGGCGCTGCCCGACACCAGCCAGCGCGCGTCGATGGGTCCGGCGAGCGCCTCGACCGCGAAGTCGTGGCCCACCAGCGTGCGGACGATGCTGGCGTCGCCTCGATCCCAGATCGTCACGCGTCCGTCGCGACCAGCCGCGGCGATGCGCACGTCGTCGATCGCGACGAGATCGACGATGCCGTCGCCCTGTTCGGGCCAGCGCCGCGCGTCGCCGTCACGCTCGTGCGCGAGCACGTGACGCTGCCAGCCTGCGGTGTACAGCGCGTCGCCGACCGACAACGCGACCTCGGGTCCCTGCGGATCCGACCACGATCGCAGCACGTGGCCGTCGTCGAGTGCCAGGCGTACCGCGCCCGGCGATGCAACCGCGAGCACGGTCTCGCCTTGGACCACCGGTGCGCCCAGACGCAGGCCGGTGTCCACCGCGAAGCTCCGCGTGCCGCGCTCGGGATCCCAGCGCTCGAGCGAGCCGTCCTGCCGCGTGACCACCAGCTCGGCGCGCGCGTCGGCGTAGGCGAGCCCGAAGATGGTGCTGGCGCCCTGCGCCATGGTGCGCTCGCCGTCGCCGTCGAAACCCACGGCATGGACCACGCGCTGGTCGCCGCCCGCGAACACGCGCGCACCCGCGGTGTCGATCGCGAGCGCGCCGAGATCGTCGCCGGTGTCCACGCGCCACTGCGCATCGAAGCCGACCTCGTCGCCGCTGCGCCGGCGCCAGCCGTGCACGCGACCGTCCTCGGTGATCGCGAACAGCCGCGTGTGCGTGCGGTCGAGCGCGATGCGCCGCACGGCGGAACCCAGCGCCATCACCTGCGCGCTGCCGTCGAGCTGCGCGAGCATGCGGTGCCACTCCCAGCGACGTTGCGCGGGCGCGCACGCACCCAGGGCCTGCTTGGCCTGCGCGAGATCACCGCTGGCGACCGCTCGCTCGGCGCGTGCGATGTGGTGCAGGTACTCGCCCGCCGATGGCGACGGTGCGCTCGCGCTGCCGTGGTCGGAATCGTCGCGAACCCGCAGGCGCCACGCCGCTGCCGCAGCCACCAAGCCGCCGGTCGCCAGCGCGGCCGGCAGCAACCGCTGCGAGCGCGACGCGAGCCGCCGGAGGTTGCGCGCGCGCTGTGAACGGATCGACTGCACGCCCTCGCCCCGCAACGCGCGCTCGAGCTCGTCGGCCAACGCCGCTGCCGTGGCGTGGCGGGCCGCCGGATCCTTCGCGAGCGCGGTCAGCACGACGGCATCGAGCGCGCGCGCCCGTGGTCCTCGCAACGCGGTCGGGGCCGGCGGATCGAACGCACGCACGCGCGCAGCGACGAGCGCCGCGGTCGCCTCTGGCACCGCGTACGGCAGCCGCCCGGCGACGAGCTCGTACAGCACCAGGCCCAGCGCGTACACATCCGTACGCGCGTCGACCCTGCGGTTGTCGCCGTCGAGCTGCTCCGGACTCATGTACTGCAGCGTGCCGACCAGCTCGCCCACGCGCGTGCCCACGGTCGCGCCGCGTCCCGAGGCATCGAGCAGACGCGCGACACCGAAGTCGATGAGCTTGGCGCGGCCGTCGTCACCCACCAAGATGTTGCTGGGCTTGAGGTCGCGGTGCACGACGCCGTGGTCGTGGGCGTGCTGCACCGCGCGGCACACCGCCACCATCATGCGGACGCGTTCGTCGCGATCGATGCGATCCTGTTCGGCCCACGCGGTGATCGATCGCGCGCCGGGGATCAGCTCCATCGCGAAGTACGGCAACGGGCCCAGCTCGCTGTCGTAGGTCGCGGCCTCGTAGACCTCGGCGATGCCGGGGTGGCGCAGCTGTCCGAGGATCTCCGCCTCCTGCACGAAGCGTCGCCGCAGCGCGTCGGCATCGAAGCCTGCGCGCAGCAGCTTGAGCGCGACCTGCCGCCGCGGTGCACGCTGCCACGCGAGGTACACCGTGCTCATGCCCCCCAGCCCGATCACGCGCTCGATGCGGTACTGACCCACGGTGCGCCCCTCGAGCCACGTGCGCACGGGTGCGTCGGCGAGCCCCACGTCGACCGGTTCGAGGAAGCCCTCGGCGACCGCGTCGGCGTCGAGCAGCGCCTCGACCTCGGCGACCAGCGCGGGTTGCTCGGCCCGGCGCGCGGCCAGGGCCGCCTCGCGTTCGTCGGGCGACAGCTCGACCAGCTCGAGGAACAGCCCGTCGACGTCGTCGCCGCCGCTCATGTCGACGGTTCCCGCAGGTAGCGGAACAGCGTCGCCCGAGCCAGCCGGAACGTGCGCTCGACCGTGCGCAGCGGCGTGTGACACACCGCCGCGATCTCGTCGTGGGCCATGCCGGCGAAGAAGCGCAGCTCGACGATCCGCGCGGCGAGCTCGTTGCGGCGGGCGAGTCGATCGAGCGCGGCGTCGAGCGCGAGCAGGTCGACGGCCTCGCCGTACGCGTCGGCGATCGCGAGATCGTCGAGCGGCTCGGTCGCGCGGCCCTCGTTGCGCTTGATGCGGCCGCGCGTGCGCGCGTGGTCGACCAGGATGCAGCGCATCGCACGGGCGGCGGCCGCGAGGAACTCACCGCGGCTGGTCCACGAGGCCTCGTCGCCCACCCGCAGCCACGCCTCGTTCACCAGCGCCGTGGCCTGCAGCGTGTGGTCGTCGCGTTCGCGCCGCATCAGCGCATGCGCGAGCCCATGCAGCTCGGCATACAGCGACGACCACGCCGCGGTCGCCACGCCCGGCGGCGCGCGATCGACGGGCACTGCGGCGTCGTCGAGCTCGGGGCCCACGCAACCGAGCCTAGTCCCCTGGAAACCTGATTCGCGACAAAAATGAGACCGCCCTGCTCGCGCCTGGCTTCGTTGCCGATCCTCGCCGTACGCTCGGTGCGCCTTCGTCTCGGCGCCTGGGCCGACGATGACGGCGTGCTTTTTGCCACGCGTCAGGTCTCCAGGGGACTCGCAGCCGTCACTGCAGGTACCACGGCGTGGCGACCGCGCTGCGGCACTGCCAATTGAAGCTGCGCAGCTGACCGATCTCGCCGTGCGACGCGAAGCCCGCGACCAGGGCGTCGGCCGCCGCGCGCAGCTCGGCGTCGCGGCCTCCGTCGTGCCACCACGCCATCGCGACGACGTAGGCGCTCTCGCCCCAGTGCTCGTCGTAGCCGTCGACCTCGTCGGCGTCGGTGCCCACGCCCATCCAGTAGAACGGTCGCCCCTCGCCGTCGAGGCCGTCGCGCGCGACGATGCGGCCCAGCTGCACGAGCGCGAGCTTGCCGCTCGCCGCGGCGTCGCCATCGCGCTCGCGGATCCACGCATCGATGCCGTCGGCCAGGATCGCGCTCATCCACGGGCTGCAGCCGACGTAGCCGTAGTCCTCGCCGTGGGCCTCGGCTTCGTGGGCGAAGCAACGTGCGTCGGGGTCGTCGTAGCCCGGTGGGAAGTCCTGCTGCACCGCGAGGTAGGCGTCGACGGCCTCGTCGGCCCAGCCGTCGAACGTGGCGGCCTCGTCGTCGGACACGATCGCGGCCCACACGTATGCGAGCAGTGCGAAGCCGGCGTGGCGCTCGGTCCAGAAGTCGGCCCCGCCGGCGTAGTCGGGGTCGGGCCACAGATCGTGGGCACGCGTCGCGATGTCCTCGGCGTATTCGCGGAATCGATCGTCGCCGGTGAGCAGGTAGTGGATCGCGGCGAGCTGCGCGTAGTGATACTTCAGATCGTCGCTCGCGTCGGGCACGGGGATCTGCAGCGACGCACCGCTGCCGGTGGTGTCGGCGACGTAGCGCGCGGCCTCGCGGTAGGCCGACGACAACGGTGACAGCGCGCCGGTGCGGGCGTAGCCGCGGTACAGCGCGGTGGGGCGATCGTACAGCCACGAGCCCGTGTCGGCGGCGGCGGCCTCGAAGGTGTCGATCCCCCACGCGTCGTAGTCGCACAGCTGTGCCCACGCCGTCGCCGCGCCCACGGTGGCGTCGGCGGGCAGCTGCGGCCCGGTCACGCCGCTGTCGGACAACCACGTCGCAGGCAACAGCGCCCACACGCGCGGGCCGTCGCGACCCTGCGGATCGATCAGCGTCTGTGCGACATCGACGGGTTCGAGCACGTCGCCGGCGACGCCGAAGTCGACCGCCACATCGGTCTCGCCGGCGAGCTCGAGCTCGACCTGGATCTGCACGCTGCGCACGCTGCCGTCGCGATGCGACGCGAGCACGCGGCGGTAGCTCGGCAGCGCGTTGCCCGACGCCGACACCGTCACCGCGTCGCCATCGACGAGCGCGCCGGGCCACAGCGGCACCGCGAAGTTCACCCGCTGCACGCCGGAGACGCCGTCCTGCGGCACCAGGTGCACGGTGACCGACTCCGCCGGTGGCAGACCGGTGTCGTCGCTGCCGCCACCGCCGGAGGAGTCGGCGTCGGTGCCGACCGAGCTCGACGGATCGACGCCCGAGCTCGCGTCGTTGCTGCCGGCACTCGTGCTCGGCATCGACGTGGCGTCGGTCGATGCCGACGCGGAGGCGGAGGCGGTCGCGGTGCTGGTGTCGTCGCCGAGTCCGCTGGTGTCGTTGCCGGCACCGCCGCAGGCGAGTGCGGTGGCGATCGGCGCGAGCGCGATGCGGCGAAGGTGCGTGCGGAGCGGGGCCATCGCCGGCTGCATGCGACGTCGCGCGCCCGCGTCCGCCACCGCATCGCGCGCGCGCGTGTGAGGGAGCGCAACGACACGCGCGCACCGCGGTGGCGGACGCGGCGCGACTGCGTCGCATCCCCGCGCATGACCCGATCGACGCTGCTCGCGGCCGCGCTGGCCCTGGTTTCGTGCAATGGCCGTGATGGCGCATCCGAAGCGGACACGCGCGGCGGCAGCGAGACGTCTGCGAGCGACTCGCACGGCTCCGACGGCAGCGGGTCCACGGGCTCGGCGACCTCGGTCGCGGACGGCTCGAGCGACGGCAGCGCGGGCACCAGCACCGACACCGAGAGCGGCGGACCGGTCATCCCCGAGGGCCATCCGAGGATCTATCTCGACGACGAGCATCGCGCGCGTCTGCTCGCCGCACTCGACGCAGGCATGCCCGCCGCGCAGCGCTTCCGCGACATGGTCGATGGCCAGCTCGAGGGCGCCGACTGGTACGACTTCCAGTCGGCCGACGCCGCGATCCTGGGCGCACTCACGGGCGAGTCGCGGTACTGCGACTACGCGATCGAACGCACCGACGCGTGGGTGTCGAGCGAGGAGATGTCGATCGCCGCGGGCCAGGCCGCCGAGGTCGCCGGCGACAGCTACCTGTACGTCGGCGATCACGTCGGCGATCTCGCGCTCGTGCTCGACTGGTGCTGGGACGGCGTCACCGAGGCGCAGCGCGATCGCTGGCTCGCGTACGCCAACCAGGCGGTCTACAACGTGTGGCACCCCGAGCTGGCATCGTGGGGTGGCACGGTGTTCCCGTGGTCGGGTTGGTCGATCGACAACCCCTCGAACAACTACTACTACTCGTTTCTGCGCGCGACCATGCTGCTGGGCCTGGCCGCCTACGGCAGCCACGACGACGCGCAGACGTGGATCGACACCTTTCGCGCGACCAAGATCGGCGAGCAGCTGGTGCCCACGTTCACGGCGCAGCTGCAGGGCGGAGGCTCGCGCGAGGGCACCGGCTACGGCGTGGCGATGTGGCGGCTGTTCGCGCTGTACGACGTCTGGGAGGCGAGCACGGGCGAGCGCATCTGGGATCTGACGCCGCACACGCGCGCGAGCCTCGTCAACTTCATGCACACCACGGTGCCGACGCTCGATCGCATCGCGCCGATCGGCGATCACGCGCGCGACTCGACCGCCGCACTGTTCGACTACCATCGCGCGTACCTGCTGGTGCTGCAGCGCCTGGTCGGACCCGACGATCCGCTCTCGCCGGTGGTGCAGCAATTCCTCGCCAGCTGCTCGGTGCCGGAGATGACGCAGGGCTTCATGTACGGCGTCGACTTCCTCTACGCCGATCCGGCGCTGCCGACCGCGCCGCTGTCGACCCTCCACGACACCTGGTACGCGCCCGGCACCGGCAGCGTGTTCGCCCGCACCGCGTGGGACAGCGATGCGATGTGGCTGGGCTTCATGGCCGGCCCCTACACCGAGAGCCACGCCCATCGCGATCAAGGGCAGCTGCTGATCTACCGCGGGCAGTGGCTCGCCTACGACGCCAACATCGACTCGCACTCGGGCATCGTGCAGTCGGAGTCGGTGCACAACCTCGTGCGCATCGATGACGGCGGCGCGACCGTGAGCATGCTCGCCGAGCAGCAACCCGCCGAGTTGGTCGCGTTGCGCGACACGCCCGAGATCCTCTACCTCGCAGGCGACATCACGCCGGTGTATGGCGGTGCGGCGGCGGTCGAACGCAGCGAGCGCGAGGTGGTGTGGCTCGAGCGCGAGCAGACGGTCGTGGTGGTCGATCGCGTCGACACGGCCGGCGGCGCCGTGCCGGTGTGGCAGCTCAACAGTCCGCTGGCGCCGCAGCTCGACGGCGATCGCGTGGGCCTGGGCACCGGGCTCGACGCGCAGGCGGTGCTGCCGGCCGCGGCGAGCTTCGCATCGATCGCGTGGCCGACGGTGGATCCGGATCTGCAAGGTGGCTACCGCGTCGATCTACCGGGTGTGTCGGGCGACAACCGCTTCGTCGTGGTGCTCGCGCCGCCCGGACGCATCGCGCAGCTCGCTGCGATCGACGACGCCGAGGAGATCGGCGTGGTGATCGCGTTCGACGATGGCGGCTCCGCCGAGCTCCGACTGGGGCGGACGACGCCGGGCGGCACCCTCGACTACACGGCAGCGGACGGCACGACGGCGTTCGCCGGGGCGCTGTCGCCCGGAATCGATGCACTGCCCGAGCTCGCGCCGTGAGCCCACGGTCGCGTCCTGCGGCATCGCGCGCCTCAGCACGACGGCGGCGGTTCGAGCCCG
>JAIBBS010000190.1 GCA_019694555.1 Nannocystaceae bacterium
GCCGAGCTTCGCGAACCCGCTGCCGTCGCGGCCACCGCCACCGGTCGCGGACGACGAGCACACCGTCGCGATCGACGAGGCCGAGCTGGCGCAGATGCGGGCACACAGTCGCGCCGGCTCCGGCCCCGTGCGCGCGGCCGAGATCGCCGCGCATGCCCCGGTGCCGCCGCCCGCGGTCGTGCCCGCGCCCACGCCGATGTCGGCGCCGGCGCCCGCGCGCCCGAGTCCACCGCCGCCACCGGTCGCCGAGCCGCCGCTGTCGCGTCCGCCGCGACCGGAGCTGCGGCCGAGCGCGAGCGATGCGGAGGGCACCGCGACCACGACACTCGAGCACGCGCGCGGGCGCACGCGCTTCGTCGCGCTCGTGGTGATCGCGGCGGTCGGTGCGGTCGCGGTGGGCACGATCGTCGGCTTGTTGCTCGCCGGCGACTGAGAGCCCCGCAGCGAATGCTGACGGGCTCTCGTCGCGAAGCGGCCGGACGGCGAGGGGTCCCGTGAGCGCGTGCTGACCGGGTCCATGGGTGCCAGCTCGGACCGGCAACATGGGTGACACGCTGGGGCCGTACCGAGGCCCCGACCGCTCACGCACCGAACAGCGCGCCGACGATCCACCACATCAACGCGATCGGAGCGGCGATGCCGGCGACCACCATCGTCGCCGCCGCGCCGAGCACGAGAACGTCGGAGCGCCGCGCCCGCGGCTCGAGCTCGTGCTGGTGACGCTCGAGCAGCGCGAGGTTGCGGGTGTTCGAGCGCCACAGCAGGTCGAACAGGTCGCCCGCGATCGGCAGCGCACCGAGCACGACGTCGATCGCGATGTTGAGCAGCATCCGCGCCACGACCACGCCGGGCACGCCGCGGCGCAGCGCCGCGCCCACCAGCGACAGCGAGACCGCACCGGTGACGACGTCGCCCAGGCCCGGCGCGATCGCGCCGACGATGGCGTCGAGGCCGATGCCGAACTTGGTGCCGGGGATCCGCACCAGATCGTCGAGCCAGCGCACGACTCGACCCACGCGCTCGACCTCGTCGGTGCGCGCGAGGTGCCGCGCGGCCATCGCTTCGGCCTCGGCGACGGCGTCGCCTTCGGGGTGGAACGCGGGACGGGACAGCGCGGTGGCGGACACGTTGGCGAAGAAGGTGGGCCCGGTGCGCGCGCGCGCAAGGCCCAGGGCATGAAGCGCGCGTGAAAACCCCGCCGCGCCGCTACTGCGCCAGCAGCACGGTCACGGCGCCTGCGGCGAAGGTGGCCGCGACCAGGTCGTCGTCGCCGTCGCCGTCGAGATCGCCGGCGAGCACGCGCACCGCCGGCGCGAGCAGCGTGCGCTCGGACAGCGGCGCGACAGTGCCGTCGGCCGCGAGCTGCAACAGCGCCAGCGTGGGCTCGTCGTCGTCGATGATCGCGAGCACGTCGGCGTGGTTGCCGACCACGATGTCGAATGGATCGACGGTGGTGTCGATCGCGGGCGAGGCCACCGGCGTGCCGCCGCCCTGCGCGACCAGCTGCACGCTGCGCTCGCCACGGCTGGCACCGAGGATCTCGTGCACGCCGTCGCCGTCGAGATCGACGACCTCGAGCGAGGTCGGCACCAGCGTGAACGGCAGCCCTGCAACCGCGCCCCAGCCATCGCCGTCGGCGATGGTCCACGCCGCGGCACTGTCGGCATCCAGCAGCACCGCAGCGGTGACGTCGGCGTCGGTGCGCGCGACGTCGAGGCCGTTGAAGTCGCCGCCGGAGCCCGTGAGCGTGGTCGTGGTCAGCGGCCAGGTCGCGCCGCCGTCGGCGCTCGCGACGTGCAGCCGCACCGTCGCACCGTCGACGGTCAACATCACCAGGTCGTCGTCGCCGTCGCCGTCGTGATCGGTGAAGCGACTCGATCGCACCGGCGGTTCGGTCCACGGCGCGAGCACGTTGGCGGCGACGAAGCTGCCGTCGGCCTGGCCGCGCGCGAACACACCGTCGCCCTCGCACGTGCCATAGAAGAGATCGGCCCGCGCATCGCCATCGACGTCGCCGACGACGGGAAAGGCGCTGCACGCGGGCACGGTGCCGTCGACCGGCGCACCGAATCCGCCCGCGCCGTCGCCGAGCAACGTCGAGGCCGCGACCACGGAGTTCGCGGTGCCGGTCACCACCAGGTCGAGCACGCCGTCGCCATCGACGTCCGCCAGCGCCAGCGCCAGCGGTACGAGCTCGACCGGCAGCGGCACGCTGAGCGGCTCACCGAAGGGATCGTCGGGGCCACCGGTGCTGCTCGAGCCGTGCGTGCCACTGCTGTCGGGATCGACGTCGGTGGTGCTGCTGCTCGCGGTGCCGACGCTGCTGCTCGCGCTGTCGGTCGCGGTCACGCCCGAGCTCGACCCGCCCGAGCTGCTGCCGCTGCCGTCACCGCTGCCGCCCGACGACGCATGTCCGTCGTCGTCGCCGCAGCCGCCCCACGCCGTCGCGGCCACGAACATCCACGCGGATGCCATCCCCATCCTGCATCGACCCATGGCCCTACCCTGCCCTCCGCGACTGCCGGGAGCAAGGCCGCGCGTGGCCGAAACCCGGCCGCAGCGCGTGCGATCGCGGCGCGCGTGGCGATCACGGAATCGGGGCGCGCGGGCCATCGCCCACGGGGAAGCCCGAAGCTCGCCATGACCCTGGGACCCCTCGCGCCGTGGCCGTGGCCGGTGGCATGGCGCGACCATGCTACGCTGGATCGAACTCCGATCCCGATGGCGCGTACGATCACCATGGCCGCGACGGCGGCCGCGCTGGTGCTCACGCTGGTGCTGCCGATCTATCCCGACGGCATCACGCCGCTCATCGCCGCGTTCTTCGGCCTGTGCGGCGTCGGCGGGCTGTTCGGGTTGGCCGACCGTCGCGCACGCTACGAGCTGGCGATCATGGCGCCGTGGGCGGCCGCGCTCATCATCGGCGTGATCGTCGGCAGCATGCACAACGGCGAGTCGCAGCAGGCGGTCGAGGACGCGCTGCCCTACGGCCTGTTCGTGATCGGCCTGGTGTGCGGCCGTGGCAGCGCGCGCCCGCGCTGGCTGCTGCAGGTGCTGCTGTGGGTCTGCGTCGCCGACAGCGTGGTCTCGATCGCATCGATGGAGTCGTACGGCGCCGGCGTGCGCTCGACCTTCACGTACTACAAGATCACCGCGGGCCTGCCGCTGGTGGGACTGTACGCGGCCGCGGTGCTGCGCGAGACCCCCACGAGTCCGGAGCATCGCCGCGCGCGGCTGGTGCTCCACCTCGCCTTCGTCGCGACGCTGGTCGCCGCGATCATCTTGTCGGTCACGCGCGGCATGCTCATCGGCTGGATCCTCGGCGTGGTCGTGGCCGCGTACGTGCGCAAGCCGTCGCAGGCGCTGATGGGCCTGACCGTGCTGCTGCTGGCGGTCACGGTGTGGTCGTCGGCGTTCACCGAGATCGGCACCGAGTACCTGCGCTTCGGTCAGGAGTCGACCATCGAGGGCCGCTTCCGCGAGGTCGAATCGGCATGGGAGGGCTTCGTCGCGGCACCGTTCTTCGGCCAGGGCCTGGGCGCGCTGGTCGACGTCGATGGATTCCACAAGGCCTTCGTGCACAACCTCGCGGCCTACCAGCTGTGGAAGTTCGGCATCGCCGGCACCGCGCTGTTGGCCGTGCCACTGCTGGCGCTCGCGCGCGAGCTCGGCGGCACGCAGCGGCGGCTGCGGGCCCAGGCGCTGGGCGGCGCGGCCGCGGTGCTGGCCTATCTGGTGACCTGCGCGGCGTACAAGACCTACTACCTGGTGTGGATCCTCGGCGCGGTCGTGGGCATCAGCCTCAGCTACTTCGAGCAGCATCGGGCCGCCCGCGCGCGCGGCCCGGGCGAGGTGCGAGCGGCCCCGCGGCCGCAGCGCTGAAGCACGAGCCCGCGCCCGCGGTGTAGAATGGTCGACGCGCCGCCGTGACGTCGCCACCGCCCGATCCACGCGCCGGGTCCGATCGCCTCTGGGGCTGCGCCGAGCAGGCGCGACTCGACGCCGAGCGCGAGCACCACGAGCGCTGGAAACGCTGGGGCCCGTACCTCAGCGAACGCCAGTGGGGCACCGTGCGCGAGGACTACAGCCCGTGGGGCAACGCGTGGGAGTCGTTCCCGCACGACCACGCGCGCAGCCGTGCCTACCGCTGGGGCGAGGATGGCATCGGCGGTTGGAGCGACGATCGACAGCTGTTGTGTTTCTCGCTCGCGCTGTGGAACGAGCGCGATCCCATCCTCAAGGAGCGGCTGTTCGGTCTGACCAACGCCGAGGGCAACCACGGCGAGGACGTCAAGGAGGCCTACTGGTACGTCGACGCGCTGCCGTCGCACGCGTGGGCGGCCATGCTGTATCGCTATCCCCAGGCCGAGTTCCCCTACGCCGAGCTGGTCGCGCGCAACCAGTCGCGCGGCCGCGATCAGCCCGAGTACGAGCTGGTCGACACCGGCGTGTTCGACGGGCAGCGCTTCTTCGACGTGTTCATCGAGTACGTGCAGGTGACGCCGGGCGACACCATCTTGCGCGTGCGCGCGATCAACCGCGGACCGGTCGCGGCGCCGTTGCTGCTGCTGCCGCAGGCGTGCCTGCGCAACCGCTGGTCGTGGAACCGCGGCGTGCCGCGCCCGCGCATGACCCCGATCGACCCGGGCACCGTGCGGGTCGACGACGCGAAGCTCGGTCGCTGCTACCTGCACCACGAGGCCGCGGCCACGGCGTTGTTCTGCGAGAACGACACCAACGTGCGGCGGATGTTCGGCAACCACGGCGCGGGTCCGTTCAAGGATGCCTTTCACGAGGCCATCGTCGACGGCCGCGCCGAGGCGCTGGCGCAGCCGGGCCACGGCGGCACCAAGTTCGGCGCGCTGCGTCGCTTCGAGGTGGCGCCGGGCGAGGAGGTCCGGACGTACCTGCGCTGCAGCCCCGAGGCCCAGTCGCTGCCGTTCGCCGACGTCGACGGCTTGTTCGCACTGCGGCGCGGCGAGGCCGATGCGTTCTACCACCGCCTGCAGGCGGACATGTCCGACGCGGATGCGCGCGCGGTGCAGCGGCAGGCGCTCGCGGGCATGATCTGGTCGAAGCAGTTCTACCACTACGACGTGCGGCAGTGGCTCGACGGCGATCCCGATCAACCGCCGCCGCCGAGCGAGCGCCGCGGCGGCCGCAACCGCACCTGGCGGCACCTCAACAACGCCGACATCATCTCGATGCCGGACACGTGGGAGTACCCGTGGTACGCGAGCTGGGATCTCGCGTTCCACTGCCTGCCGCTGGCGCTGATCGACCCCGAGTTCGCCAAGTCGCAGCTCGTGCTGCTCACGCGCGAGTGGTACATGCACCCGTCGGGACAGCTGCCGGCGTACGAGTGGGCCTTCGACGACGTGAACCCGCCGGTGCACGCGTGGGCGGCGTGGCGCGTGTTCAAGATCGATCAGAAGCGCACGGGCGGCGACGGCGACCTGGCGTTCCTCGAGGGCGTGTTCCACAAGCTCATGCTCAACTTCACCTGGTGGGTGAATCGCAAGGACAGCGAGGGCCGCAACATCTTCCAGGGCGGCTTCCTCGGGCTCGACAACATCGGCTGCTTCGATCGCAGCAAGCCACTGCCCACCGGCGGGTTCGTGAACCAAGCCGACGGCACGGCATGGATGGCGATGTACAGCCTCAACCTGATGCGCATCGCGCTGGAGCTGGCGCAGCACAATCCGGTGTACGAGGACATCGCGACCAAGTTCTTCGAGCACTTCTTGCACATCGCCGAGGCCATGTGGCAGCCGCACGAGGACGGCCCCGGGTTGTGGCACGAGGGCGACGACTTCTACTACGACGTGCTCAGCCTGCCCTCGGGCGAACGCTTCCCGCTGCGCGTGCGATCGCTGGTCGGACTCATCCCGATGTGCGCGGTCGAGGTGCTCGAACCGACGCTGTTGCAACGGCTACCCGGCTTCGCCGAGCGGCTCAACTGGGTGCTCGACCATCGACCCGAGCTGGCCAAGCTGGTCTCGCGCTGGCACGAGCCGGGGCTGGGCGAGCGGCGGCTGCTGTCGCTGCTGCGCGGCAGCCGACTCAAGCGACTGCTGCGGCGGATGCTCGACCCGGCCGAGTTCCTGTCGGACTTCGGCATCCGCTCGCTGTCGGCGGCGCACCGTGATCAGCCGTTCCGGCTCGAGGTCGCGGGCCAGCAGCTCGAGGTCGACTACCAACCCGGCGAGTCGACCACCGCGCTGTTCGGCGGCAACTCGAACTGGCGCGGACCGATCTGGCTGCCGATCAACTTCCTGCTCATCGAGGCACTGCAGAAGTTCCACCACTACTACGGTGACGACTTCCGCGTGGAGTGCCCCACGGGCTCGGGCCAGCGCGCGAGCCTCGACGGCATCGCCGACATGCTCGCGCGCCGCGTGGCCTCGCTGGTGCTGCGCGGTGCCGACGGTCGCCGGCCGGCGCTGGGCGACGACCCGCGCGTGCAGGACGATCCCCACACCCGCGGGCTCGCGCTGTTCCACGAGTACTTCGACGGCGACAGCGGCAAGGGCCTGGGCGCGTCGCACCAGACCGGCTGGACCGGGCTCGTGGCCAAGCTGCTGCAGCCGCGGCGCTGAGCGGCCCCGGCCTGCAGTTTCGCGCAGTTGCACGATCGCAGCGGCCAGGGCTCACGGATCGGCGCGGCCGCGGGAAACTCATCGCACCCGGGGAACGCACGATGCAGCACCAGCTCCTGGCCGCCGTCCTCGCCACTGCCCTCACCGCGGGCCCTCGCATCGCCTTCGCGGCGCCGCCACCGGCTGCACCGGTCGGCGCGGCCTCGAGCACGACGGCCGGCGAACAGACCCACGGGACCTGGCTGCGACTGCGCGGACCCGAGGGACCCGCGCGCGATCGCCTCGATCTCGCGCTGCAGGAGCAGGCGCAGGCCCGCGGCCTGATCGAGGGCCACTCCGCGCTGCAGGTCGACGACGTCGCGTGCGCGTGGGCGGACGTCACGTGTCTGGCCGAGGCAGGTCGTGGTCTGTCCACGCGATCGCTCTTGTATGGCGAGCTGACGGTGGGCGACGGGGGCATGGTGCTGCGGGTCGCGCGGATCGACGTCGAGCGCGCGGAGCTGGTGCGGGAGTACGCGCAGCCGATTGCGGACGACACCCTGCTCGGCGACGGTCCGACCCAGGTCGCGATCGCGGCGATGCGCGTGCTCGACATCGAGGACACCGCCGTGACCGACGGCGCGCTGCCGGCCGCCACGCTCGCGTCGCCGTTGCCGAGCGTCACCACGACCTCGAGCAGCCTCGATGCGGCGCCGCGCCCGATCGATGATCGCGTGCGCTTCGGCATCGCCGTGCCCACGCCGCGGTGGAAGTGGGCGATGCTGGGGACCTCGGCGGCGCTCACCGGCGTGACGGCGCTCGCGGCGATCGGCCTGTCGGTGTCGCTCAACCGCGGCGTGCGCAAGCAGCTGCTGCAGGAGGTCGAAGACAGCCTGTCCGATCTCAATCCCGAGAACGACATCCCGCGCAACACGCCGGATCTCTGCGCGGCGGCGCGGGAGTCCGCCGATGGCGGCAAGACCGTGAAGAACGCCTCGGTGACGAAGGTGTGCAACCGCGCCGACGCGATTCAACACGCCGCGCTGGGCACAGGCATCACCGCGATCGTCGGGCTGGCGAGCACGCTGGTGTTCACGGGTCTGCTCACGATCCACCGCGGCAAGGTGCTGCGTCGCGACCTGCGATCGCCGCGTGTGACCGCGCTCGCGTCGCCGCGCTTCGGCGGCGTCGCGGTGGCCGGCCGCTTCTGAGTCGGGCACGAGCTCGTCGCAGCGTCGCGCCCTGCGAGTCCCCTGGAAACCTGGTTCGCGGCAAGAAGGAACGCCGTCATCGTCGGCCCTGGCAAGGCGCCGAGACGACGGCGTTCTTTTTGTCGCGAATCAGGTTTCCAGGCGGCTAGGCTGCTGCGCGTGTCGCCCCAGGCTGCCGGCGATTCCACGGCCAGCGCGTCGGACCTCGCGATGCCGGCCGTCGGCGTGCCCACGATCGACGCCGCGATCGCGCGCGAGAAGGTCCGCGGCAACCTGTTCGGCGCGCCGGCGCCACCGCCTCGCATCGGCCGCTACACGTTGCAACGGCGGCTCGGCGAGGGCGGCATGGGTGTGGTCTTCGCCGGCTTCGACGGCGAGCTGCGCCGCCGCGTCGCGCTCAAGTTGATCCGCGGCGATCGTGATCCGACCGCGCGCGCACGACTGCTGCGCGAGGCCCGGGCGATGGCGCAGCTCGCCGATCCGCACGTGGTCGCGGTCTACGAGGTCGGCGAGTACGACGATCAGATCTGGATCGCGATGGAGCTCGTCGAGGGCACCACGCTGACGCGCTGGCTCACGGCCTCGCCGCGACCGAGTCGCGCCGCGATGCTGGCGGCGTTCGCCCAGGCCGGGCGCGGGCTGCAGGCCGCCCACGCGCGCGGCCTGGTGCACCGCGACTTCAAGCCCGACAACGTCCTGGTCGCGCACGACGGCGCGGTGAAGGTGGTCGACTTCGGGCTCGCGACCGCGATCGAGACCCCGTCGCTCGAGTCCGCGTCGACCGAGGAGGCGCTGGCCGACGGCGCCGTGGGGATCACCACCACCGGCGCAGTGATGGGCACGCCGGGCTACATGGCGCCGGAACAGTTCGAGCGCGGCGAGCTCGACGCGCGCACCGACCAGTTCGCGTTCTGCGTGGCGTTGTGGGAGGCGCTGTTCGGCGAGCCGCCCTTCCCCCGCGACTCCATCGCGGCGCTGGTGACCGCGGTGCAGGACGGCGCGATCCGACCGCCGCCGCGCGGCGTGTCGGTGCCGCGCTCGATCCGTCGCGCGCTGGAACGCGGGCTGCGACCCGACCGCAGCGACCGATTCCCGGACATGGCGGCGCTGCTGCACGCGCTGGCACAGCCGCGTCGGCGTGCACGCGCGATCGGGATCGCCGGCGCGGTCGCGATCACCACCGCCGCGACCTGGGCGCTCGCGGCCACGCCCCCCGCCGCGACGCCGTGCGCGACCGAGCTGTCGGCCTGGGATGCGCAGACGCGCACGCGTACGCGCGAGGCGATCACGCGACGCGCAGATGCCCAGACCGCGCAACGCATCGACGCGGCCATCGAAGGCTACGCGACCCTGTGGACCGAGGAGCGCCGCGCCGCGTGCGAGGCCGTCCGCGAGCGCGAAGACGGTGCGGCGCAGCGCCACGCCTGCGGGGACCGCCGCGAGAGCGAGCTGCAGGCGCTGCTGGACTCGATCGCCGCGCCCGACGCTGCCGATCCCGCGCGCCTGTTGGTCGCGGTCGCGCGACTGCCCGATCCGCGCGAGTGCAGCGACGCCGCCTTGCAGGGCCGCCGCGCGCCGCCGCCGGCCGACCCGCAGGCGCGCGCCGAGTACGACGCGTGGCAGCAGCGCTACGCGCACGCCCGCACCGCTGCGCTGCTCGCCGACGTGCCGCACACGCGGGCGCTGGCCGACGCGCTGCTCGCCGACGCGCGCGGCCTCGGTCGCGCCGACCTCGAGGCCGACGCGCTGCTGCTGCGCGCCCAGGCGGAGCGCGACGCCGGCGACCTCGAGCACGCGCGCGAGGACACCGCGGCGGCCTACTGGGCCGCACGCGGCAGCGGCCACGACGCGATCGCGGTCGAAGCCGCGATCGCGCTGGGCGAGATCGATCTGCCGCTGCGGCCCGAGTCGGCCGCGACCTGGATCGAGCAGGCGCGCGCCGAGATGGAGGGCATGGACGCGAGCCCGGCGATGCGGATGCGCCTTCTCACCGCCCTGGGCAACGTCGCGCTCACGGCACGCGACGACGCCGCCGCCGAGCCGCACTACCGTGACGCGCTCGCGCTGGCCGAATCGCTCGAGGACGACTTCGCGATCGCGGTGTGCCTGCAGAACCTCGGCGCCATCGCGTTCTGGCGCGGTGAGGACGAGCTCGCGCGCGGGCGCTACGAGCGTGCGCTGGGCCTGCTGCGCCATCGTCTGGGATCGCAGCACCCCGACCTGGCTTCGGTGCTGGAGATGCTCGCGAGCATCGATCACCGCGCCGGTCGCCTCGACGAGGCCGAGGCCGGCTTCCGCGAGGCCGTGGCGCTCATCGAACGCGCGTGGGGCCCCGACCACATCGCGCTCGGCGGTGCGCTCAACGGCCTCGCGCTGGTGGCCGAGAGCCGCGGCCAGCGTGACGCCGCGCTGGGCTTCCTCGATCGCGCGATCGCGGTGACGGCCGCGGCCAACGGCCCCGACGATCTGCGCATCGGCACACTCGAGGGCAACGCGGTCGATCTGCTGCTGGCGCTGGGTCGCGGCGACGAAGCACTGCTCCGCGCCCACCGCGAGCTCGACATCTACCGCCGCCAGGCCGGCGAAGAGCACCCCGGCACCAGCGATGGCTACTGCCACGTCGGCGAGGCGCTGCACCTGCTGCAGCGCGCACGCGAGGCGGTCGAGCCCTACGACGCGTGCCTGCGCGTGCGGCTGGCGCTGCACGCCCCGCCGCGCTTCCGTTGGCGGCCGCGCGTGCAGCTGGCGCTGTCGCTGCACGCCGCCGACCCCGGCGACCCGCGCATCGCCGAGCTGCTCGCACAGGCGCGACAGGACGTGGCCGAGCTCGACGACCGCGACGCGACCGCGCGGGTCGCCGCCGTGACCGCGCAGCTCACGGCGCGACCGTGATCAGCTGGCGTCGCTGCGCGCGAGGTGCCACCGCAGCTGCGCGGCCCAGCGCGCGAGATCGTCGACGGTGATGGTCTCGAGCTCGCCCGGGCGCGCGTGCATGGTCTCGACCAGCGCCTCCTTCGCGCGGCGCAGGCGGCTCTTCACGGTGCCCAGCGGCAGCTCGAGCACGGCCGCGACCTCGGGCAGCGCGAGATCCTCCCAGTAGTGCAGCTCGAGCGGCAGCTGCAGGTCCAGCGGCAGCTCGCGCAGCGCGGCGAGCAGCCACCGCTGCTGCTCGCGGCGCGACGCCGCCTCGCTGGGCGAGGTGCGCGAGTGGGCCTCGAACTGCGCCAACGCGAACGCGCGCCGCTGCTCGCGGTCCTGCTCGCGGTAGGCACCCACGAGCACGCGCCGCGCGATGCCCAGCAGATACGCACGAAACGGCAGCCCCTCGGGCACGCGCTCGCGTGACTCGACCACCGCGAGCATGGTCGCTTGGATCAGATCGGCGGCGCGGCCCGGCACGCGCGCGGCGAACAGGCGGCACAGGCTCGCGAAGTGCAGCTGCAGCAGACGATCGCCGGCATCGGCGTCGCCGCGGCGCCACGCGGTCAACAGCTCGCGGCTGGGATCGTCGCTCATGGCGCCACCGCCCGCGTCTCGCCGGCACGATCGCGCGCGGCCAGGGCCTGGGCGATCGCGGTCGCGCGCTGACGCGCGGCGGCGGCACCGGCCTCGTCACCGCGCGCACGCGCGAGCCGCTCCCACTCGGCGTGGAGGTCGACCAGGCGCGGGTGCACCGGCCCCAGCGCGCGCTCGAGCACGAGCTGCGCGCGCGTGAGCTCGGCCTCGGCGCGATCGAGCTCGCCCAGCGATCGCGAGGTCATGGCCAGGCCGTACTCGGCCACGCCGAGCGCGAAGTGCTCGGGCCCGAAGTCGATCGCGAGCTGCTCGCGCGCGCGCTCGCCCTGGCTGCGGGCCTGCACGAGCTCGCCGGTGCGCCGCAGCAGGTTGGCGTGGTCGAGCAGCAGCACGCCGTGATCGGGCCGCTCGGTGCCGGGGCGCTCGTAGATGCGCAGCACCGGCTCGATCGCCGCGAGCGCCTCGGCCGGACGCTCGGCGGCGTCGAGCGCATTGGAGAGGTTGATGATGGCACCGAGGGTGTCGCTGTGTTCGTCGCCCAGCAGCTCGCGCCGCAGCGCCAGCGACGCCTGCAACGATTCGATCGCGGCGTCGGGTGATCCGCGCGCGAGCAGGATGTTGCCCAGGGTGTAGTGCGCGAGCGCGACGTCGGGATGACGCTCGCCCAGTGCCTCGCGCCACAGCGACAGCGCGGCTCGGGCGTTGCGCTCCGCGGCCTCGAGCTCGCCGCGCTGCAGCTGCGCCGCGGCGAGGTTGTGCAGCGTCACGCCGACGTCGGGGTGACGCTCGCCCAACCGCGGCCGCTTGAGCGCGAGCAGTCGCTCGTGGATCTCGATCGCGCGGCTGTACTCGCCCAGGTGCGTCCACGCATTGGCGACGTTGTCGAGCGCGCGCGCGTACGCCAGGCTCTGCTCGCCCTGGACCTCGGCCTGGGCCTGGGCATCCGCCTGGTAGTGCTCGAGCGCGCGGCGCCACAGCCCGCGCGCGCTCGCGAGGTGACCCAGGTGGCGCTCGACCTCGCCGCGCAGCGCCGGCGGTTCACCCGCGCGGGCGAACGCGGTCCAGGCGTGCCGGGCCCAGCGATCGGCATCGTCGAGCGCGCCGCGGTGGATCGCGGCGATGCTGACCTGCAGCGCGGCGATGCGAACCGCCAGCGCCGCATCGTCGGCGGCCTCGGCACGATTCCACGCCTCCGACAGCGCCGCGTCGGCGTCGGCGTAGCGACCCTGTTGATCGAACGCGCGACCGATCGCGAGCCCACGCCACGCCGCGGCCGCGGGCGCCAGCGTGGCGAGGCGCGGCAGCGCCGTGTCGGCCGCCGTCACCGCGGCAGACACGTGGCCGGTCGCGAGCAGGGCCTCGATCTCCACGACCACGGGATCGTCGCCCTGCACCGTCGGCGTGGTCACGTCGGTCGCCGCGCAGGCCAACGGATCGCCCAGGGCCTCGATCGCCGCGAGCGCGCGGTAGGCCGCATCGGCGCCACCGTCGGGCCACAGCCGCACCAGCGCCTCGGCGGCCGCGCGGCGATGCGTCAAGCACAGCGTCGCTGCGCTCGAGGCCGCGCCCACGCACGCCTGCCCGCGCGCACTCACCCACGCGCGCCCCATCGCGGTCATGCGTTCGTCGACCGCCGGCACCAGCGTGTCCGCGATCGCGGCGGCATCGCGCGCGAACGCCCGTGCGACGGCATCGCGCGCGTCGGCGCTCCACACCGTCGACCATCCCGGATCATCCGCGGCGCACAGCGCCGCCTCGGCGGTGCCGAGCCACGGCACCACCGCGAGCGCCGCGACGCCGCCCAGCCCGAGCCAGCGCCACGGCCGACGCCACCACGGCGGTCGCGTCGCGGACTCCAACGCGTGCAACAGCGCGTCCATGCTGGGCCAGCGCGCGCTGGCGCGCGGCTGCAACCCGCGTTCGATCGCACGAGCCAGCGCCGCGGGCACGCCCGGCCGCGACGGCAGCTGCGGCGCCGTACGCTTGAGCGCGAGCAGGGCCGCGAGGTCGGCAGCCGCGGGACGGCCCCAGAGGGCCTCGCGCAGCGCGAAGCAGAACGCGTACTGATCGGCGCGCTCGTCGAGCGCCTCGCCGGCGTGCTGCTCCGGCGCCATGTACATCGGCGTGCCCAGCACCACGCCGTCGTCGGTGAGCGAGGCCGAGTCGAGCGTCGCCGCGTCGCCGCCGCTGGGCGTGTCGGGCACCCCTGCGCGCGCCTGCGTGAGCCCGAAGTCGGCCACGCGCACGCGACCATCACGACCCACGAGCACGTTGTGGGGCTTGAAGTCGCGGTGCAACAGGCCGTGGGCGTGTGCCGCCGCGAGCCCGCGGCCTGCGGCCGTGAACACCGCGAGGATGTCGACCAGCGCGCGCGGCCGTGCGAGCCACTGCGACAGGTCCTCGCCCTCGACCAGCTCCATCACCAGGTACACGCCCTCGGTCTGGTCACGCCCGCCGCCGTGCCACGGCAGCGGCCCGGCGTAGCGACCGACGTCGAACACCGCCACGACGTTGGGGTGTGCGAGCCGTGCGAGCGCCTGCGCCTCGCGCAGCAACCGCGTCTGCGGTGACGCGACACCGCCACCGCGCCCGCGCACGAGCTTGATCGCGACCTCGCGGCCGAGCTCCGGATCGCGTCCGCGCAACACCAGGCCGGTGCCGCCCACACCCAGCGGCGCGATGGCTTCGTAGCGACCGAAGCGCACGCGCGACGCCGCGTGTCCGAACAGTCGCGCGCGGACCTCGGCGAGCAGCGCGGCCTGGCCCGGCACCGTCGGCACCGACGGCTGCGCGAGCAGACGCTCGACCCAGCCGACCTGCGCGGTCGAGTCCACGCAACCACGCTACCCAAAGCCGCGCCGCAGGGGGCCGACGATCGACGGCCGCGCGGCCGATTCCGCCGTCCTCGGGCCGCAGCGGGCGATCTGCGGCCGCCCGTGATCCGCCGCGGCGGCCGGGCCAATTGCCCGGGCGCATGACGCATCCCACGCTCGCCCGGCACCGCCGGGCCCATCCCTCGTCGCTGGGCCTCGCGCTCGGCGCCCTCGCGACCGCGGTCGCCTGCGGCGACGTGACGGCGCCGCAACCACCGCAGCTCGACTCCGACGGCATCACCGGCTTCGTGCCCGACGAGTCGAGCGGCGAGCCGCCGCCGCCACCCTCCGACGACAAGCTCGATCTCGGCGCGCCCACCGATCTGCCGCTGCCGCCGCCCGAGGAGTGCGCCGCGACCACGCTGGGCGCATCGCTGTCGTACCGCCCCGTCGACGTCATCCTCGTGATCGACACCAGCTCGTCGATGGATCCGGTCAGCAGCGCAGTCGAGGCCAACATCAACGACTCGCTGGCGCAGATGCTGGCGGACAGCGGGCTCGACTACCGCGTGATCGCGATCGCGAACTACGGCGGCGGCGCGTCGCTGTGCATCGCCGCGCCGTTGGGCAACGACGACTGCAACCCTCCCGGTCCGCTCGCCCCGGTGGGACCGCGGCTGTTCCAGTACTCGATCGGGCTGGGCTCGGGCTCGTTCCTGCAGGCGATCCTGTCGACCTACACCATGCCGCCCAGCGCCGTGCAGGCCGGTCACTACGACGAGCAGCCCATGGGCTGGGGCGAGTGGGTTCGCACCGACGCGCTCAAGATCTTCATCGGCATCACCGACGCGGAGGAGATGTCGAACTCACCCGCGGGCGGCGACAGCTTCGACCAGGGCCTGCTCGCGCTCGATCCGGCGAACTTCGGCACCGTCGACGCGCGCAACTACGTCTTCCACACCATCGCCGGCCTGGCGCAGAACAACCCCGCGACGATGCCGTGGCCGCCCGACGCGCCGATCGTGAACAGCGATTGCGTCGGCTTCTCGGGCAAGGAGCCGGGCCAACCGATGCAGCAGGTCAGCATCCTCACCGGCGGCCTGCGCTATCCGCTGTGCGAGTACGGTTCGTTCGACGCGCTGTTCGAGACCGTCGCGACCGGCGTGGTCGAGGTCGTGCCGATCTCGTGCGACCTCGCGATCCCGCCCGCGCCGCCCGGCGACACCATCGATCCCGAGACGCTCGAGGTGCAGTGGACCGACGGCGCCGGTGTGGCGCATCTGTTCCATCAGGTGCCGTCGGAGGCCTCGTGCGAGCCCGCCGCGTTCTGGGTCGGCGACGCGATCATCCACTTGTGCGCCGACGCCTGTACCGAGGTGCAAGCCGACGACGCCGGCGAGCTCGCGGTCCGCTACGGCTGCGACGTCGGCTACGACCCCAACGGTTGAGCCACGTCCCGCCGCCGCGGCGCACCGAGGTCGGTGCCCAGGGCCGGAATCGAACCAGCGACACACGGATT
>JAIBBS010000191.1 GCA_019694555.1 Nannocystaceae bacterium
CTTCGAGGCCGTGCAGCTGCTGGCCTCGCGCGGCTACGTTCGCATGACCGCGGGCGACCCGGCCGGCGCGGTGGCCGACGCGCGCGAGGCCACCGCGATGCTCGATCGCGTCGCGCCCGACAACGTCGGACTCGCGCAGACCATCGCCAGCAACGAGGCCGCGGCGCTGCGCGCCGACGGACGCTGCCCCGAGGCCATCACCGTGCTCGAGCGCGCGATGGCCCGCGATCCCGAGCGCAGCCTGACGGTCACCCTCGGCAACCTCGGCGAGCTCGCGGTCGCGCAGGCCGAGTGCGGCGAGCGGGCGGCCGCGCTCGCCAGCATGGCGGCCGCGATCGCCGGGGCACCACCCACGTCACGCCTGCGCGCGAACCTGGCCCTGGCCGAGGCCACGATCCGCGACGCCGACGACGTCGCCGCACGCGCAACCTCGTTGATGCTCGCGCGCGCCATCGCGGTGCGCGACGGCGACGCCGCGCTGCTGGCCCGAATCGACGAGGCCGAGCGTCGCGACTACTCGCGCGTCAGGTAGGGGTAGCTCTGCAGCAGCCCCAGCGCCCACGACTCGCCCAGCGTGGTCTCGGCCACGCGATGGCGGTTGCGGACCTCGTGCAGCATCGACTCGACGTCGAAGCCCATGGCCGCGAGCGTGTCCTCGTTGGTGGCGCCGATCTTGAGGTCGAGCGAGACCTCGCCGAAACCGATGCGCTCGACCCCCGGCAGTGCCGGCGGGGCATCGGCGCCGCGGACCACGATCTCGTGCGTGCGCGAGAACAAGTTGTGGTCGTTGGCCAGGCTGTCCTGGTACGCGCCGGTCATGAAGAAGCCCAGGAAGTAGCGCTCCGACTTGTCGAGCTGCTCGTGCAGCGGCAAAAAGCGCAGGTTCTCCTCGGGGTGCGCGAAGGTGTTGACGCAGCCGTCGCTGTCACAGGTGATGTCGACGATCTGCGTCATCAGCGTCGGCCGCTCGCCGTGGCGCGACAGCGGCGCGGCCGGGAACACGTGATCGATGCTCCACGTGTCGGGCAGCGACTGGAAGATGGAGAAGTTCGCCAGGTACTTGTGGTGCGCGGTCGAGACGTACTCGGTGATTTCCTCCGAGGGACGCGACAGCTGCTCGAGGATCTTGGTGGTCTTGATGCGCACGCGCTGGAACAGGCCCTCGGCGCTGGCACGATCCTCGATGGTCAGGTAGCCGGTGGAGAACAGCTCGAGCGCCTCGTCGCGGAAGTCGATGGCGTCGTGGAAGTACTCCTCGTAGTTCTTTGCGTTGATGTGCTCGAGCGTCTCGCGCAGCGCCTCGATGAGGCGGTGCTCGTCCTCGTGCTTGTCCGGGATCGGCAGCAGCTCGCCCTGGACCTCGCGCAGATCGGTGATGCACACCGCGTGGTTGGCCACCAGCGCGCGGCCGCTCTCGGTGACGATGATGGGCGGCCGCGCCTCGGTCTCCTCGATCACGCTGGCGATCTCGTACACGACCTGGCTGGCGTACTCCTCGATGGTGTAGTTGGCCGAAGAGGGATACGAGGTGCGGCTGCCGTCGTAGTCGACGCCCAGACCGCCACCGAGGTCGAGGTAGCGCAGCTGCGGCGCGTAGGCCTGCAGCGCCGAGTACAGCCGCGCGCCCTCGCGCACGGCCTGCTTGATGCGCTTGATGCGGGTGATCTGCGAACCGATGTGGAAGTGCAGCAGCACCAGGCGCTCGAGCCGGTCGCCCTCGCGCAGCCGTCGCACGACCTCGAGGATCTCGTTGGTGGTGAGGCCGAACTTCGAGGTCTCGCCGCCCGAGCCCTGCCACCGGCCGCTGCCCTTGGTGTAGAGCTTCGCGCGCAGGCCCAGATCCGGGGTCTTGTGCCACGCGTGCTCGCGACCGACCTCGAGGAAGCGCACGACCTCGCGGATCGACTCGATGATCACGATGACGTGATGGCCGAGCTCCGCGGCATGGTAGGCCATGCGCATGAACTCGCGATCCTTGAAGCCGTTGATGAGCATCGGCGCGGTCGGATGGGGTTCACGCGACATCGCCAGCAGCAGCTCGGGCTTGCTGCCGGCCTCGAGGCCGTAGCCGAGCTCGCGCGGCGCCGAGGTCACGGCCTCGATGACCGCGCGGCGCTGGTTGACCTTGATCGGGAACACGCCGGCGTAGTCGCCGACGAACGCGTTCTCCTTGATCGCGGCATCGAACGCGCGCTTGAGCCGCTCCATCTGGCCGTGGATCATGCTGGGGAAGCGCACGACGAACGGCGTGCGGATGCCGCGCTTCTCGAGGAACAGCGCGAGCTCGTGCAGATCCACCGCGGGCTGCTTGGGCGCGCGGAACTGCAGGTGGCCCGCGTCGTTGACCCCGACTGTCTCACCGCCCCAGCGATCGACGCCGTAGCGCTTGAGCGAGTTCTCCATCGCATACGCGTTGACGGAAGGCGTGTCCACTTCGACCGCTAGGTACCCCCCAGCGGCGCCGCGGCGCAAGCGGAATCGAAAGCGGACTGCTACGGCGCCGGCAGGCGCCGGTGCGTGAACGCGTCGGTCTGCGCGAGCGCGCGGACCAGCTCGAACACGTCCCCGCCCGCCTGCGACGCCGCCGCCGCGATCGAGCCCTCGTCCTGTTCGCCCTCGGGCCGCGACAGCGCGAAGCGCAGCCACTGCCGCGACACGCACGCCGCGACCTCGGCGCTGTCGGGCAGGCGCTCGATGAAGGCGGGCGCGTCGGCGTAGCTGCCGTCGAGATCGGTGCCGACGATCTCGGCCTCCGTCACCACCGGCCAGCTGCCGTCCTCGGTGCGAAACTGCCCGATGCCGTCGTAGTGCTCGAACAAGAAGCCCAGCGGGTTGATCATGCGGTGGCAGCCCGCGCACGCGCCCCCCGAGGTCGCGTCCTCGATCTGCTGCCGCGCCGAGGCGCTGGAGTCGAAATCGATGGTGGTGTTCACGCCCGGCGGCGGCGTGAGCTGCTTGCAGAAGACGTCCACCAGCAGGCTCTTGCCGCGGTAGATGGGCGCGCGCTCGGGCGTGCGCGCGTGGCTCGTGAGGTAGCTGGCCTGGGTCAGCAGCCCGCGGCGCAGGGTGGGGTCGAGCTCGATGCGCCCGTCGGCGCCGGTGGACGAGACGCCGTCGCCGTAGAACGCCGCCAGCTCGGGCGAGGCGAAGGAGTAGTCGGCCGTGAGCAGGGTCGCGAGCTGGCCGTCGTCCTCGCGCAGCACATGCAGCACGAAGCGTCGGGTCTCGTCGACCATGTCGTCGCGCAACAGCTCGTACTGCGGGAAGCGCTCGGCGTCGACCAGCTGGGTCTGCAGCGCGTCGATGCCCAGCCACGTGAGGTGGAAGCCCACCAGGGTCTCGTCGGCGCGCGGGTCGTCGAGCAGCCGATCGACCGCGGCGCGCAGGCCCTCGGCGTCGTCGAGCGTGCCGGCCTCGGCCTCGTCGAGCAGCGCGTCGTCGGGGCCCTGGCCCCACAGGAAGAACGACAGCCGCGACGCCAGCTCGAAGCCGGCGAGCCGCCGCACCTCGGCCTCGTCGCCGTCGGCACCGCGCTCGAGGCGGTAGAGGAAGTCCGGCGTCTGCAACAGCGCGGTCACGACCATGCGCATCGCGTCGCCGACGGTGCCCTGCGTGCGGTACTGCTCCCAGAACGCGACGATGCGCGCGACCTCGGCGTCGGCGAGGGTGCGGCGATAGATGCGGCGGCCCATCGTGCGCACGAAGCCCTCGACGCACGCGGCGTCCTCGTCGCAGCCCAACAGCGCAGCCGCCTGCGCGCCGGCGGCCTCGCCGACGTCCTCGGCGACGATGCGGTACGCGTCGAGGCTGTCGATGTTGACGTCGAGCTCGGCGTTGCTGGTGAAGCGACCGACCTTGCCGTCGGCCGGCAGCTGGCCGAAGTCGACGTCCGCGGCGATGGCCTCGCCGAAGATCGCGGTCACGGTGCGCTGGTACTCCGAGCGCGTCAGCCGCGACAGCTCCGAGGGCGACACCGCGACCTCGCCCTCGGCGCCGCCGCTGCTGCTGCCGCCCTCGCCCGCCGCGGTCGTGCCGCCCTCGGACGCACCGTCGGCACCGCCACCGCGCCCGTCGAGGCCGGTGTAGCAACCGATCGCGCTGCCCATCCACACGCCGCAGGCGATCGCGGCGATGCCGTTGCGACGCCTCATGCGAGCTCCTCCAGCGGACCGGTCGAGATGGTCGCGTCGCCGACGACGTCGACGTCGTCCAGGCCCATGGCGTGGCAGATCGAGACCAGCAGCTTGTTCATGGGCTGGCCGCCGGTGTACTCCGAGTAGTTCGTGATGGGATCGTAGCTGCCCCAGCGCAGGTAGCGACCGGCCGTGAACGCGCCGAAGCCCTGGCCCTGGATCATGACGATGGGCACGTTGCGGTTGGAGTGGGTGCCGCCCTCGCTCATCTCCGAGGCCCACACCAGCAGGGTGTTGTCGAGCACGTCGGCCGGCAGCTTGTCGAGCAGCTCGGTCGCGAGCATGGCCGAGCGCCACTGCTGCAGGTTGGCCATGTCCTCGCGCGCGATGGCCCGCTCCTCGTCGGTCGGCATCAGCTCCGGGGTGTCGTAGCTCATCGTGTGCGCGACGGTGTGGATCGAGCCGAACGCACGGTAGCCCTCCTCGGGCATGTAGTTGCCGTAGCCCTCGGAGTGCGGCCAGTCGAAGCACGCCACGCGCGTCAGGTCGCACAGCAGCGCATGGCGCATGAGCTCGAACTGCAGCCGCGTGAACACGTGCACGAGGTCGTAGTTGCGGACCTGGTCCTGCGTGAAGTCGTCGGGCCGCGTCGGCACCTCGCACACCGCCGAGACCTGGCTGATGCGCTTCTCCAGCTCGCGCAGGCTGTCGAGGTGGGCGTCGAAGCGATCGCGGTCGACCGCGGGCATCTCGGTGCGCACGCGCTCGAGCTCGCCGCCGACCAGATCGATCACGCTGCGTCGCTCGGCGCGGATGCGGGCCGCGACCGCGGGGTCGGTGCCCATGACGCCCTCGAACAGCGTGTCGAACGCGGTCGCGGGGTTGAGCTGGGGATTGATCGGATCCTCGGAGCCGCGGTAGTGGCAGATGCCGTTGGGGCCTTGGTTGTCGCCGTCGGTCGCGATCGGCCACACGCCCCAGTAGTAGGCCGGGAACTTGGTCTGTTCGCCGATGCGCTGCGCGATGATGGCGTCGATCGACGGCGCGGTCGGCCAGCCCAGCATCTCCTCGGGTCGCACCGTGCCCGGCGGCACGACCACGCCGGTCCACATCGTGCCCTGGCCGAAGTGTCCGGTGCCGGGCCCGCGGATCGCGGCCTCGTTGTCGATGCCGTCGAGCACGAGCATGCGGTCGCGGTAGGCCTCGAGCGGCGCGAGCGCGTAGCTGAGCGTGAAGTCGGTCTCGCTGCCGGTCGGCCGCCACCGCGTCATGTCGGTGCCTTGACCGTTGGTGACGAGGATCAGTCGCTTGGGCTGCGTCGCGGCCTCGGCGATCGATCGCGGCAGGAACGGCGCCAGCGCGCCGCCCATCATCCCCAGTCCCGCCGCCGACAGCAGCCGGCGTCTCGACCATCCCCCGCGGGGCCGCAACGCAACCATCGTGCTCCACGGTAGCAGGCGTGGGCGGGTGCGCGGCGCTGTAATGCCCGTGCGCCACGGTGCATCGCGATCGGATGTCCGCGGCTGGGCCGCAACCCGGGCACATTCGCGCGCTGGCATCGCGGTTGCTTTTGTCGGGCTCGCGCATGCCGTGGATCGGATCTCTGGCGCCGCTGCTCGCTGCCCTCGCCACCGAGGGCGATCCCGCCACATCGACCGAGCCCCGCGGCGAGGCCGGGCTCGAGCGCATCGCCGCGGTCGATCCCCGCACCGCGCCGCCGCTGTCGATCCTGCGGCGCGGCAAGCTCCACACCGTGGTCGTGTTCGACGAGCACGGGCGCATGCGCCACGACGCGCTCGCACAGCTGCGCGCGCTGATGACCGACCCGCGCAGCGGCGTCGATCACCCCACGCACTGGCGACTCGCGACGCTGCTGGTCGCGATGACCGCCCACTGGGGCGCGACGATCGAGGTCGTGTCGGGCTATCGCCACGTCAGTCGTCACACCGCGCGCAGCAACCACACCCGCGGGCGCGCGGCCGACCTGCGCGTGCACGGCGTGCCCAACCGTCGCGTGTTCGACGTGCTGCGGCGATCGTTCGCCGAGGTCGGCGTCGGCTACTACCCCAACGGCACCTTCGTGCACCTCGACGTTCGCGACCGCGCGACGTTGTGGGTCGACTACTCGGGCGCCGACCAGACCCCCTGCTACAGCCGCACGCCGGTGGCGGACCTCGCCGACGGCACCGCCGAGCGCACCAGCTACGAGCAGGCGCTCGCCCGCGGCTGCCGCGTGGCCGGCGACGACTGACCTCGCGGCCTCGCGCAGCGCGGGAGCACGCGGCGTCCGGCGTTTGCGATCCGCAGCACAAACGCACCGCGGTTTCGTGAAGGCGCCCCCAGTTCCGCGGCTGCGGCAAAGTGCGGTTCGGGGGCCATCGCGCCCGCGTCCGCGCACGGGCCCGCGCTTTCGTCGATTCGTCGCCTCGGCCCAGCGCGATCCTCTACGATCGTTCGCAGTGATCCTCATGCCGCGTCGGGACCGGATCGCGTCGTTGGTGCTCTCGCTGTGGTCGTTGCCGGCGGTCGCGATCGCAGGCGGCGAGTTCAGCACCGGTGGGCACGTCTCGGGCGGCTCGGGCAGCAGCGGCACGACCGACGGCAGCACCGGCACCGGCACCGACGGCACCAGCACCGACGGCACCGGCACCGGCAGCAGCGGCGGCGCATCGGGCAGCAGCAGCAGCGGCGGCGGTTCGAGCAGCGGCAGCGGCAGCACCGGCAGCAGCGCGAGCGGCAGCGGTGAGACCGGCTCGGTCGGCAGCGCCGACGATGGCTGCGGCGCGTGCCCGACCGAGGACGAGTCGATCAGCTTCGCCACGCCGCCCGACGAGGCCGGCGTCGACGCGCCGTTCCAGGTCGTGGTCGAGGCCGTGCCGCGCTGTCCCTGCGACGACTGCGGCTGCGCGGCCGAGGACGTGATGTACGTGCAGCTTTTCCTCGACACGGTCGTGTGGGGCGAGGTCTGCACCGAGGCGCTGTGCACCTGGACGGTCACCGCCAACGAGGGCAGCCACGGCCTGCGCGCGCTGGCGACCTACGCCAGCGGCACCGCGGCACGCAACCTCGACGTCGTCGTCACCTCGGTCGCGCCCTCGACCACCGACGATGGCGGCATGCCGTCGACGACCCTGCCGCACGGCGACGACAGCGGCACCTCGGCCGCGGCCACGCCCTCGGGCGAGGCCGGCTGTGGCTGCGCGAGCGACTCGCCCGGCGCGACACCGTGGTGGCTCGCGCTCGTGCTGTTGCCGCCCGCGGTCCGCACGCGTCGCCGCTGAGCCGGCGCGCCGCCGCGGCTTTGCTATGCTGCGGCACCCGCCGCGCGCGCCCAGGGCGTCGCGGCGCGAGAGCGTCATGGCGTCGTACCAGTACATCTACACGATGAAGGATCTCGGCAAGGCCTACCCCGGCGGCAAGGAGGTCCTCAAAGGCATCTACCTGCAGTTCTTCCCGGGCGCGAAGATCGGCGTGCTCGGTGGCAACGGCGCCGGCAAGTCGACGCTGATGCGCATCATGGCCGGCGTCGACAAGGAGTTCCGCGGTGAGGCCTGGGCCGCCGAGGGCGCGCGCGTGGGCTACCTGCAGCAGGAGCCGCAGCTCGACGCGAGCAAGGACGTCAAGGCCAACATCATGGAGGCGGTCGCGGACATGGTCGCGACCCTGGCCCGCTTCGAGGAGGTCAGCATGAAGCTGGGCGAGTCGATGTCGGACGATCAGATGAACAAGCTGCTCGACGAGCAGGCCAAGCTGCAGGACAAGATCGACGCCGGCAACGGCTGGGAGCTCGACCGCACCATCGAGATCGCCATGGACGCGCTGCGGACCCCGCCGGGCGACGCGGACGTGACCAAGCTGTCGGGCGGTGAGCGCCGGCGCGTGGCGCTGTGCCGGCTGCTGCTGGCGAAGCCGGACATGCTGCTGCTCGACGAGCCCACCAACCACCTCGACGCCGAGAGCGTGGCCTGGCTCGAGCGCCACCTGCACGAGTACCCCGGCACCATCGTCGCGATCACCCACGACCGCTACTTCCTCGACAACGTCGCGGAGTGGATCCTCGAGCTCGATCGCGGCAAGGGCATCCCGTGGAAGGGCAACTACTCCTCGTGGCTCGACCAGAAGCAGAAGCGGCTGGAGCAGGAGGAGAAGGCCTCGGCGGCGCGGCAGCGCACGCTGGCGCGCGAGCTCGAGTGGATCAACATGAGCCCGCGCGCGCGGCAGGCGAAGTCCAAGGCCCGCATCGCGGCCTACGACCAGCTGCTGGCGCAGGAGCAGGAGCGCAAGGTCGACACCACCGACATCAAGATCCCTTTCTCGCGCCGGCTGGGCAACAAGGTCGTCGAGGTCAAGGGCGTGCGCAAGGCCTACGGCGACAACCTGCTGTTCGACAACCTCGCGTTCACGCTGCCGCCGGGCGGCATCGTCGGCGTGATCGGCCCCAACGGCGCCGGCAAGTCGACGCTGTTCCGCATGCTCGTGGGTCAGGAGACGCCCGACGCCGGCACCATCGTCGTCGGTGACACCGTCGACATCGCCTACGTCGACCAGAGCCGCGACGCGCTCGACCCCAAGAAGACCATCTACGAGGAGATCTCGGAGGGTCAGGACAGCTTCCCGATGGCCGGCGTCGAGGTCAACGCGCGCGCCTACGTCGGCAAGTTCAACTTCACCGGCGCGGATCAACAGAAGCGCGTCGGCGAGCTCTCCGGCGGCGAACGCAACCGCGTGCACCTGGCCAAGCTCATCAAGAAGGGCGGCAACCTGCTGCTGCTCGACGAGCCCACCAACGACCTCGACGTCGACACCCTGCGTCACCTCGAGGAAGCGCTGAGCTCGTTCCCCGGCTGCGCCGTGGTCATCAGCCACGATCGCTGGTTCCTCGATCGCATCGCAACCCACATCCTGGCGTTCGAGGGCGACAGCCAGGTGACGTGGTTCGAGGGCAACTTCGCGGACTACGAGGCCGACCGCAAGGCGCGGCTGGGCGAGGATGCGCTGGTGCCCACGCGCATCAAGTACCGCAAGCTCACCCGCTGACGCGGGGGCTCACTGCATCAAGGCGGCGCGCGCGTCCCAGAATTGGCGCGCGTCGTCCTGCGCGCCGTGGACGGTCGCGACCGAGGTGCCGCGCCGCGGATCGGCCTGCACCCACGGCTCGATCGCATCGACGATGGCGTCGATGCGCGCCTGCACGTCCCACTGCGCGATGGCGTCGCCGGTCTGCACCACCGCGGCGTCGTAGGCGTCCGAGCACTGCGCGTCGTCGAGGCAGCGCGAGAACAGCACGCCCTGGCCCTGGTACGGCGACTGGCCCGTGCGCAGGTCGATGAGGTACTCCGAGGTCTGATCGAGACCCGAGGGCACCAGGTCGAACACGCCCATGTCGTTGCTGTGCAGCTCGTAGTTGTTCTGCCCCGCGGCGTAGCCGTCCCAGTGGCCGAGCCACTGGCTGCTGGCCCACATCGGCAGCATCGCCGGCAGGTGCACCGCGGCCTCGAGCGCGTCGCCGAACTGGCCGTCCGGCAGCGTGGTGATGGCCATCAGCGCGGTCAAGTCGCTGCGATCGAGCGGGTCGCCCTCGTCGACCTCGAACTCGTCCTCGCGGCCGGGGTTCACGTCGAGCCCGAAGGTGCCCTCGTAGACGTGCAGCGTGGTCGGGTAGATGCGCGAGCACCACACGTCGTCGACGCGCTCGATCGCCGCGTGCAGGCCGTAGCTGTCGCCGTTGAGGCGGACCTCGGCGTAGCCGGCCCGCGGCGCGGGCACGCCGGTGGCCGCGAACAGCCCGTAGCCCAGGGCCTCGTGCAGCTGCGACGCGTCCTCGCGCATGTTGTTGAGCTTGAGCCCGGCCAGGCCGAGGAAGTCGCCGGCGGGATCGACGAAGTCGAAGCGGATCTTGAACGCGGCCTTGCCGTCGAGGTCGGCGAAGCTGCCGATGTAGCTGCCCTTGAGCGCGATGCCGACGTCGATGGGCGGCGTCGTGACGCCGTCCTTGGTCAGCGAGAACGTGCCCGCGACGTAGCTCTTGGGGTCGGCCCACAGCGCGTCGATGCCGGCCTGATCGAGCGTCAGATCGATCTCGACCGGCGCCAGCGGATCGAACAGCACGCCGCCGGGATCGACGTAGGGTTGGTTGGGCTGGGTCAGCGTCGGAGCACACAGCGCGAAGGGATCGGGCGACACGCCGCTGCACCAGGTGGTGCCCTTGAACGATCCGGGAAACGCCGGCAGCTGCGTCGCGTCGAGCGTCGCAGCGCCCAGCACCAGCGCGACCTCGACCTCGGTGCACGCGAGGTTGGCCGACAGGCCCGGCTCGGTCATGGTGGCCTCGCGCACCACGTAGAGCCCGTCGGAGACCGTGCCGTCGGGGATGGTGTAGTCGACCACGCCGTCGATCACGATCTGGATGCCGCCGAGCTCGGTGCCCGCCGGCGCGGCCAGCTCGATCGCGTCGCGGCCGTGGCAGTCGATCTCGGACAGCGTGACCGGCGGGGCCTCGCCGCCGCTGCTGCTGCCGTCGGCGCCGCTGCTGCTGCTGCCACCGCCGCCGCTGCTGCCGCTGCTGCCCCTGCCGTCGGCGCCGGTGGCCCCGGTGGCGCTGGTGGTCGCGGTCGTGGTGCCGCTGGTGGAGCCGCTGTCGCTGCCACCGCCCGCGGGACCGTCGTCACCGCAGCCGAGCGGGCCGAGCACCAGGAGCGCGAGCCATCTCGAGCGCTGCACCGCACCATGGTACTGCAGGCGGTGCCGCGATCGATCGCGCCGCGCCTGGGCGGCGCAGGATCGGTGCGCTACGCTGGCATCGTCGAGCATGCGCGTCTCGGGCCTGGTGTTGCGTTCGCGCCACGTGTACCTGCTGCACGCGGGCGGTGACGCGCACGCGCGCGTGCTGGCGGCGCTGCCGCCCGACGTGCGCGCGGCCGAGGAGGCCGGCTTCCTCGAGACCCGTTGGTATCCCTACGAGTACCTGGTGATCCTGACCGAGACCATCGACCGCGTGCTCGGCACCGGCGACCTCGCGCTGGCCTACGAGATGGGTCGCTTCAACTGCGACAAGAACCTCACGGGTGCGCTGCGGCTGCTGTTCAAGTTCGGCAACATCGGCTGGCTGCTCGACCGCGCGGCCAAGGCCTGGGGCTCGCAGTACGACGAGGGGCGCCTCGAGGTGGTCGAGCGCGACGTCGGTCGCCGCGTCGTGCTCGAGCTGCACGACCACCCGCAGCCCAACCGCGCCCACTGCCTGGGCATGACCGGGTGGATGGTGCGTGCGGTCGAGCTCTCCGGCGAGGAAGCGCCGCAGTGCCACGAGCTGTGTCGCGCCAGCGGCGACGCGGTGTGCCGCTGGACCTTCACGTGGGCCCGCGGCGCCTGAGCGCGGTCAGGGGCACGCGTCGTCGGCGTCGAGTGGACAGCGATCGCACGCGTCGCCGGCCCCGTCGCCGTCGGCGTCGCCCTGCCCGACCTCGAAGCCGCGGATCGGGTTGAACACCGTGGGACAGTCGTCGGTCGCGTCGTCGAGGCCGTCGCCGTCGGCATCGTCGGCCTTGGCGCCGGCGTACGCGCCGGGGCGGTACGGCATGCAGCTGGGCTCGTCGTCGGGATCGCCGCAGAAGAACAGCGGATAGTAGGCCTCGATGGCCGCGCGCACGCCCGCGAGCGTGGACGAGCCGCCGGTGTCGCGCGCGACGCAGGCACGCTTGTCGGTGCCGCAGACATCCAGCGTCTCGCAGTCCTGCGCGCCGAGCCCCGCGAGCACCGCGGCGTCACCGTACAGCGGCTCGCCCGCGCGCAGCACCAGCAGCACGTCGTCGCTGCCGGCGTCGATCACCGCGCGGTGGTCGGTCGCGCCGTCGCGGCTGCGGAACACCGCGATGTCGGCGAAGTAGCCCGGCGCGAGCGTGCCCAGCACCGCCGAGGTCCCGGTCGCGCGCGCGGCGTTGGCGGTGACCATCTGCCACAGCGCGCGGTCGCTGAAGTGATCGCCGAACGCGTCGCGATCGAGCGCGTCCGCGCAGGCCAGCTCGCGCAGCAGGTTCATCGAGCCCGACGCGACCCAGTCGGTGCCCAGCGCGATCGGCAGGCCCATCGCGTCCATCATCGTGACCGGCGCGGTGTTGCCGTACAGCACCACGTTCGAGCGCGGCGACCACACCAGCATCGCCGAGGCCGCCTGCATCGTCGCGACGTCGGCGGGCTCGAGCGCGATGCCGTGGACCAGCGCCGTGCGCGGGCCGATGAGATCCTGCGGTCCGGTGTCGCTGACGCAGACGAACTCGTTGTGCGCGGCGGCGTTGATGCCCTCGGCGACGTGGGGCAGGTACGCGTGGCCCTGGATCGACGCCGCGGTCGTGGGCGAGCTGCCGTAGTCGCAGCCCTCGGTGCGCTGCTCGCCGCTGGAATCGTCGAGCGGGAAGGTGTCGGAGTCGGCGACCGCCGCCGGCAGCCCCTGCAGCTTGCCGCCGGTGTCGAGGTTGCGCAAAAGCCCGGTCTCGCCGCCGGCGCTCGCGGCCGCGGTCGCGCCGCCCATCACGAAGCGCAGCTCGGCCGCGAGCACCTCGTCGCGGCTGGCGTTGTTGTTGACGTCGAGCTCGACGTGGCCGTCTTGACCCTTGCGCCACTGGTGGCGGTGGTCGTAGCGATCGGGCCCCTGCCCGATCGGCGCGTTGTTGGCGTAGGTGATGTGATCGTGGGGATTGATCAGCGCCGGCGAGATCACGGCCTGGCCGCACGACACCACCGTGGCATCGGCTGCGCCGGGGGCCTGGCTGCAATCGCAGTCGACGCAGGTGATGTGGCCGGTGTCGTCGAACACCACCTCGCCCGCGCGCAGGATGCCGGTCGCGTCGAGCACGGTGCCGCGCAACCGCACGCCGCCACCGTTGCCGGGCGTGACCTCGCAGGTGTCGCCCGCGACCGGCGGCAGCGGATCGTCGCCGCAGCTGCGCACGTCGCCGCCGTCGTCGCCGCCACTTTCGGCCCCGCCACTGCTGTCGCCCTCGGGCGTCGGCGCCGGGGGCTGACACGCGACCGCGAGCAGCAACGGCGGCAAAAGGACCAGCGGCGCGCGGCGCTCGGGCGTCATCGGCGGGACGCTAGCACGTCCGGTTGCGCGCGGTGACCGAGCGTGCCCAGGTGCGTGTGGCCGAAGCCGGTGCCGTACTTGAGTCCGTATCCGAGCATGCGGTCGAGCGCGACGTGGGCGAACCACACCAGCGCGAGCAAGAGCGCCAGCGGTCGCCCGGTCGCGAGGCCCACGGCCGCGAGCAACGCCGGGCCCAGGTGGCTGTGCGCGGCGTTGTAGACCCACGCGCCCAGCCGCGGCGAGCCCAGGTACGCCAGCAGCGACAGATCGGGGACCAGCAGCAGCGCCGCGAACAGGCCCCAGCCGCCACCGTGGGCGGCATAGGCCGCGAGCGTGGCCGCGAGCGCCGCGGCGGCCTCGAGCCGCAGCAGCAGCCGCGGCCCGCCGCGGACGGCGGCGTCGGTGGTGGTGGTGGTGGTGGGCAGCGCGGTGGCGCGGGGCAGTGCAGAGGCGATCACGACCCCAGCATGGCCGCGGTCCTCGTTGGACACCATTGTACGAAGTGTGCACCCTGTTGGTATGAAATCGACCAACCGGCCCCGCCGCGGCCGCGCGGCAGCACGCCGGCCCGCCGCGCCGCCACCCGAGCCTGGCTGGACGCTGCTGTCGTCGTTCTACGCCGTGATGCACAGCGGCAGCCTCTCGGCGGCGGCGCGCCGGCTCGCGCTGGCGCAGCCGACGGTGCGCCGCCACGTCGCCGCGCTCGAGGCCCAGCTGGGCCGCGCGCTGTTCGTCCGCAGTCGCGCCGGGCTGGTGCCGACCGCGGCCGCGCGCGCGATGCTGCCGCATGCGGACGCCATCGCTGCGGCGGCGCGCGCGGCCGTGCGCGCCGCCTCGGGCGAAGCGGACGCGGCCGCCGGCACGGTGCGCATCGCCGGCGGCGAGGTCGTGGGCGCCGAGGTGCTGCCACCGATGCTCGCGTCGCTGGTCACGGCGCATCCGCGGCTGCAGCTCGAGCTGTCGCTGTCCAACCGCAACGAGGATCTGCTGCGACGCGACGCCGACCTCGCGGTGCGCATGGTCCGTCCGACGCAGGCGGGCCTGCTGGCGCGACGCATCGGCACGATCGAGATCGGGCTGTTCGCCAGCGTCCACTACCTCGCGCGGCGGCCGGCGCCGGTGCAGCTCGAGCAGCTGCGCGAGCACGCGCTGGTGGGACCCGACCGCGACCGCGCGCTGCTGCAGGGCCTGGCGGCGATGGGCGTCGCGCTGCGACCGGCCGATTTCGCGGTGCGCACCGACGCCGACGCGGCGCAGCTGGCGTGCGTGCGTGCGGGCCTGGGCATCGGCGTGATGCAGCGGCCGCTGGCCGCGCGCGATCCCACGCTGGTGCGCGTGCTGCCGCAGCTGACGTTCCCGCTGCCGGTGTGGCTCGCGATGCACGAAGATCTGCGATCCTCCACGCGGGTGCGCCTGGTCTTCGACCACCTCGCCGTCACGTTGGCGGCCTACGCCACCGGCCCCGAGCCGGGCACACGGCCGCGGAGGTCCGCGTGATCCGCCGCGCGCTGTGGATGGTGGCGCTGCTGGGCGCGTGCGATCGCGGGCCCGCGGCGCCGTCGGAGCAACCCGCGACGCCGACGCACGCCCCCGCGACGCCCGCGGAGCCGCAGCCGGAACCGAAGCCGAAGCCGCAGCCGCAGCCGGAACCGAAGCCGCAGCCGAAGCCAGCACCGAAGCCAGAGCCACCGCCCGAGCCGCGCGCGAGCACCGAGATGCTCACCCGCGCGCCGCGACCCGACGTGTCGCTGCGCGTGTGGATCGAGCGCCCCGATCGCGCCCCGACGCGCACGCTGGTCATGCTCGCCGGCGGCAGCGGCAAGCTCGGCGTCGGCCGCCACGGCCTGGCTGCGCACGCGCAAGACGGCGTGCTCGCGCGCACGCGCCAGGCCTGGCTCGACGCCGGCTTCCAGCTCGCCTACGTCGACGTGCCCAGCGATCACGCCGACGGGCTCGAGGGCTTCCGTCGCTCGAGCGATCACGCCGACGACCTGCGCGACGTGATCGCCGAGCTGCGCGCACGCGACCCGGTGCCGCTGTGGCTGGTCGGCACCAGCCGCGGCACGATCTCCGCCGCCAACGCGGCGGCGCGCCTGGGTCCGCCCGCACGCGGTGGCCCCGACGGCGTGGTGCTGTGCTCGCCGGTCACCGAGGGCAAGCACGAGACCCTCGACGGCGTCGCGCTCGCCGACATCGCGGTGCCGGTGCTGGTGGTCGAGCACCGCGGCGACGGCTGCTCGGCCTCGCCGCCTGCCGGCGCGCGCCGCCTCGATCGCCTGCTGCGACGCTCGCCTCGGCACGCGCTGTCGTGGCTGGGCCAGGCCAGTCGCGCGCGCGAGGACGATCCCTGCGAGTCGCAGACGCGGCACGGCTACCTCGGGCTGGAGTCCGAGCTG
>JAIBBS010000192.1 GCA_019694555.1 Nannocystaceae bacterium
GTCGCTTCGCGACGAGAGCCCGTCAGCATCCGCTGACAGGCTCTCAGTCCTCGAGCGCGGCCAGCTCGCGGCCGAGCTCGGGATGACCGACGTCCTCCTCGAGGCCGCGGCGCAGCATGGCCTTGGCCTTGGGCTTCTCCTGCAGGTTCACGTGCGCGCGCGCGAGCCCGATGTAGATGTCGCCGCGGCGCAGCAGGCCCGACTGGTCGGCGTTCTGCAGCAGCATCGTGCGCCAGATCTTGAGCGCGTCCTTCCACTCCTGGCTGCTCTCGTGCAGCGCGCCCAGGGTCATCAGCGTCTCGACGTTGGTGGTGTCGACGCGGTAGGCCTCGAGCAGCAGCTCGCGCGCGCGCTCGCGGTTCTCGCGGCGCAACGAGATCTGCGCCAGCCGCGTCAGGTGCTGCGCGATGGCCTTGGTGCGCTTGCCCCGGCGACCGACCTCGACCAGCCAGTTGTACATGCCCTCGGCCTCGTCGAAGCGCTTGGCCGAGAACAGCGCCGCGGCGATGCGGCGGTTGATCTCGGGGTCGTCTTGGACCTGCTGGTAGATCGGCGCGAGGCCCTTGAGCGCGGCCTCGGGCAGATCGAGCTTGTCGAGCAGCAGGTCGATGCGCTCGAGCGCGAGCGCGCGGCGGCGGCCGTCGTCGTGCTCGGCCTGCTCGAGCCGCGCGAGCAGCTCGGAGACCTCGTCCCAACGCTGCTCGCGGCGCGCCAGCGCCAGCAGCTCGTCGGCGACGCCGCGGTTGTCGGGATCGAGCTCGAGCGCCAGCCGCAGGTGCTCGCGGCGGCCCTCGCCCTCGCCGGCCAGCCGCGCCAGTCGCAGGTGCAGCTGGGCCCCGGCGGCGCCGCGCGGCTGCTGATCGACCGCGCGCTGCAGCGTGATGCGCATGGCGCCCTCGTCCCCCCGCGCCTCGTACACCGCCGCGAGCGCGAGGATGCCGGGCACGTAGGTCGGATCGAGCTCGAGCAGGTTCGCGAGGATCTCCTGCGCGCGCTCGGGATCGCCGAGCTTCTCCGCGAGCAGCTCCGCCAGCGCCGACGCGGTGCCGCGGTAGGCATCGACGTCGCCCGCGGCGCGGGCGGTCTCCATGCGGTCCTCGAGCAGCTGCGCCAGCTCGGCGAAGCGCTCCTCCTTGATCAGCAGGCGCTCGAGCGCGGCCTGGGCCGCGGCGTGACCGGGCTCCTCGGTGAGCAGCTGCTGCAGCCGTTCGATCGCGTCGATGGGATCGCCCAGGCGGTCCTCGGCCAGGCGCGCGAGCTGTTCGAGCACCGCGACGCGCTCGCCTCCGCTGGCGGCCACGAGCTTGCGCTCGAGGTTGTCGCGCACGTCGGTCCAGCGGCCCAGCCGCGTCAGCAACGCGTCGAGCTCGTCGATGGCCTCGCGGTCGTCGGGTTGATCCGCGATGGCCTCCTCGAGCACGGCGACCGCGTCGTCGGTGGCGTCGAGGCGATCGAGGTGGACCCGCGCCAGTCGCCGCCGCAGCGCGCGGCGCTCCTCGGGATCGGACGCGAGCATGATGCGGCGACCGAGCGCGTCGACCAGCGCCTTGGCGTCGTCGAGCGTCGCGAGCAGCGTGAGCAGGCGGTTCCATGCGCGCCCGTCGTTCTCGTCGGCGTCGATCTGGTGCTGCAACGCCGTGAGCGCCAGCGCCGGATCGTGCAGCTGCTGCTCGGCCACGCCGGCGGCCTCGCCCCACAGCGCGGCCTGCCGCACCGGGTCGGCCTCGAGCTCCGCGCCGCGCACCAGCCAGCGGTGCAGCGCATCGGCGCGACCGGCCGCGCGCGCGGCCGCGAGCCCGAGCTCGACCAGCTCCGCGCGCTCGGGCTCGATCGCCGCGACCTCGTCGCACAGCGCCAGCGCGACCGCGGGCTCACCCAGCTCGCGCTGGTGGAACGACGCGGTCTGCAGCGCCAGCTGCACCGGCACGTGCCCCCGGGCCCCGCGGACCGCACGCAGCAGCAGCGCCCCGCCCTGCGACGCGAGCCCGCCCTTGGCCAGCGCGAAGACCCGCTCCGCCACCGCGACCGACTCGGGGTCGGCCGCGAGCAGCTCGCCCCACGCGGTCAGGGCCTTGGCCGGCTGGTTGGCGTCCTCGTAGGCGGACGCGGCCTGCTCGAGCAGGCGCGTGCGCTCGCTGCCCTGCGCCGCGCCCAGGCGCGCCTCGACCACGCGGGTCACCCCCGCGGTGTCGCCGGTGCTCTGGTACGCACCCTCGAGCGCGTCGAGCAGCGCGGGCTCGGGCGCATCGGTCGACTCGAACAGCGCGACCAGCCCCGCGAGCGCGGCGGCGTCGTGCTGCAGCTCGAATGCGTCGTGGAACGCATCGAGCGCGTCGCGGCGCAGACCCAGCTCGAGCTGCACGCGGCCCAGCTTCACCAGCGCGTCGGCTCGCTCGCCGTCGCCGGTGGCCAGGCGCGCGGCCTCGCGGAGCACCCGCTGCAGTGCCTCACCGTCGTGGGCGCTGCGGGCCAGCCGCTCCGCACGGCTGCACACCGCCGGCGTCGCGAGCCCCTCGTCCACCACGGGCAGCAACAGCGTCAGCGCGCGCCCGGCCTCGCCGAGGATCTCCTCGCACAGCTGCGCGGCGTACAGCGCCATCGCCACGCGCGTCGCGGGCGAGCGATCGATCTCCGCGGCCTTGGCCTGCAGCAGCTCGACGTGCTCGCTGCCGGCGCCCAGCTGCACCGCCAGGCGACCGCCACGATCGAGCACGTCGGGCAGCGCGTCGTCGTCCACCACGTCGAGCAGCGCGACGGTGGCCGCGAGCGCGCCGCGGGGATCCTCGAGCCGCTCGAGCCGCAGCTTGGCCAGGGCCCGCAGCGCCGTGGCCTTCTCGGCGTCGTCGTGCACGAAGCCGGTGCGCGCGGCCCAGACCTCGGCCAGCTCGGGCCAGCGACCCGCAGCCTCGAGCCGCGGGATCACGATCAACGCCGCGGCCTCATGGTTGGCCTCGGTGCGGGCCATCGCGGTGACGTCCGCGAGCGCACCCTGGCTGGCCGGCAGCAGCGCGAAGACCCGCTCGTAGGCCGCGAGCGCGGCCGGCAGATCGCCGATCGGACCGGCCTGGAGCCGCGCGACGTCGAGCAGCAGCGCCGCGCGCTCGGCCTCGGTCCGCGCCAGCTCGGCGCGGCGCTCGAGCACGACCGCGGCCTCGCCGTGGCGAGACTCGGCCAGCAGCGCGTCGCCCAGCAGCGCCAGCGCCTCGACGTCGTCGCCGGTCTCGCCCAGCAGCGTCTGCAACGCGTCGATCTCCGCCGAGCGCTCGCCGCGGTCGCGCTGCAGCTGCGCCAGGCGCAGCCGCAACGCGCGGCGCTCGACGCCGGGATCCGAGGCGTCGATCTGCCGCTCGATCACGTCGATGAGCTCGGCCACCTCGCCGCGGCGCTCGTAGGCCCGCGCCAGCGCGGCCAGGGCCTCGCGATCGGCGGGCTCGAGCTCGAGCAGGCGCACCCAGGTCTCGAGCGCGGCGTCGGCCTGATCGAGCGTGTCGCCCAACAACACCGCGCGCCGCCGCAGCAGCGACACGCGCTCGCGGTCGTCGTTGGCGAGCATGGCCCGGCGATCGAGCACCGCCGCGAGCTCCTCGTGCTCGCCCTGCCGCATCAACGCGACGTCGAGCAGCGCGAGCGCATCGACGTGGTCGGGGTCGATCGCCAGCGCCGCGCGCAGGTGCTCCGCCGCCGCGGGCATCTCGCCGTGGGCCTGGCGCACGCGCGCGGCCCACACCAGCAGCTCGACCCGACGCTCGTCGTCGCCGGCCAGCGCCTGCGCACCGGCAGCGGCGACCAGCGCGTCGGCCAGGCGCGGCTGCTGCTCGAGCAGCTCGGCCACGCGGCGCACCTCGGCGTCGAGCCGCGTCAGCAGCTCCGCGGGTCCCGGCTCGGCCAGCGCGCGCAGCAGCGCGCCCAGGGCCGCGTCGTGGGTGTCTTGCACCCGCAGCTGCAGCGTCGCGATCTCGAAGTACAGCTCGTGCCGCGCGTGCGGATCGCTGGTGTGGGCCAGCTGCCACTCGTCGATCTCGACCAGGCGGCGGGTGTTGCCCGCGCGCTCGTAGATCGGTCGCAGCGTCGCGAGCACGCGCGGGCGCATCTCGCTGCGCACCTGTGCGATGCGCTCGAGCATCACGACCGCGTCGCGGTCGTCGGGGATCTCCGCCAGCATGTTCTCGAGCGTGTCGACCGCGCCGTCGGGGTCCTGCAGCGGGCCGTCCTGCAGCTGCGCGATGCGCAGCGCCACGCGGTTGCGGTCCTCGGCGTCGACCGAGCGCGCGATGCGATCGCGCAGCGCGTCGAGCAGCTCCGCGTGGCGACCGGTGTCGCCGAGGATCTGCTCCACGCGGCCGCGGGCGAGCTCGAAGTCCGGCCGGATCTCGAGCATGCGCTGGTAGGCGCGCGCGGCCTCGGCGGGGTCGTCGAGCAGCTCCTGCGCCAGCGTGGCGAGCTTGCGCAGCAGCTCGATCTGCCGGTCCTCGGAGGGGCTGCGATCGACCTCGCGCCAGTAGGCGTCGGCGAGCTCGCGCCACGACTCGGCCTGGGTCAGCGCGACCTCGAGCTGCGCGAAGTACTGCGTCTGCTCGGGGCGCGCCGCGAGCATGCGCGTCAGCAGCGGCACCGCCCGCGCGGGCTTGCGCAGGGTCCCGGACCACAGGTCGGCGGCCTCGCGCACGATCGCGAGGTTGTCGTCGCTGTCGTCGGTCGCGGTGTCGTCGGCGTGCTGCGTGAGCAGCTCGGCGTAGCGCTCGGTGGCCGCGAGCACGCCGGCCAGGCGCGAGAGCTGGTCGCGCACGTAGCGGTTCGACGGTTGCTCGCGGAACAGCCGCGTGTAGCTCTCGAACGCGCGGTCGAGATCCTCGAGCTGTTCCTCTTCGATCTGCGCGATGCGCAGCAACAGCTTGCTGCGCGCGGTGTCGTCGTTGGCCTCGGCCAGCCGGATCTCCTGCACCTGGATCAGTCGCGGCCAGTCGGCGACCGCCGCGAACACCGGCTCGAGCAGCTCGGCCACGCGCGCGCGCATGCTCGGATCCTCGAGGTAGCGACCGAGCTCCTCGGTCGCGCGCGCGTGCTCGGGGTCGAGCCGCAGCGCGGTGCTGAGGTGACGGATGCCGCCTTCGGGATCGTCGAGCTTCTCGCCCAGCAGTCGACCCAACCGCAGGTGGGTGTCGACCGCGGCGGTGCCGGCCTGACCCGCGAGCTTGCGCCCCAGGTGGGCCGCGAGCTCGCGCCAGCGCCCGGTGGCCTCGTACAACGGCTCGAGCGCGGCCTGGACCTCGGGCCGCTGCAGCGCCTCCGCCGACAGCCGCTCGTACAACCGGATCGCGTCGTCGGGTCGCTCGAGCTGGCGCCGCACGAGGTCGGCCGCGCGCACCAGGAAGCGGTCGCGCAGCGCCGCGTCGGCGGTGCGATCGGCCCGCGCCGACAGCAGGTTGGCGAGCGCCTCGTGCTCGTTGAGCTGCAGATAGATGCGCTCGAGCGCGTCGGCGGCCGTGAGGTCGCCGGGTGCCAGCGCGAGCACGCGCTCGTAGGCGGTGCGCGCCTCGTCGAGTCGGCCCAGGCGATCGAGCGCGACCTGGCCCATCGCCCGCAGCACGCGCTGCTGCAGCTCGGCCTCGAGGATGTGATCGACCGTGGCGGCGTAGGCGTCGAGCAGGCCCTGCGCGCGCGCGGCCTCGGCCCCGAGCGCCTCGACCTTGCCGAGGATCTCCGACAGCTCCGGCTGATCGGCGGCCTCGGCCATGGCCTCGCACAGCACCGCGAACGCGCGGTCGGGATCACCGATGCGCTCCTGCTGGGTCTTGGCCACGCGCAGCAGCGCGGCCAGGCGCCGGCGGCCCGAGGGCTGCTTGCGCGCCTGCAGCTCCTCGAGCGCGAGCAGCTCGGGCCAGTTCTGCTCGGCCTCGAACAGCGGCAGCAGGATCCGGATCGCACGCTCGCGCGTGTCGTCGCCGTCGAGGTAGCGCGCGACCTCGGCGCGCGCGGCCGCGTGCGTCGGCGACAGATCGAGCACGCGCTTGAGCAGATCGAGCGCATCGCCGCCGCGACCGAGCCGGCGCCCGACCACCAGCGCGGTGCGGGTCAGCAGCTCGACGCGGATCGGATCGCTGTCGGCCAGCGCGATGAGCCGGCGCAGGCCGTCGTCGACGTCGGCCCAGCGCTCGAGCCGCTCGTTGAGCGCGACCAGGGCCGACAGCGCGAAGATGGTGTCCTCGCGTCCGGGCTTGGCGTCGAGGATCGACTGGAACGCCCACAGCGCGCGGTGCGGGTCCTGCAGCTGGTCGCGCTGGATCTCGCCGATCTGGCGGAAGATCGCCGCGCGGCCGCGGGGATCGGTGGTGACGCCGACGCGGTGCTCGAGCACCTCGCACAGCCGCTGCCACTCCTGCTCCTCGAGGAAGAGCCGCTCGAGCGCGTCGAGGGCCGGCAGGTTGCCCGGCTGCAGATCGAGCACCTCGCTGTAGGTCAGCGCCGCGCCCACGCGATCGCCCAGCTGCTCCTGGATCTCGGCGATCTCGAGCCGCACGCGCACGTGGGTGTCGGTGTCGGCGGCGAAGCGCAGCAGCGCGCGCTTGGCCTCGACCAACGCCGGGCCGTCGCCGGCCTCGAGGTGCAGGCGACACAGCGACTCGACCGCGCGCTGGGCCAGCGCGACGTCGGGGGGATCGAGCGCGAGCAGCTCGGTCCACGCCCGCCGCGCGGCCTCGCCGTCGCGCAGGCGGCCCTCGGCCAGCTCGGCCAGCCGCCGCGTCAGATCGAGCTTGAGCGCGCGGTCGTTGCCGGCCTGCGCCAGCGCCTGCCGCCAGGTCTCGGCCAGCTCCGCCGGGCGCGACAGCGCCAGCCCCAGCCGCTCGACCTCGTTGCGCGTGTCGGCCCGCCGCACGTCCATCGCGTAGGCCTCGCGCAGCGTCGCGAACGCGCCGCCCTGATCGCCCAGGTCGTGCTCGCGGATGCGGGCGATCTCGACCAGCTGCGTGATGGCCTGATCGAGCGCGCCCACGCCCTCGGCGGCCTCGCGGCGCACCGACAGCACGCGGATGCGTCCGGCGTGATCGCGACGGCGCTGGTACACCGGCTCGAGCAGCGCCGCGGCCTGCAGCTGCACCTCGGCGACGCCGAGCAGCTCCTCGAGCAGGCCGCGCGCGCGCTCGTGATCGGGATCGGAGCCCAGCACCTGGCCCAGCAGGTCGACGGCACCGAAGGCGTCGCCGAGCTCCTGCATGCGCAGCGTCGCGCGGCGCACCTGCAGCGCGCGCGCGCGGGTGGGGTCGCGCTCGAGCTCGGCCCAGCGGCCGAAGGCCTCCTCGAGCTTCACGCGATCGCCGTGCTCGTGGCTCTGCTCGTACATGCCCGCGAGCAGCTCGAGCGTCGAGACGTCGTCGGGGATGAGATCGAGCAGCTCCTCGGCGCTGGCGATCGCGGTGGCGCGGTCGTCGAGCTTGGTGCGCGACAGCTCGATGATGCGCGACAGCAGCTCGCGCTGCTCGCGGGGATGCAGCGACACGTCGGCGCGGCGGCGGTACAGCGCGCGCAGCTCGGCATGGGCCCCACGCGCGCGCAGCAGCGTCTCGAGCGCCTCGTACGCGCCCTGGTGGGTCTCGTCGGCCTCGAGCACCTCGGCGTAGGCGGCCTCGGCCTCGGCGGCGCGACCGAGCTTGTCGCGCAGCATCGCGGCGTGCTCGAGCAACAGGTCGCGGCGCAGCACCGCGCGCTCGCGCGGCAGCGTGCGGCCCTCGGCCTCGGCCTCGTCGGCCTCGCGGGCCAGGCCCGCGAGCACGTCGGCGTAGGCGTCGGCGACGTCGGGCACGCGGCCGAGCTCACCGCCCAGGCGCTGCAGCAGCTTGCGCGCGTCCCAGTCGCGCGGGTCGATGCGGAACAGCTCGCCGCGGATGCGCAGCGCGTCGGCGCGGCGCTCGTCCATCTTCTCGTAGATCGCCGCCAGCTGCTCGAGCTGGGCGTGGCGCTGCGCCGGATCGGACTCGGCCGCGACGATGACCTCCATGGCCTCGGCCTCGCGCGGACGATCCTCGACGCGGCGGTAGTACGGCAGCAGGCCGCGCATGATCGCGAGCGCGCTGGTCGGATCGGCGGTGCGCAGGCGCTCGAGCGCCTCGACCGCGGCCCGGTGCTCGCCGTCGAGCTCGAGCACCGCGAGAAAGCCCGCGGTCGCGCGCGCCGGATCGGCCAGGCGCGTGGCGTGGATGTCGGCCAGCTCGAACACCAGCGGCACGCGGGCGCGGGCCTGGCCCTCGCGCGCGAGCTTGCGCTCGAGCACGTCGGCGAGCTCGGCCCACTGGCCGCGGTTGCGGTGGATGCGGGCGAGCGAGTCGAGCGCGACCGCGTCGTCGTGACGGTGCTCGAGGATGCTGCGGTAGGTCGCGACCGCGGCGTCGAGATCGCCGAGCTGCTCCTCGTGCAGCTTGGCCAGCTGCCGCAGCGTCTCGAGCTTGGCCTCGCCCTGGCTCTCGACCTCGAGCCGACGGCGGTAGACCTCGGCGAGATCGTCCCAGCGCCGCGTCGCGGTGTAGATCGACTCGAGCGCCGTCATCGCGGCGGCGTTGTTGGGATCGAGCGCGATGATGCGCCGGTAGTAGCGCTGCGCGTCGTCGGGCTTGCTGAGCTTGTCGCGGGCGATCGCCGCGAGCTTGTCGAGCAGCACCAGCCGCTCCTCGTCGGCGACCGCCGCGTCGGCGATGCGCTGCTCGAAGATCCGCGACAGCTCGTCCCAGCCGTCGGCGCGCTCGGCCGCGGCCTCGAGCCCGGTGCGCAGCGCCAGCTGCGTGGGCCGCAGGCGGTAGGCCTCCGCGGCCCACTGCAGCGTCAGCGTCGGCGAGGCCAGCTTCTCCTCGGCGATGCTGCGCAGCGACTCGATCAGCGCCAGGCGCTCGTCGTCGTCGGTCGCGGCGCCCAGCAGCACCTCGTAGGTCGACAGCAGCCGCGCCCAGTTGCGCTGCTCCTTGTAGATCGGCACCAGCTCGCGCGCGACCTCGGTGTTGTGCGGCTGGATCGCGAGCGTGCGCTCGAGCGCCCGCAGGGCGCGCTCGGGCTGGCCCAGCGGGCCCTGGCACAGCTTCGCGACGCGGCGGTACAGCGCGACGCGGGCGTCGGTGTCGGCCAGGCGATCGGCGGCGCTCTGCAGCACCTCGACCAGATCGGCCAGGCGACCCTGCTGCTCGTACAGCGCGTGCAAGCGGTCCCACTGCGCCTCGGCCACGAAGGCCTCCCGCAGGCGTCGCAGCGCGCGCTCGTGGCCGGGCTCGAGCCGCAGCAGCTCGCTCCACACCGGCACCGCGTCGGCGCGGCTGGCGAGACGATCGGAGTACAGGCTGCCCAGCTGCGCCAGCAGGACCGGCGCGGTCGCGGCGTCGGCGGCCCGCAGCTGACGATGCAGGATCTCGGCCGCGTCGGCCCACCGGGACTCGCGCTCGTACAGACGCAGCAGCCCCGCGAGCGCGGTCGCGTCGTCGCCGTGGTGGACCAGCACCTCGCCGTAGGCCGCGATGGCCTCGCGGCGATCGCCGAGCTTCTCCTCGGCCAGCTGCGCGAGCTCGAGCCGCAGCGTGCGGGCGTCGTCGCCCTCGCGCTCGGACAGCTCTTGTCGCCGCAGGGCGATGAGTGCCCGGAAGTCGCGGCGCTGCTCGTGGATCCGCGCCAGCAGCGTGCGCGCCGCGACGTCGCGCGGCGACAGCTGCAACAGCGACTGCAACGGCTCGAGCGCGCGCTGGGGGTTGCCCAGCTGCTCGAGCCAGATCTCGGCGACCTTGCGCAGCAGCTCGACCTGACGCGGCACGTCGCCGGCGTCGCGCGCCGCGGCGATCCGGCGCTGGTACACGCCCAACAGGTCGTTGTTGCGGCCGGCCTTGGCGTAGGTCTCCGCCAGCGCCTCGAGGCTGGCCTCGTGCCACGGATCGACGTCGAGGATGCGCTGCAGGGTCGCGAGCGCCATGGTGTCGAGCTTGAGCCGATCGCGGTACAGCGCCGCGATCTCGAGCAGCCGCGCGATCCGGGCCTGGGCCTGGGCCTCGCCGTCGCCGAGGCGATCGCTCTCTTCCTTGAGCAGCTCCACCAGCGCGGTCCACTTGCCGCTGTCGCGGTACAGCCGCTCGAGCGCCGCGGCGGCGCGGGCGTCGTAGCCGTCCTCGCGCAGCACCGAGCGCCAGGTCTCGATCGCGCGATCGATGCCGCCGGGCTGCGACTCGGCCAGCTTGGCGACCTCCTCGGCCAGCGCGAAGCGAGCCTCGGCGTCCTTGCTCGCGCGGCGCGCCTGCACCAGCACCGAGATCAGCTGCGCGACGCCGGCGTCACCGGCGAACAGCGCACGGTAGAACGCGAGCACCTCGGGGTGCGCGGGCTCGGAGCGACGCACGCGACGGAAGTAGGGCTCGGCCAGCTGCGCCTGACCCGAGCGCCGCCACACCACCGCACCGGCGAGCAGCGCCACGTCGTTGCCCGCGTCGTCGCGCGGCGCACGGGCGGCCACACCCTTGGCGGTCTCGATCAACTCCGCGTCGTCGAGCCCGTCGAGCAGCAGCCGCGCGAGCAACGTCGCCGCCGCGACGCCGGAGGCGGGCTCGTCCTTGACGGCCACGCGCGCGGCCGCGGCGTCCTTGTTCGCGACCGCGGCCGCCAGCGCCTCGCGCGTGGTGGCATCGTCGACACGGAGGTGGTCCAGCAGAGCGGTGCGGGCGTCGGCCATGGGTCGCTTCGGTTCCTCGGCCGCCGCGTTCGAGCCGACGAGCCCGAGCGCGACGAGGCGGCAGTGGACCGACCCGGGGCAGCGTCGTGCCCGAGGTCGGGGCCGACAGCGTAATGGGCGCGCTGGCGCGGTTCAACGGTGGATGCGTGCCGGCGGCCAACGGGCTGGGCCTGCCGCGCGAGGGCACCGAGGGCCGCGGTCAGCTCGGCGCGCGCAGGGCCGCGAGCACCACCGCGGCCGCGGCCGAGACGTTGAGCGACGCGATGCCGCCCCGGCGCTCGATGGTCACGAGAAAGTCGCAGTGCTCGCGCGACAGTCGGCGGATGCCCTCGTGCTCGGAGCCCAGCACGACCACGAGCTGCTGCGGCAGCACGCCGGGACGGGCGAGCTCGGCCAGGGGCTGACCACCGTCGGCGACCGTGCCCACGATCCACAGGCCCGCGTCCTTGCAGTCGCGCAGCGCCCGGGCGAAGTTGCCGACCTCGCACAGCGGCAGCCGCTCGCTCGCGCCCGCGCTCGCGCGCACGACCGCCGGGGTCACCGGCGCGCTGCGATCCCGGGGCCACAGCGCCCCCACGGCGCCGAAGAACTCCGCCGACCGCAGGATCGCGCCCTTGTTGTGCGGGTCGACCACGCCGTCGAGCGCGACCAGGCGCGCCCACGGATCGGCGGCCGCGCGCTGCAGCAACACGTCGAGCTCGAGCAACGGCGGCGGCTCGGCCAGCGCGACCATGCCCTTGGCCGGACCGTCGGCGGCGAGTCGTTGCAGCGTCGCGGGCTCGGCCCGCTCGACCGCGATGCCCAGCGCGCGCGCGCGCGCGACCAGCTCGTGCTCGACGCGCGTGGGCGCGACCAGCAATCGTCGCACCCGCGCGGGTGCGAACGCGAGCAGCTCCGCGACCGCGCGCTCGCCCGCGACCACGTGGGCGCCCGCGGGGCCCTTGGGCCCACGGCCGCGTCGATCAGGGTGTGCCCGCGGCCTGGACAACGAGCTTGCCTCCCGAGATCCGCACGATCACGACCGGGGCCGGCGGCGGCGGCCCGCCGGCGAGCGCGAGGCCGAGCGCGCGGAACACCAAGAGCGCGTGATCGGGCGCGGCCACGCCCTCGCTGCGCGCGAACGCGTCCGCGAACGCGACGCCCTCGCCCGCGGGCGCGGCGGTCGGCGCGACGAACAGGCCGGCGAGCACGTCGTGGCCGACCGAGGCCTGCGCCTCGCTGATGCCCTCGGCGGTCGCGAGCACCACCGGCGCCCCCTTGGCGCCCGGCCCCTTGCCGTCGCGCGCGAGCTGGCGCAGCACCAGCTCGGTGCGCGCGGACTGATCGGCGACCAGCAGCGCGACCTCGGGGCCCAGCGACTTCAACAGCGGATCGGTCACCGGCGCGAAGCTGGTGGTCGACTCGGGGTAGCGCACGAGCTTGGGCTTGCCCAGGCCCGCGCCGTCGGCCGCGGCCGCGACCGCGCGGTTGCCATAGCCGTTGTCGGGCGCGAGCACGACCAGCTTGCGCGCGCCCTGGCTGGCGGCGAGCTGGCACAGCGCGACGATGCGGCGCTCGAGCGTCGGCGCCGCGCCGCCGACGTCGCCCACGGGCTCGCCCGGCGTCACCACGCGCACCGACTCGCCCACGCGCGCCCGCGCGGCGCGGACGTTGGCCGCGCCCATCGGACCCACGATCACCGTCGCACCGCGGGCGACCAGCGCGGCCGCACCCTCGGCCGCGCTCGCGGCATCGGAGCCGCTGTCTTGCCAGAGCAGCTCGAGCGGCTCGCCGCGCGCCGACGCGAGCAGCTCGGTCGCGACCACGGCGGCGCCCAGCTGCGTGTCGGCCAGCGCCGCGAGCGGACCGGTGCGCGGCAGCAGCATGCCGATGCGCCGCGGCGGCGCCTTGCAGCGCTGCACCCACGGCGCGGCCTCGCCCGTGGGTGCGGTGCCGCCGGCCGCGAGCAGACACTGCTGCGCCGATCCCTCGACGCTCTTGGCCCGCTCGAGCGCGACCGCGGGCCCCAGCGAGCTCGCCAGCGCGCCGATGCGGCGCTCGGCGAAGGCCGCGGCCGCGTCGTCGGCGTCGATGCTCGCGCGCCAGCTCGCGTAGGCCGCGATGGCCTCGGGGTGACGCCCCGCGCGATCGAGCGCGATCGAACGCAGCGCCGCGGCCTCCATCGGCACGAGCACGCCGGGCCGCTGCAGCGGCGCCTCGTCGAGCAGCACCAGCGCGCGCGCCGGATCGCCGCTGCGGACCATCGAGCGCACGCGCGACAGACACAGCGCCGAGATCGCATCGGCGGGCGCGTCGGCCTGACCGTCGGCGGCGGCGAGCGCCTCGTCGCTCATCTGCACCGCCTCGGCGTCCTGACCCCGCGCGTAGGCATGGCGCGCGCGGGCGTGGATCGCCCACAGCCGCAGCTCGAGCGGCGGACCGGCGGCGAGCAGGCGATCGGCGGCCGCGCGCACCTCGTCCGATCCGGGATCGGTCGCGAGCGCGTCCTGCAGCGCGCGCCAGTCGGCGTCGAACTCGGGCCCGACCTGCACGGCCTTCTCACCGCGGAAGTCGCCCAGGTACACCGGGGTCTTGCCCGCGCCGCGACTGGGCCGACAGGCGAGCGCGAGCACGCACGTCGCCGCGAGGCACGTGGCGAGCGCCCAGCGACGACGCCGACGGTGGACGAGCACGTGCACGGCGGACCTGCAGCGCCACCATAGGCGGGATCGCCAGGAATCCTGAAAAGACCGGCGCGTCGTGGGCCCCCGGGAGCGTCCCCCGCTCCATGGTATATGAAGCACGACGATGAGCGGACGCGACGAGCCCGACGCACCCGATGCCGGCTTCGGTGAGGCGAGCCGGTATGCCGCCCACATCGACCGCGGCTGGGCCCTGCTGGACAAAGGCGAGCTCTCGGCCGCGCGGACCAGCGTGGCCCACGCGCAGGACGTCCGCCCCGACGAGCCCGACGCGTCGCTGCTGCTGGGCGCGATCGCCCTGGGCGAGGGCAACGCGGCCGAGGCGCTGCGCTGCTACGACCGCGCCATCGAGCTCGACCCCGAGTACCTCGAGCCCTACGCCGCGGCGGCCGCCGTGTGCCTGTACGACCTCGACGATCCCGCGCGGGCCCTGCGCTACATCGGCGACGCGCTCGAGCTCGAGGAGCTCGCGCCGCTCGAGGCGCTGGACCTGCAGCTGCTCGCGGCCGAGTGCGAGCTCGCCGGCGACGACGTGCACGCCGCGGGCGATCGCCTGCGCGAGCTGCCGACCGCGGCCGTGCTCGAGGCCACGCTGGCGCTGACCGCCGGCGGCTTGCCCTCCGATCCGGCCGAGCTGGTCGCCGACGATCCCGTGCGCGACGCGGCGTGGCAGTACCTCGCGCTCGACGCCGAGGGCGAGGCGCTCGAGGACGAGGAGCGCGTCGAGCGAGGCCAGCGCGCGCTGGGCCTCGCGCTGCGGCTGTGTCAGCTGCGCGCGGACGCGGAGCTGTTGCCCGAGGCCCACGCGCTGGTGGTCAAGCTCGCGCAGTGGTTCCCGCGCGACGCCGAGGTGTGGGGCCTGCGCGGCGAGCTCGAGTTCCGCGCCGGCGCGGTGGTCGAGGCCGCGCGCGCAGGACTGCGCACGCTCGAGCTCGACGCCGAGGCGCCGCTGCCCGAGTTCGTGCCCTCGCCCGCGGTGGTGCACCGCAAGGTGCTGCAGGCGCTGGCCAACTGCGGCGAGCTGCGGCTCTCGTCGCTGGTCGAGCGCACGGCCGCGCCGGCGATCCTGGTGCGCGAGCTGCCGCCGGCGGAGCTCGTGCTCGAGGGTGTCAGCCCGCGCGTGGCCGTGATCGCGACCGCGTCGCGCCCCGACGGTCCCGATCCCCGCGGCACCGATCGCAGCGAGCTGACCGGCCTGACGGTGTACCGCAAGAACATCGCGCGGATGGTCCGCGACCTCGAGGGCTTCGAGGACGAGCTGCGCTACTGCGTGCTCGAGGAGCTGGCCGCGTTTTTCGCCCTGCCCGCGCGCGTGCGCAAGAACCTCGGGCTCGATCCCATCGAGGCCCCGCCGCTGCGCAGCCCACCCGATCGCGCCGACGAGAGCCTCGTCGACGCCAAGCCGCCGCGCCGCAAGGGCCCGCGCAAGCGCAAGGAATGATGCCGCGCGGCCGCGCCCTCGTGCTCGCGGCTCTGTTCGCGGATGGCTGCCTGGTGTTCCATCCGCTGGATCCCGACACCGGCGACAGCGGCGAGGGCGGCATGTCGCCCACCCCCGGCGTGTGTCAGCCGGCGTGCGGCATCGTCGACGACTGCGCCGCGGCGGGCGAGGACCTGTCGCACTGGCGCTGCGAGGGCGGCGCGTGCCGCTACGAGGCGTGCGCGCTCGATGCCGATTGCGGCAGCGGCGGCGTCTGCCGCGACGATCCGTTCCAGGGCACCAAGGTCTGCGCCTTCCCCTGCCCCATCGAGGGCTGCCTGCCCGGCAGCGCCTGCGAGGGCGGAGTGTGCGTGACCGCGGGCTGCACCGGCGACGACGACTGCGTCGCGAACCATGTCTGTGATGCCGGTGCGTGCTGGCTGCCGTGCGACGCGGATCCCGACTGCGGCAACGCGCAGCTGCAGTGCACCGGCGGGCTGTGCCGCGTGTTCGCCTGCGACGACGCGCAGGCCTGCGCGACGCGCTTCGGCGGTGCCGCGGGCCCGCACGGTCATGGCTGGGCGTGCGTGCCGGCGTGATCGCGACGACGGGCGCGCACGCGCACACGGTCGCGGGGCGCGGTGTCCCCCACCGCGACCGCGCGTTGCTACGCTTGCTGACGATGCGTCGTCTCGCCCTCGCGTTCGCGTTGCTGTCGTGCTCGTGCGCCGCACCGGCGGAGCCCACCGCGGTGGCGCCGAGCAGGCCCGCCTCCGCGCGGCCCGCCGCGCCCGCGGCCCGAGCGTCGCCCGCCGTCG
>JAIBBS010000020.1 GCA_019694555.1 Nannocystaceae bacterium
CGGTGCCCGGCACCGAGCCGGTCGTGGTCGATCGCGATCCCGGCCTCGACCACGGGCACGAGGACGTCTACGTCGCCGTGCGCGACGCGTTCGCAGCCGCGACGCGGCAGCTGCAGGACCACGCGCACCGACGCGCGGACGCGCGGACGCGCGGCGCGGACTGAGAGGCCGGCAGCGAATGCTGACGGGCTCAGCCTGTCGGCGGACGAGCGGCTGTCACCGCGGCGTCAGCCGCCGTGCGTCGCGAGCCAGCCGGTGATCATCTCCACGATGGGCTGCCGCAGCGCCGGTGGCTCGTTGTGCAGCTCGTGGTAGTAGCCCTCGAAGCTGCGCAGGGTCTGGTCGCGACCGGCGGCGCCCTCGATGCCCGCGAAGATGCGCTGCACCGCCGTGTGATCGACGATGCGATCGCCGGTGCCGCAGTACCACAGGCACGGCATGCGGATGCGCGAGGCCTCGCGCTCGACCCGTGCGATCGCAGCGTTCATCGCCGCGAACCATCCTGCGGTGACGACCCCGACGCGCAGCGGATCCTGCTCGTAGCGCCGCACCACCTCCGCGTCGCGCGAGACCGCGTCGGCGGGGATGCCCGAGGGCAGCGCGAGCTTGGGCGCGAGCCGGGCCGCGAGCTTGCCGGCCGCGAGCTTGAGCGGGTTGACCTTCATCGCCAGGCCCAGCAGCGGGCTCGAGACGATCGCGCCGCGCAGCTGCAGGTCGCGCTCGTGATCGAGCAGGTACACCAGCGCGATCAGCCCGCCCATCGAGTGTCCGAACAGGAACCACGGCAGGTGCTGCGGCCGCTGCTCCTCCGGCAGGCGACCGGCCTGATCCCGCATGACCCGCAGCAGATCGTCGGCGTAGTCCTCGAAGCGCACGACGTCGCCGCGGCGACCGCCCGAGCGGCCCAGGCCGCGGTGATCGGGCCCGAACACCAGCGCGCCGGCCTCGACCAGCTCGCCGGCGAGCTGCGCGTAGCGACCGCTGTGCTCGGCGCCGCCGTGGGCGACCACGACCACGCGCTGCGGTGGCCCGTCGGGCCGCCAGACGTCGACGTGCAACTCGGTCCCGTCGGCGGCACGAACCGTGTGTTCGGAGTACTGCATCGGCGGGGCAAGCCTCGCAAAGCGGGCGCGCGCGGGCAACTGTCGCCGTGCGTGCGGCGCGGGCGTCCCGGCAGGGCACGGATTGCCCCTACACTGGCATGCGGCCCCCGTGACCCCGCTGGTCGATCGCCTCCCGTTCGCGCTGCTGGGCGCCGTGCCGGCGCTGGTGGTGATGCTGCTGGTCGATCGGCTCGCCGAGGCGCGCGACGAGCCGCGCTGGCTACTGCGGCACGCGACCGTCTGCGGCGCGCTGGTGATCGTGCCCGTGCTCGTGGTCGAGCTGGCGCTGGTGCTCGCGGGCGTGCCGCTGCGCGGACACGACGCCGGCACCGTCGCGTGCGCGGCCTTCGTCGGCGCGGCGCTGCCCGAGGAGCTGGGCAAGGCCGCGTGCCTGCTGTGGCTGCTGCACCGCCGGGTCGAGTTCCATCGCCGTGGCGACGGCATCGTCTACGGCGCGCGCGTGGGCCTGGGCTTCGCGCTGGTCGAGACCGTGGCGTGGTCGCTGACCACGACCAACCCGCGTCAGCTGCTGCTGCTGCTGCTCGCGCGCGCGTGCCTGTCGGTGCCATGCCACGCGCTGTGGAGCGCGATGATGGGTTACGCGGTCGCGCGTCGGCGCATCGACGGCGCGCGCGGGCTGGGGCTCGCGGCCGCCGGCGCGATCGCGGCCCACGGCAGCTTCGACTTCGGCCTGGGCCTCGCGCAGCTCGCCGATCAGTCGGCCGACGCGCCCGCGTTCGTGCGCGGCGCTGCGGTGGCGCTGCTGGCCGCGGTCGCGTCGCTGGTGGCCGTGCACGCGCTGCTGCAGCGCGCGCGCACGCGCGATCGCATCGACGCCGCCAACGAGTGACGCCGCGGCGTCAGAACATCTCGCGCACCCACGCGCCGAAGCGGCGCGCGAGCCCGGGTCCCTCGTCGCGACGCGGACGCGGCGCCTCGACCCGCACCGGTTCGTGGTTGGCGCCGAACAGCACCAGGCCCACGCCGGTCGCGTACTTGGGATCGGCGATGACGCCGGCGAAGCCACCCTCGGCCAGGCGTGCGTGGGGTCGCGCGCGGCTGCCCCCGCTGGCGCTGGGGACCCCGCGGCGCACCGGCATCTGGAAGATGTCCTCGGCGATCTCGAGCATGCCGTCCATCGCCGCGGCACCGCCGGTCAACACCAGGCCGCTGGCGGCCAGCTCCGCGCAGCCGCTGGCGAGCAGCTCCTGCTGTGCCATCAAGAAGATCTCCTCGACGCGCGGCTCGATCACCTCGGCGAGGAAGCGGCGCTTGAACCCGCGCGGCGGCCGGGGGCCCACGCCGGGCACCTCGATCTCTTCGTCGTCCTGCACCATGCTGATGAGCGCGCAGCCGTGCTTGCGCTTGATGGCCTCGGCCTCGGGCACGCTGGTGCGCAGGCCGTGCGCCACGTCCTGGGTGATGCGGTGGCCGCCGAGCACGATGACCGAGGTGAAGACGTTGCTGCCCTCGTGATAGACCGCGATGTCGGTGGTACCGCCGCCGATGTCGATCATCACCACGCCGAGGTCGCGCTCGTCCTCGTGCAGCACCGCCATGGCGCTGGCGAGCGGCTCGACCACGACCTCCACGACCTCGAGCGAGGCGCGGTTGCAGCACTTGACGATGTTCTGCACGCTGGTGACCGCGGCCGTGATCACGTGCGCGCGCACCTCCATGCGCACGCCGTTCATGCCGATGGGGTCACGGATCTGCCCCTGACCGTCGATGATGTACTCGAGCGGCACGGTGTGGATGATCTGCCGGTCGAGCGGGATGTTGACCGCCTTGGCCTGCTCGATCACGCGGGCGACGTCGGCGTCCTCGACCTCGCGCGAGCGCATGCTGACCTGGCCGGTGCTGCTGAAGCCGCGGATGTGACCGCCGGCGATGCCGACGAACACCGACTGCACGTCGGCCGCGGCCATCTGCTCGGCCTCCTCGACCGCGGCCTGGATGCTCGCGGTGGTGGCCTCGATGTTGACGACCACGCCCTGCCGCAGTCCGTCGGACGGGCTCGTGCCCACGCCGAGGATCTCGACACCATTCGCGGTGACCTCGCCGATGATCGCGGCGACCTTGGTGGTGCCGATATCGAGGCCACAGATGACTTCTCCGACCTGCGCCATGTCCAAATGCTCCGTCAGTGATGGCGGGGAATCCGCGGGATGCGATTGCGCCGCGCGTGCGCGGGCACGTTGGGCGCGGCCGCAGCCGCACCGGGTTGGGTCTCGTCGCTGGCGACGTTGGCCGCCGCCGCCGCGCGCTCGTGCGCCTCGACCACGAGCTGCGGCACGTCCTTGGCCGGGAAGAAGCTCGCGACCACGCGCTCGGGTGCCTCGGGGTCGTGCTCGCGCGGCCCCTCGAGGTGCGCGACCGCGAGCTTCTCGGCGTCGTCGCCCATCGCGGCCCGCAGCGCATCGAAGCGCGCCAGCGCGTGCCCGACATCGCCGCGACCCAGACGCAGCTGCGTGCCGATCTGCGCGGTGTACAGCGTCACGCCACCCCACGGGTCGACGTGGACCTCGGACAACAGCGGCCGGCGCTTGGTCTGCCACGCGGTGACGACCTCGAGCGCGCGCGCGACCACGGCCGCGGCGGCCTCGGGCTCGGCCACGAGCTGCGCCGCGGTCACGCCGGTGATGACCGGCAGCTGGCCGCGTTCACCGGGCTCGAGCCGCTTGAACGCCTCGCCGTCGCGGTTGACCAGCAGCTGCGTGCCGGCTGCGAGCACGGCCACGGCCTCGTGCTCCTCGATCTCCACGCGCAGCGCATCGGGCAGCTCGCGGTTGACCACCGCGCGCGCGACCCAGGGCTCCGCGGTGATGCGCTCGGCCAGGCCGTCGAGCTCGAGCGACAGGATGTTGGTGCCCGGCGCCAGCGCCAACAGCTCGCGCAGGCGCGCCTCGTCGACGTGGGTGGTCGGCTGGAACTGCAGCGCGCGGACCTCGAAGCGCGGCGAGGTCGTGGCGTAGGCGTAGCCCTCGCGCACGCCCACGAGCACGCCGTAGGCCAGCGCCGCGCACAGGCCCAGGCGCACGCCGACGCGCACGCTGGTGCGCAGCCATCGGCGCACGCGCGACGGCGGCGGCGCGACCGCGGGCTTCGACGTCGCGCGCTCGTGCCCGGCCGTCGCGGCCGCGACCGTGGGCGCACGCGGCACGCGACGCGCGTTGCCGGCGGACTTGCTCGCCCTGGTCTTGCTGCTGTCGGCGCGGGTTGCCATCGCGGGGGTGCCACCTTCGAGTGGGGCGGTATCTTGCCCAATACCTTCGTGCCCCATGCGACGCAAAAAACCGGTTTGGCGCGTGCGGCAGCGCGCGAGGCGTGATCGCGATCGCTGCGATCCACGGCGCACAAAAAGACGAAGGGCGGCCCCGAAGAGCCGCCCTTGCCACCGTTGTCACACCGTGAAAAAAGACCTGATCGAGCCAATCAACGATAGAAGCCGTTTTCGTCGCGACGGCGGAGGAAGGCGGGAATCTCGGACGGATCGGCCGCGACCTCGGCCCGCGACCACGTCGCGGTCTGGGCCGGACCCGAGACCTGCGGCGGCGTCAGGCCGCGCGGGTTCGAAGCCGCGGCGCTCGGTGCCGGCGCGGCAGCGCGGCCGGTGAGCTGGGCGTTGGAGAACAGCCCTGGCTGACGCTGGCCCGCGGTCGCCTGCACGGTGACCTCCTTGCGGTTGCCGGGCCCGGCCGCGGGGCCGATCGCACCGACGGCGACCATCTGCGACTGCCGGCGACGGCCGGTGTGCGAGCGGATGGCCTCCTCGAGATCCTCGTGCGCGGGCACGTGCTGGTCGAAGCCGGTCGCGATCACGGTGATGCGCAGCGCGTCACCCATGTGTTCGTCGATGACGGCGCCGAAGATGATGTTGCAGTCCTCGTGCGCGGCCTCTTGGATCAGCGACGCGGCCTCTTCGACCTCGTGCAGCTTGAGATCGGTGCCGGCGGTGATGTTGATGAGGATGCCGCGGGCGCCCTGGATCGTGACGTCCTCGAGCAGCGGGCTGTTGATGGCCTGCTGCGCCGCGGCGATGGCACGGCCCTCCTCGGAGGCGATGCCCATGCCCATCAGCGCGCGGCCCTGGCCGGACATGATGGTGCGGACGTCGGCGAAGTCGACGTTGATGATGCCGGGGATCGTGATGAGATCCGACACGCCCTGGGTCGCGTGCTGCAGCACCTCGTCGCAGAGCTTGAAGCTGTCGAGCAGGCTGGTCGAGGTGCTGGTCACGTCGAGCAGGCGATCGTTGGGGATCGTGATGAGGGTGTCGACCGCCTTCTCGAGGTTGGCGATGCCCTCCTCGCCCATGCGCATGCGACGTCGCCCCTCGAAGCGGAACGGCTTGGTCACCACGCCGACGCACAGCGCCCCGCACTCGCGCGCGACCTGGGCCACGATCGGCGCGGCACCGGTGCCGGTGCCACCGCCCATGCCCGCGGTCACGAAGACCATGTCGGCGCCGCGCAGGGCCTCGGTCAGCTCGGCCACGCTCTCGAGCGCCGCCTCGCGGCCTCGCTCGGGGTTGGCGCCCGCACCGAGGCCGCGCGTGATCGCAGAGCCCAGCTGGATCCGCAGCGACGCCCGGCTCTTCTCGAGCGCCTGGATGTCGGTGTTGGCGGCGATGAACTCCACGCCCTCGACGCCATGTCCGATCATCGTGTTGACGGCGTTGCCGCCGGCTCCACCGACACCGATGACCTTGATCCGCGCGTGGTCGGGAAATGCCTCTTCGAGCTCGAAGTACGCCATGGTGACGCTCGCCTCTTCCGCACCCCGCCCGCCGTGGGAACGCCGATCGCACCGGCGGCACGATCGCGGGGTCGCCTGGCCCCCCTAACAGGCTGCGATCCGGGCCCGCAAGAAATCGACGAAGCCGCGGGCTCGCCCCCGGCCGGCCGCGGCCCGTCCCCGGGGACGTCCCCGCGCCGCGGTGCGCCGTCGGCCCGCTGCGGGCTCGCGATTCCGGGCACTTGGCCGCGGCGAGGGCGGGCAGGCGGCTTGCGAAGACCCGGGGCATGAACCGACCCCGCTTCGAGCCCCAGGGCTACGTGCCCACCGACCGCGACGCCGCCGCCGATCGGCGCGACGGCCTCGACGACGAGGCGCCGACCTGGCCGGCGCTGCCGCTGCCCGAGCCGGACTGCGATGCCGAGGCCAGCACGGTGCGACTGCTGTTCGACCCCGAGCTCGAGCGCGAGCGGGCGATCTGGCGCGCGATGGTCGCGGCGCACACGCGCGCGGGGCACTGGCCGCAGTGAGCCGCGGCTGCGTCCGCGCGGGTCGATCGCGGCGGCGCGGCGGCGGTCTATCTGCCACGCCATGCGAGCGCTCGCGTCCGCCCTGGTCGGCCTCTTCGGCAGCACCGTCGTGCTCGCGGCGCTGGGGTCTTGGTTCCTGCGGCCCTACCTGCACGTCGGCGGCGGGCTGCACGACAGCCCCGCGTGGGTGCGCGTGGTATCGGCGGCGGTGCCGCTGGCCGCGATGACGCTGTGGGTGCTCGCGCTGCGCGGCATGCATCGTCGCGGCTGGCTCGTGCCGATCGCGGCCGCGGTCGGCGTCACGCTCACGCTGCTGGTGTCGGTGGTGCTGCTGTTCTCGATGGCGCCGGGGCTCGCGTGGCGCTGAGCGGGCGCGCGATCGCAGCTCAACCGTTGCAGCCGTCGAACGACGGACTGCCGGGCCCGAGATCGGCCCACTCGATGGGCCCGTCGGCGACGCCGAAGCGCATGTCGGTGTACGACTCGACGTCGATCAGCGCCTCCGCGTCGCCGCGGTTCTCGCTGCAGCAACCATCGCAGTCGGCGTCGGCGCAGGTATCGATCACCGTGACCACGCGCGTGTGATCGCCGGCGCGCAGGCACAACCGGTGCAGCGCGAGATCACCGAGCGGGAACACGGCGACGATGTCGTGGCCGCTCACCCATGCCTCGGACATCGTGTTCTCGCAGGCGGCGAACTGCCCGAGGTAGTCGCAGCCGTGGTAGACCACGCACTCTTCGCTGCCCGGATCGGGATACGACTCGTAGGTGGTCTTGTTGGCGGTGTGCCACTGCAGCCCGGGGTCGTCGCACAGCCCCACGCCGCCGCTGCCGTCGTCGCTGCCAGGCCCGGCGCCGCTGTCGGGCCCGCCGGCGTCGCTGCTGGCGGACATCGAGCCGGCACCACCGCTGGTGCCGCAGGCGAGCGCGAACGCGAATGCAGGGAGCGCGATGCCGGGCTTGGTCACGGGATCCTCAGCGGTTGAGTGCGCGCCGCATCGTCGCGACGACCGAGGCCGGCAGCGCGATGCCCAGCCACAGCTCGAGCGCGCGCACGCCCTGCCACAGCAGCGTCGCGAGCCCGTCCTGCGTGCGCGCGTGGACGTTGTCGGCCTCGTCGAGCAGGCCGCCGGGCGCGCGGGGATAGACCAGATCGACCACGCGCGTGCCCCGTCGCAGGCGCTCGAGCGGCAACGGCGAGGCGAAGCGCTCGGGTCCGCCGCGCATGCCGACGGTGGTGGCGTTGACCAGCAGCTCGCAGCCCGCGAGCGCCTCGCCGAGATCGCCGTAGCCGCAGCGTGCCACGCCGTCGAGCGCGGGCAGGCGCGCGGGCTCGCGGCTGACCCACACCACCTCGGCCGCGGTCTCGCCGTGGCGCAGGCCGTCGACCACCGAGCGCGCTGCGCCGCCGCCCCCGAGCACGACCGCATGGCGCGGCGGGTTGCCGCCGAGCTCGGCCAACGCGTCGAGGAAGCCCGCGCCGTCGGTGTTGTGGCCGATGAGCTCGCCGCGACGGATGAGCACGGTGTTGATCGCACCGATGCGCGCGGCCTCGGGCGCGAGCCGATCCATGTGCGCGACCGCGGCGCGCTTGTGCGGCACCGTGAGGTTCAGCCCGCCCAGCCCCATCGCGCGCGCGCCGGCGAGCGCGTTGGCGAGCGCGTGCGGCCGCACGTGGAACGCGAAGTAGCGGTGCGGCATGCCCATGGCCGCGAACGCGGCGTTGAGCATGTCGGGCGAGCGCGAGTGTCCGACCGGATCGCCGAACACGCCGAAGCACCGGCCGGGGTCGTTCGCGTTCTCGTTCACTGCGGCTCCTGGCGGCGGCTGCGAGCGTCGATGCGGAGGTTGAGGATCTGCACGAACAGCGAGAAGCCCATGGCCGAGTAGACGTAGCCCTTCGAGACGTGGGCGCCGGTGCCCTCGGCCACCAGCATCACCGCGATGAGCACCAGGAACGCCAGCGCCAACACCCGCACCGAGGGATGGCGCTCGATGAAGTCGCCCACGGGTCCGGCGAAGATCATCATGACCAACACCGCGATGATCATCGCGCCGATCATCACCGGGATGTGCTTGGCCATGCCGACCGCGGTGATGACCGAGTCGAGCGAGAACACGATGTCGAGGATCATCACCTGCACGATGATCGAGACGAACATGCCCATGCCGACGCGGTTGGCCTTGGCGCGATCGGCATCGTCCTCGACCTCGGCCTTGTGCTGACCGGGGTGCTCGACGTTGACGAAGATCTCGTGCGTGGCCTTGTACAGCAGGAACAACCCGCCGCCGATCAGGATCAGATCCTTGCCCGAGAACTCGCGCACCAGCGTGAACACCGGGTCCTGCAGGTGCATGACCCAGCTGATGGTCAGCAGCAGGCCCAGGCGCGAGAACAACGCCATGAACAGGCCCAGCCGACGCGCGCCGAGCTGGCGCTCGCGCGGCAGCCGGCCGCACAGGATCGTGATGAACACGATGTTGTCGATGCCCAGCACGATCTCCATCACGGACAGCACCGCGAGCGAGACGTAGACCTCGGGATCGGTGAGCAGCTCGATCATCGCGCGGACGGATCCTCGGGATCGGTCGAGCGATCGTCGACCGTCGCGCGCAGCGTACCGCGCCACAGCCGGACTTGGATCCCCTCCCCCACGGCGACCGCGGACGCGCTCGTCAGCGCGCGGCCATCGGGGCCGTAGGCCACCGCGTAGCCGCGCTGCAGCACCGACAGCGGCGACAGGGCCTGCAGCGACGCGGCCGCGGCCGACAGGCGCAGTCGCGCGCGGGTCGGCAGCCGCGGTCCGACCGCGAACAGTCGGTGCTGCAGCGCCGCCAGCCGGGCACTGGCGGCGGGGGCCAGCCGCGCGCCGAGCTCGCGCAGCCGCAGCAGCAGCCGCTGCAGCCGCTCGCGCCGTCGCGCGCTGCGGGCCGACACCGCCTCGACCAGGCGCCGCTGCACCGCGCGCAGGGCCTGGCGATCGCGATCGATGCGCTGGCGCGGGTGCTGCTGCGCCAGCGCGCGCTCGAACCGCGACAGCGCGCGGCGAGGCTGCGTGACCACGGCGCGGCCGACCGCGACCAGGGCCATGACCGCGTGATCGAGCCGCGCGCGGCGATCGAGCGGATGACGGCGACCGGCGCGGTGCAGCCGTCCCGCCAGGCTCGCGAGCTGCCGCAGCAACGCCTCGCGGTCGGGCACCACCAGCTCGGCGGCCTGCGACGGCGTCGCCGCGCGCACGTCGGCGACCAGATCACAGATCGTGACGTCGACCTCGTGGCCGACCGCCGAGACCACCGGCACCGGGCACTGCGCGATCGCGTGGGCCAGGGCCTCGTCGTTGAACGCCCACAGGTCCTCGACCGAGCCGCCACCGCGACCGATGATGATCACGTCGAGCTGCGGCCACCGCGACAGCCGCTGCAGCGCGCGCAGCAGCGAGCGCGCGGCCTCGTCGCCCTGCACGACCGCGGGCGCCACCAGGTAGCGCATGGGGCAGCGGCGCTGGCCCACCTGCACGATGTCGTGCAGCGCGGCGCCGTGGGCCGAGGTGATGACGCCGACGGTCCGCGGCCAGCGCGGCAGCGGTCGCTTGCGCGCGAGCTCGAACAGGCCCGCGGCCGCGAGCCGGGCCTTGCGCTGCTCGAGCTCGAGCATGCGCGCGCCCAGGCCCGCGGGCTCGGCTCGATCGGCGTACAGCTGGAAGCGGCCCTGCTTGGCGAAGATGCCGACGCGACCGAACACGCGCAGGGCCTGGCCCTCTTGCAGGCGGAAGCGCAGCCGCTCGAGCGTGGAGCGCCACATCGCCACCGGCAGCATCGCGGCGTCGTCCTTGAGCGTGAAGAAGCCGTGACCCGCGGCGCCGATGCGCAGGTTCGAGACCTCGCCCTCGACCCACACCGCGCCGATGCGACCGTCGAGCGTGGCGTGGGCGAGCCGCACCAGCGCGCCCACGGTCATCGCGGTCGGACCACCGTCGGGGGGTCGCGGCGCGCCGGGTCGGAACGAGAGCTGCGTCTGCGCCATCGCCGGGCTCAGCTGGCCGCATGCGCAGCGGACTCGAGCACGCGTCGCAGCTCGCGCAGCTCGGCTTGCACCCGATCGACGCGCTGCTCGAAGTCGGCGAGCAACTGCTCGAGCGTGCGCGGCGGCGGCAAGCCCATCGCTGCGCGGGCGTCGGCGCGCGCGGCCGACTCGGGCGGCACGTCACCGCGCGTGGGCACACCGGTCGCCTCGCCGCTCGTCATCGGGTCGCCGCTGATGGTAGGGCACGACCCCGCTCGTGTCAGGCGCAATCCCGACGACGCGCGCGGACGCGGGCTTGGCGGCTTTCTTGCCCCGGCCGGCGCGAGCACGTCTACTGCCCCGGTGCGCCCGTCCCTGCCCGTCCGTGTCGCGATCCCGCTGGTGAGCGCGCTGCTGGCGTCGTGCGGACTGTTCCAGGAGCTGCAGTCGGCCGACTCGGCCACGACCGGCAGCTCGAGCAGCAGCGGCTCGAGCGGCGCAGACGGCGGCAGCGGCGGTGGCTGCGAGATCGCCAGCGAGGATCGCTGCGACAACCAAGACACGCTGCGCAGCTGCGACCCGAGCTCGGGCGAGGTCACGGTCTACTCGTGCACCGACGTGTGCGGCGACAACCTCAACTTCAGCTGCCTGCGCGCGACCGCGGAGGGACAGCACGCGTGCTGGTGCGTGGCCCCGGGCACGCACCAGCAGCTCGACTGCCCCGATCTCGAGGCATGCCTGCGCGCGTGCGCGGACGATCCCGCGGCCTCGACGACGTGCCCCGACGCGTGCTTCTCGCGCACGACCTCGAACACGATCCGGGCCTACGGCGCGCTGGTGTTCTGCGCCAACGAGTACTGCAGCACCGCGTGCACCGAGGATCCGGCGTCGTGCAGCCAGTGCATCGAGGACGCGATCCAGTTCGGCGGTGGCGACTGCACGCTCGAGCGCGCGCTGTGCGACGACGACACCAGCGACGACGACCCGTGGTGGCCGTGAGGCCCGGGCCCGCGCGCGATGCGATCGCGACGCCGGCTTTGGCGTAGCCTGGGGCGCGCATGGCCGAGTGGATCGAGATCGAGGACGGCCCCGCCGGCGAACGCGGGCGCGTGCGCGTCGACCGGCGCGGCACGGGCCCGACGGCGCTGTTGCTGGTCGGCGGGATGACGCAGACGCTGGCGAGCTGGGGCGGACAGCTGCGACCGCTGTCGGCCCGACGCACGGCGATCGCCTACGAGGCGCGCGGCCAGGGCATGACCGCGCTGTCGCTGACCGATTGCTCGCTGGCGCAGCACGTCCGCGACTTCGCGGCGCTGGTGCCGGCGCTGGGCCTGCGCGCACCGGTCGATCTGTGCGGCTTCTCGTTCGGCGGCCGCCTGGCGCTGGCGGTGGCCGCCGAGGCGCCGCAGCTGGTGCGCAAGCTGGTGGTGTGCGGCGTGGGCCTCGACCGCTCGATCGTGGCGCGGCTGATCGTGCAGGGCTGGATCGCAGCGCTGCGCACCGGCGACCTCGAGGCGCTCGCGCGCGTGAGCCTGCCGGACATCGTCGGCCCCGACTACCTCGCCGCCAACGAGCACCTGATCGAGCCGATGATCCGCGCGAGCATCGAACGCAACCGCTACGACGGCGTCGCCGCGCTCATGCACGCGACCCAGACGCTCCCGCCCGACTCGCCCTGGACCACCGCCGCGCTCGCACGCCGCGTCGCCGCCGCGGGCGTGCCCGCGCTGTGCATCGGCGGCGCACTCGACCGCCTCGCCGCACCCGACGACGTGCGCGCGCTGGCCGAGGTGCTCGGCGCGGAGGCGGTCGTGCTCGATCGCGTGGGGCACACGGTGGCGATCGAGGCCGCGGCGGCGTGGCGGGGGGCGGTGGAGGGGTTCTTGGATCGGTGATCGGCTCCCCCCGAATCACCCCAATCGCTCGTCCGTTCCGAACGGCCGCCCCGCCGCATACGCGCGCGCAGGCATGCGGCGCTTGCCCGCGGGCTGCAGCTCCGCGATGCACAGCGCCGCGCCGTCGCCGGCGGCGACGTGCAGGCCCGCGGCGTCGATGGCGAGCACGGTGCCTGCGGCGTGCTCGGCCGCGCCGCGCGGCGAGAGCGTGGCGGCGAACAGCTTGAGTTCGTCGCCGCCGCGGAGGCAGCACGCCAGCGGCCACGGATCCATGCCGCGAATGTGATCCACCAGCGATTGTGCGCTGCGGCTCCAGTCGATGCGGCCTTCGTCCTTGCGCAGCGGGGGTGCCAGCGTCACGCCGTCGTCGGGCTGCGGCTGCGGCGGTGCGACGTCGGGGAAGCGCGTGAGGAACTCGCCCAGCGTCGCCGCGCCGAGCTCGGCCAGGCGCACGAACAGCTCGCCCTGGGTCTCGTGCGGCCCGATCGGCGTGCGCACCATCGCGTGCACCGGACCGGTGTCGAGGCCCTCGTCCATCTGCATGATGGCCACGCCGGTCTCGCGATCGCCGGCCAAGATGGCGCGCTGGATCGGCGCCGCGCCGCGCCAGCGCGGCAGCAGCGACGCGTGCACGTTGAGGCAGCCGTGCCGTGGCAGCGCCAGCAGCGGCGGCGGCAAGATGCGCCCGAACGCCACCACGATCGCGACGTCGAGCGCGTGCTCGCGCAGCGCCGCCGCCAGCGTGCCGTCCTTCATCTTCGTCGGCTGCAGGATCGGCACACCGAGCGCGAGCGCGGCCTGCTTCACGGCCGGGGCCGTCAGCGCGCGGCCGCGACCCGCGGGCCGATCGGGCTGGCACACCACCACGCGCAGATCACAGCGCGCCGCGACCTCGCGCAGGCTGGGCAACGCGAACTCCGGCGAGCCCAGAAACGCCGCCCGCAGCGTCATGGCTCCTCCAGCTGCGCGAGGTAGGCGTTGCGCAGCATGTCGTGCGCCAGCACGTCGCGCGCCTCCGCCAGCGCCGCGCGCAGCTCCGCCAGCGCCTGTCCCAGCTCCGCGACCGTCGCCGGCTCGAGCCGCGCGTCGCCGAAGGTGCGATCGAGATCGGCCCACGCCACGCGCACGTCCGCACGGGTCGCATCGCGCTCGAGCCCCAGCAGCGCGAAGTAGTCGGCCTCGCGCGCCAGCGCCAGCCGGGCCTCGATGCGCCGGCGATCGATCGCGACCGGATCGTCGATCACGCGCGGCGCCGGCATCGGCTCGCCGGTCAGATCGAGCAGCTCGAGCACGTGCAGCGCGTAGATCACCGTGAGCAGCTCGGCCTCGTCCGCGGCCGGATCCGCGAGCAGCTCGCTCAGGCTCGCGCGACCGTCGAGCCGCGACAGCCACGCCTCCTCGCCCGGCAGCAGCTGCAGGCCCTCGGCGAGATCGCGGCGGGCATTCGCGCGCGACCACGCCTCGTCGCGCAGCTGCGGGTGCGCGCCGGGTCCGCCCAGCAGCCCCAGCAACCGCGCCGGTTCCATGCGCTGACGGATGCCCTCGACCAGCAGCACCGCCGTCGGCGTCGTCAGCTGGATCGGCTCCTCGCAGGTCGCGTCGGGCTCGAGCACCCAGTGGCCCTCGCGCCACGGCAACGTCGAGTCGACGATGCGCGCCAGGTGTTCCTGCAGCGCCGTGAGCAGCTCGGCCTGTTTGAGCAGCCCGGCCTCGACCAGGATCTGCCCCGCGCGGCGGCCCTCGGCCTCGGTCAAGCGCCGCGCCTCGGCGTACTGCGAGCGCGTGAGCATGCCGCTGCGCAGGAGGCCGTCGAGCAGGCGGTCGTGACCGGCGCTGCTGCGCGCGAACACGATCGCGCCGGCGTCGAACCACACCGCCTTTTCCACCCGCGCCGAGGCCAGCACCAGCTTGCCGGAGAACGCTGCGCGGTGCAGCCGGCTGAGCAACCGCGGCACCTCGACCGTCGCCAGATCGCCCTGACGTTCGAGCGGCAGCGGCACGCGTCGACGGGGACGATCGGCGAACTCGGACGTCACCGCGACCACCGGTGCGGTGTGCTCGCGGACCTCGCCGGTCGCGTGCTCGGCCGCGCCGTAGCGGTTCGCGGTGGACGCACGCGGACCCAGCGGTCCCGCGTCTTCGAGCAGCACGGTGGTCTCGCGCGGTCCCTTGGGCACGCGCGACGAGCCTGGCTCGGGCTCGCGCACCACCACCGGCGGCGCGATGAGCTTGAGCTCCGCGACCTCGAGCCGCTCCTGCGACTCGCCGGGATCGATGGCCTCGTCCGCGTCGGGCAGCGGCACGTCGTCGAGGCCGAGCTCCGCGAGATCGAGATCGTCGGCCGAGTCCGACATCGCGCCGCGCTCCGCCGGCGAGCGGCGGCGTGCGTCGAGGATGCCGAAGGTGCGGTGCAGCTGCCCCGCCATCGGCGAGTCGTCGCCGCCGCGCGTCGGCGTCGGCACCACGCGCACCGGGCCGGTCTCCTCGATCACCTCCGTGCGCGTGGGCCAGGTGCCGCCGGTGCTCTCGGGCTCGGGCGGGACCGACACCGCCACCGGTGCCCGCAACGGCGGTCCCGCCAGCGCATCGACGGCGATCTGCAGCGTCTCGTCGGTGATGGGCTCCTCGAGGAAGTGATCGGCGCCCAGCTCGAGCACGTCGGCGAGATCGAAGCCCGAGGCCGCCGGTCGCCCGCACAGCGTCACCGGGATCGCAGCGCCGCGCTGCAGCCGACGCAGGGTCGCCATGAAAACCGGCGGATCGACGTCGTCCAGGCACACCACGATCAGCCGCGGCTCGCCGCGCTCGAGCGCGGCCGCGAGCTCGCCGGGCGCGAGCACGGACGCGGCGTAGCCCAGCGCGCGCACGCGCTCGAGCAGCGTGGCGCGCTGGCCCGGATCGCCGACGATCAGCACCTCGGGTTCCACGGTCGCGGCCGCAGTCTACAGCATGCTGTAGGGATCGACGTCCACGAACGCGTGGGTCTGCGCCGCGCCGGTACCGTCGGCGCCGAGCCGGCCGCGCAGCAGCGCGAGCAGACGCCGCAGCGGCGCCCGCTCGCGCGCGCGCAGCAGCAGCTGCCAGCGGGTGCGCCGATCGATGCGCTCGATCGGCGACGCGACCGGGCCGAGCACGCGCACGACCTCGTCGCCGCCGGCCTCGCGCACCAGCTGCGCCACCGGTCCGCCCAACAGCGAGGCGAGCGCGCGCGCGCGCCGTTGCACCGCCGCGCCGTCGAGGCCGCTGACCCGCACCAGCGCGAGGTGACCCGCGGGCGGGTTGCCCAGACGGCGCCGCGACTCGAGCTCGAGCCGCGCGAAGCCGTCGACGTCGTGCGCCTGCGCGCAGCGGATCGCGGGGTGCTCGACCGCCCACGCCTGGATCAGCACGCGTCCGGGTCGGTCGCCGCGACCGGCACGCCCCGCGACCTGCGTGAGCAGCTGGAAGGTGCGCTCGGCCGCGCGCACGTCGGGCAGCGCGAGGCCGTGATCGCCCTGCAGGATGCCGACCAGCGTCACGCCGGGGAAGTCGTGACCCTTCGACAGCATCTGCGTGCCGACCAGCACGTCGGCCTCGCGCGCGCGAAACCTCGCCAGCGTGTCGAACAGCGCGCGCCCGCGGGCGGCGTCGCGATCGAGCCGCAGCACCCGCACCGACGACAGCTCGCGCGCGAGCGCGGCCTCGACCCGCTCGGTGCCGACACCCCCGTGCGACAGCTCGTGCCAGCCGCACGCGCTGCAACGATCCGGCGTGGCCTCGATGTGCCCGCACAGGTGGCACATCAGGCGGTGGCGCTGCAGGTGGTACGTCATCGACGGCGCGCTGCAGTCGGGGCACTGCTGGAACGAGCCGCACTGATCGCACACCAGCGTGGTCGTGAAGCCGCGGCGATTGAGAAAGAGAATCGCCTGCTCGCCCGCGGCGACGGTCTCGGCCACCGCCGTGCGCAGGCGTGCGGTCATCAGCGAGTCGGGATCGGGACGGTGCACCGACAGCGGCACGATCTCGACCTCGGGCAGCGGGCGCGGCGTGGGCCGCTGCCGCAGCCGCAGCCACGCGTGGCGCCCGGCCTGCGCCAGCGCATAGCTCTCGAGCGAGGGCGTGGCCGAGCCGAGCACCACCAGCGCGCCCGCGGCCTTGGCCCGCACCAGCGCGACGTCGCGGCCGTGGTAGCGCACGCCGTCTTCCTGCTTGAACGACGCGTCGTGCTCCTCGTCGACCACGATCACGCCCAGCGTCGGCAGCGGCGCGAACACGGCCGAGCGCGCGCCGATCACGATCGGTCGCAGGCCGCGGCGGATCTGTTGCCACGCGTCGAGCCGCTGTCGTGGCGTCAACGCGCTGTGCAGCACCGCGACCGCGTCGCCGAAGCGCGCGCGGAAGCGGTCCGCCAGCTGCGGCGTCAGGGCGATCTCGGGCACCAGCACGATCGCACCGTGGCCGCGCGCGCGCACCGTCGCGATGAGCTGCAGGTAGACCTCGGTCTTGCCGCTGCCGGTGATGCCCTGCAGCAGCACCGAGGCATAGCCGCCGCGATCGAGCCGCGCGTGCAGCTCGGCCAGCGCCGCGGCCTGATCCGAGGTCGGCGTCTGTGGCGTCGCGGGTGCGGGCTCGGTCTGCGCGAACGGATCGAGCGTGCGCGCGCGCTCTTGCAGCTCGACCAGGTTGGCCGCGACCAACGCCGGCAGCAGCTCGCGCACGCGTGGGAACGGTCCGCGCAGCTCACCCAGCGCGACCCAGCCGTCGTCACCGTCGCCGCGACCCTCGAGCTCGTCGAGCAACGCGCGGCGCTGCTTGCTGCGGCCGAGCACGCGCTGCAGCTCGTCCTCGCCGCTGCCGTCGCGCAGCGCGTCGGTGCGGCGCACCCAGGTCTCGGTGCGCAGCGCGTCCTCGCCGGCCCAGTCGACCGCGAGCAGACCGCGGGCCTCGAGCTCGGCGACCGTACGCGACGGCGCGCCGCGCCGTCCCATCGCCTTGATCAAGCGCGACAGCGGCAGCCCGGTTCCGCCGGCGTCGCCGATCGCCCGCAACACCGCGTCCTGGGCCGCGGCCAGCGGCGCGCCGCCCAGCAGCGGTCCCGCGGCCGCGAGCGCGTCGCGGCCCGCGTCGGTGATCCGCGCGACGCGGGCATCGGCGTGCGTGAGCATGCCCGGCAGCGCCAGGCGATAGACCTCGCCGACGGGCGCGAGGTAGTAGTCCGACAACCACTCGCACAGCGCCGTCAGCTCGGGCGGCAGCGCGGGCGTCTCGGGGTCGAGCACGTCGAGCAGCTCGCGCAGGCCCTCGGGCGCGTCGCGCGGGGACTCGGGTCGCACCACGCCGACCAGCACGCGGGCCCCCAGCGGCACCAGCACGCGTGCGCCCGCCGGCGGCGCCGCGGCCCACGATTGCGGCACCGCGTAGGTGAACGCGCGGTCGAGCGCGACGGCGACCGCGACCGAGACCAGCCGCGCGCTCACGGGCGCGCAGTCCCGCCGCGCGGTCGATCGGACGGCGACAGACCCCGCTCGATCGCGAGCCGCAGATCGCGGCGACCGAGCCACAGCTCGATCACGCCGCACGCGATCGCGAGCACGCCGATCACGAGCAGCACCTCGACCACACTGCCACGCCACAGCTGCACCAGCGCCGCGTCGCTGGCGTCGGCCGCCCGCGCGGCACCGGCGATGCGCCCGCGCAGCGCGACCACGCCCAGCGCGAGCAGGCCCGCGGTCACGCCGAAGCCCAGCGTCACGCGGTGGGGCCGTGGCGCCAGCGCCAAGCCCGACGCCATCGCGGGGCGGATCGGACCCAGGCGAGAGGCGATCGCGGCCGCGAGCGCGGCGATCGCCACCGCCGCAGCCGCGAGCGCGAGCAGCAGCACGGCCGCCTGCGACACGGTCGTGACCAGCAGTGTGCGCGCGGCCACGGCGTCCCCGCGCAGCGCCGCGCCGACCTGGTCGGCGATGCCCGGCGCGACGTCGAACCCGACGCGGCACACCGCGGCCCATGCCACACACGACAGCCCCACGGTCCACCACGCCGACGACGGACGCACGCCGGCCTGCCACGCCTTGCGCAGCTGCGCGACCGTCGAGCTCGGCGCCGCCATCTGCCCTCGGAGATACCAGCGGCGACGCGGCTTCGCCAAGGTTTGCGCGCGTGGGTGCGTCGCGCAGGCCCCGAGCCGGCGATCGCCCCGCGGCCGCGCCGACGCGGCGCTGCGCCCCGGCGCGATCGGTGCCGCGCGATCGACCGCGCGCGGGTATGCTGCGCCCGATGATCCCGACGGCCCGCGCGATCCCTGCTTGGGCCCGCCCCGGCGCGCGCGCGTGGTACCGACGCGTGCTCGGCCCGCTGCTGCTGCTGTGCCTGGGCTGGCTCGCGAGCGCGTGCGACGACGGCGGCCCGCGCCACCACGGCACGAGCACCCCCAGCGGCGGCGGTGGCACCGGCACGGGTCCGCGCCCGCACGGACCGGTGGTGGAGCTCGCGGTCGGAGTCGATCACGCGTGCGCGCGCGATCGCAGCGGACAGGTGCGCTGCTGGGGCAGCAACAGCTTCGGTCAGCTCGGCGACGGTTCCACCGAGCCGCGCAGCAGCCCGGTCGCGGTCGCGGGTCTGTTCGACGCCGAGCAGCTCGCTGCGGGCGCGGGCTTCACCTGCGCGCGGCGTCACGGCGGCGCGGTGGTGTGCTGGGGCCGCAACGATCTCGGCCAGCTCGGCGACGGTGCCGGCGGCCCCGGTCGCGGCAACGCCAGCACGCCGGTCGCGGTGCGCAGCCTCGTGGACGTGGTGCAGCTGGCCGCCGGTCGCCGTCACGTCTGCGCGCTGCGCAGCGGCGGCACCGTGGTGTGTTGGGGCGACAACGCCGACGGTCAGCAGGGCAACGACGGCCGCAGCGTGTGGGTCGCACCCGTCGCGGTGCAGGGCCTCGCCGACGTCACCGCGCTCGCGGCCGGCGACGGTCACAGCTGCGCGGCGCGCAAGCAGGCCGACGTGCTGTGTTGGGGTCGCAACGATCGCATGCAGCTGGGCGGCGCCGGTGCCGGTGGCCCGCGGCCGCGCGCCATCGCGGGCACCGCCGGCGCGACCGCGATCGTCGCGGGCGCGCAGCACACCTGCGTGCTGCAAGCCGGGGGCAAGGTCGCGTGCTGGGGCGACGACGCCGCGGGTCAGATCGACGGACGTCGCGGCGGCGCGAGCAGCAGCGCCAAGCAAGTCGCGATCACCGGCGCCGTCGAGCTGGTCGCCGGCGACGCCCACAGCTGCGCGCGGCTGGGCAACGGCAAGATCCAGTGCTGGGGCACCAACGACACCGGCGAGCTCGGCGACGGCACCGTCGAGCTGCGCACCGATCCGGTCGCGGTCGCGGGCATCGCCGACGCGAGCGAGCTGGCCGCGGGCACGCACACCACCTGCGCGCTGGGCCGCTCGGGCCGCGTGCGCTGCTGGGGTCGCAACGACGCGGGCGTGCTCGGTGGCGGCATGCCCGGCGCCGGCGTGGGCCCCAACCCGGTGGCCGCGCTCGACGGTGTCGGCGTGGTCGCGACCGGGGTCGACTTCGCGTGCGCGCTGCAGCAGGGCAAGCTGTCGTGCTGGGGCGCCAACGATCACGGTCAGCTCGGCGACGGCCGCAGCGACGACGCGCACGCGCCGGTGCCGGTCGCAGGGTTGCCGACCGTGGTCGCGGTCGGAGCCGGCTGGCACCACGCGTGTGCGGTCGACGAGCGCGGCGCGGTGTGGTGTTGGGGCGCCGGCGAGCACGGCCAGCTCGGCGACGGCAAGCGCCACGATCGCAAGCTGCCGGCGAAGGTCGCGGGCATCGACGACGCGGTCGAGGTCGCGGGCGGACGCGATCACAGCTGCGCGCGCCGACGCGGCGGCACCGTGGTGTGCTGGGGCGCGTCGGCGTCGGGCCAGGCCGGCGTGGTGTTGCCCGAGGGTTCGGCCGGTGTCACCGAGGTGCAGGGCCTGCGCGACGCGATCCAGATCGCGGCCGGCGGCGATCACAGCTGCGCGGTGCGGGCCTCGGGCCAGGCGGTGTGTTGGGGCAACAACCACTTCGGTCAGCTCGGCAACGGCCCGCCCGCGCGCGAGCTCGGCACGCCGCAGCCGATCCCGGTGGCGGTGAAGCGGGTCGAGGACGCGGTCGAGGTCGAAGCCGGCGAGGTCCACTCGTGCGCGCGTCGACGCACCGGCGCGGTCGCGTGCTGGGGGCACAACGATCGCGGTCAGCTCGGCGCCGGCATCGAGGGCACCTGGACCACGCGCGTGCCGGTCAAGGACATCACCGACGCGACCGCGCTGTCGGGCGGCGTGGCACACATCTGCGTCGCGCGGGGCGGCGGCACGGTGTCGTGTTGGGGCAACAACGATCGCGGCCAGCTCGGCACCGCCGCCGGCGGGATCCAGCGCGTGCCGGTCGGCGCGAGCGGCATCGACGGCGTGCACGACATCGCCGCGGGCGGCGTGATCACCTGCGCCCAGCGCAACGCCGGCGACGTGGTCTGCTGGGGCGCGCGCGAGCGCGGTGCGCTGGGCGACGGCGCGATGGCGTACTCGTCGAACCCGGTCGCGGTCGTGGGGCTGTAGTCAGAAGCCGACGCCGAGCTTGAACGCGACGCGGTCGTAGCTCGCGACCTTCTGCTGCCACACGAAGGTCGGGCGGATCCAACCCAGCGACGCGTGGATCCACATCCACGGCGCGACCGCGAACTGGGCCCCGAGATCGAGACCCAGGGTGTACAGCAGCGCGAGGTCGTTGCGACCGAACAGCTCCACGCGGGCCCCGCCCACGCCGCCTTGGAACTCGAGCATCGGCGTGACCACGCCGGGATACTGCATGCCCAGGCCCAAGCGCTCCATCAGCAACAGGTCGGCACGATCGCCGCGCGCGGCGGCGCGGCCACCTTCGATGCCGAACTCGGTCAGCAGGTTCACGCGCACGTAGCGACGCAGCGGCGTGACCTCGAGCGACGCGAGGTGCCAGTCCTGCGCGCGACCGAGGCGATCGCGGATGCCGAAGTAGCGGTAGCCGACCACGAACGCGGCCGAGCGCTTGGGCGGATGCGGCGGCCGGCGATACTCGGGCCGCGCGTCGTCGACCGTCGGCGTCGCGGTGCGCACGATCGCCTTGGTCGGCGTGCGTGGGTTGGTGCGCGGCGGCTGCGGTGGCGCGGCCTGATCCTCGCGCCGCCAGGTCTCGACCTCCTCGCGCGAGACCAGACGCAGCGGCGCGGCCTCGGCACCCGCACCGGCGCCGGCCTTGGGCAGACGCCGCGGCGACGGCTTCTGGAAGCCCGCGGGGCCGTCGGCCTCGATCTCGGGCCCCGGCGGCGGCGGCTCGGTCGGTGTCGCCGTCGTGGGTGCGCGCGGCGAGGCCCCGGCGGCCGGCGGCGGCGGTGCGCGCTTGCTCGGCGCAGGCGGTGGCGCGGTGGGCGCGCCGGGCGGCGGCGGAGCAGGCTCGCGCGGAGCAGGCTCGCTCGGTGCCTCGCTCGATGGGGCCTCGCTCGGTGCGGGCTCGCTCGGTGCGGGCTCGCTCGGTGCGGGCTCGCTCGGTGCGGGCTCGCTCGGTGGCGGCGGGCTCGGTGCCTCGCTCGGCGGCGGGGCCGGCATCGCACGGCCCGGCAGCGGCGGCAGCTTCGGCGGCCCCAGCACCAACGCGAGCACCAGCGCTGCGATCACGGCGTGCCTCGCAGCTCGATGGTCGCGGCCATCTCGTCGAGGTCGCCGTCGCTGGGTGCGAACAGCGAGCCGAACGCGGCGCGGATGGTTCGCTCGCCGCCGTCGTAGTAGAGCCCGCGCACGTACAGCCCCGGCGGGATCACGACGTCGTAGCGCCACGGCGTGCCCGCGGCGTCGGTCTTGCGCAGCTCCTGCACGAGCTCGGCCGCCTGCGTCGTCACCAGCAGATCGAGCTCCGCGAGCGCGACGTCCTTGGGCGAGCGCAGATCGACGTCGAGCAGGCCCGGCAGGTCCGCCGTCGTCGCGTCGGTGCCCAGCCCATCGGTGCCCAGCCCATCGGTGCCCAGCCCATCGGTGCCCAATCCGTCGGTCGCCAGTCCCAGGCCGGTGCTGCCGAACAGGCCCTGCGCGGTCGAGGGCAGCAGATCGGCGATCGTGTGATCGCGCGTCGCGGGACCCAGCGCGAACGCGTGCGTCGGCGGCGAGCCCGACACCTGCAGGCCGAAGATCTCCGCGGGAATCTCGAGCCTGAGCGTGAGCCCGTCGTCCTGCGTCACGTTCCACGGCGGCGTGACGTACGTGACGCCGTACGCGTCGTCCTGGCTGCGCCAGGTGGTCACGCCCTCGACGTAGTTCGCGGCATCGCAACCCGTCGCGGCCGCGAGCACGATCGCCATCGCGCGCGCCCGACGGCGTCGTCGCGAGGTCGCTCCACGGCTGGGATCCAGCGGCACGGCTCCCACGGGTTCGTCGCCATGCCGCCGCGGCTTGAGCCGCGCACCGCCGCAGGGCCAGCGACGGCGCGGCCCGTCCCTGCCCCGGACACCTGCTGCGGCCGAGCACGGCCCGCTCCGCGTGCCGTCCCCGTGCGCGCGCCGGTCACCGCAGCCCTGCGCTTGCGCTCGCGTCGCGACGCGACACCGTGGGCAATCGCGGGTGCTCGATCACTCGATGCGGGCGATCTCGCTGAGATACCCCGCGGCGTCGCGGTCGAGCGACACCACCGAGATCGAGTCGTCGAGCGTGTTGGCGACGTAGGCGCGCTGCGCGACGGGATCGATCGCGATCTCGTCGGCGCCCTCGCCCAGCTCGAGCTGCGCGAGCACGCGCCAGCTCGACAGCCCCACGATCGCGAGCTCGCCCTGCGCGTAGCAGCTGACCAGCGCCAGCGCTTCGCCGTCGCTGGGGCGGTGGATCGCGAGCAGGTTCGGTTGCTCGCACAAAGGCAGCATTCCGACGATGGCGTCGCGCGGGTCGCCGTCGTCCGCGACGGTGGTGTCGACGCGCAGCAGCGAGGCCGGCGTGGTCTGCACCACCAGCAGCGAGGTGCCGCCGGCGGGATCCTCGAACGCGAGATCGCCGAGGTACGGCTGCTGGTGCACGCCCTCGGGATTGACGGTCGCGAGCGACGACTCGTCGCCGGGCACCAGCACGTCCAGCCCCGGCGCGACCGCGAAGCGGCGCACCGACGGGAAGAAGCGCTGGCTGGTGTAGAGCACCGAGCGCGTGCACTCGCGGCTGCCCGCGGGCGGGTTGGCGAGGTCGCACGGCCGCGCGTCGACGCCGAAGCCGCCGGCGTACTCGGTCTCGTCGAAGGGGTCGCTGCGGTAGAACTCGCCGACCACGTCCGCGAGCTCGGGTCCGAGCTCGCCGTCGAGTGCGATCAACGAGATCGCGCCGCCCAGCAGGTGCGGCACGTAGGCGAAGCGGTAGCCCTGATCGTCCACGACCACCCGCGAGGGATCGTCGGGCAGCTCGACGCCGGGGCGATCGAAGGCCTGGTCGAGCATGTGCACGTCGTCGCACTCGCCGTCTTGGGCCTGGCCGCAGTCGAGCGTGGGACCGCCACCGGACTCGATCACGTCCATCCACACCACCGCGGCCGGCAGACGCTGCACCGTCAGCAGCCGCAGCGGCCCGCCCTCGCCCCCGGGGCGATCGATCGCGAGGTTGCCGACCGCGCTGCCCAGCCCGACCGCGGCACCGGGCACGACCATCGCCTTGGCGTCGCAGCGCAGGCGGCCGTCCGCGGGCACGTCCACGCAAGCCTTGCCGCCGCCGTCCAGCGGCGCCAGATCGAGCGTCAGCACGCCGCCACGCTCCTGCGAGCGATCCCAGTTGCCGTTGGTGACGAACAGCAAGCGGCCCTCGGGCGAGAGCGCGACGCCGGTGGGCTGGCGCAGATCGTCGAGCGTCGCCTCGGGCCGATCGCGACCGCAGGCCGCGATGCCCAGCAGCAACGTCCCCGCGATCGCGACGGCTCGCACGCGCCCCGAGGATGGCACGTTTCGCCCGCGCGGCGTCGCGCCCGGCGGCGCGTCGCGTCCGCGACTCACGGCCCCAGCAGCACGCGCGTGCGCGCAGCCTCGAGCGCGGCCTCGGGCACCGCCGGCAGCGCCGACGCGCCCCAGCGTGCGGCATCGATCGCCCACGACGCCCCGAGCGCGGCGAGCACCGCGGCGAGCCGCAGCATCGGCGTCACCGCGGACGCGAGCACCGGCGCCACACCGGGGCCGCGCGAGGCCACCGCCGCGAGCAGCTCGACCGCGACCGCGGCGAGCAACGCCGGGGTCGCGAGCGCGAGCGCGAGCGTGGTCGCCGACGTGATCGCGGCGATCGACCACGGCCCGAGCTGCGCGACGGCGGGGATCCATGCCTGCGGATCGCCCAGCGGAAACAGCGAGCCCAGCGACACGTTGCCCTGCAGCGCCGCGTGGTGCAGCCCCAACGCCAACGCCAGCGCGCTCACCAGCGCGAGCACCAGCGCGACGAAGCTGGCCGGCGGCGTCCGCAGCACCAGCGCGGAGGTCGTGGCCGCGCCGATCACCGCGTGGGTCGGCCACGCGAGCACGAGCCCGATCACGGTGCCCAGCACGAGCTCGGCGATCAGCGCCGGCACGAAGCCCCAGGCGAGCACGGGCGCGCCGCCGCCGGGCAGCGACAACGCGAGCACGCCGCCCAGCAGCGCGGCCACGGCCCAGCTGGTGCCCGGCATCGCCGCGCGCAGGCCCGGCTGCACGCGCACGATCGCGAAGCAGCGCGCGAACGCCAGCACCAGCGCGGCCACGACCGCGTTCATGGCCCGCGCCCGAGCGCGCCCAGCTGCTGCCACGCGGCCGCGGTGTGCTCGGTGAGCTGCGTGGCCCAGCCGGCGCCGAAGGCCGCGATCGCGGCGAAGACCGCGACCGCCCGCAGCAGCAGCCCCAGCGTCGGATCGGTCAGGCCCAGTGCGCGCGTGAGCACGGCGGTCGCGAGCACGCCCGCGACCGCGGCGGCCACCAGCGGCAGCGCGATGAGCAGCGCCACCGCGAAGCCGTCGTGGACCGTGGCCAGCGCCTCGTTCACGCGTAGCCCTCGATGAGCCCGCCGACGATCACGGTCCAGCCGCCGACCGCGAGGAAGAGCAACAGCTTGAGCGGCACCGACACCAGCGCGACCGGCAGCTGCGTGAAGCCCAGCAGCGTGACCGCCTGGGCCACGAGCAGGTCGACCACGACCAGCGGCACCAGCACCACGACCGCCATCGTCAGCGCCTCGCGCAGCTCGGTGACCAGGAAGCCCGGCACCACCACCAGCGGATCGTCGAGCGTGCGCTGCTGCAGCGACGAGAAGAACTCGAGCTCGCCGGCATCGGCGTGGCGCTGCAGGAACGACAGCCACGGCGCTGCGGCATCGAACCATCCGCCGCCGGCCGCGACGCCCGCGAGCCCGCCTTGGGCCTCGACCTCGCCCCACACGGCGCCGGCGGTCGGCGCCATCACGATCGCGGTCACGACCAGCGCCAGCGCCAGCATCACCGGCAACGGCAGCAGCGCCTCGGCGCCCAGGCCCACGCGCACCGCTCCCAGCAGCACCGACGACTTCGCGAACGCCGTCGCGACCACCAGCACGATCGGCACGATCGCGAGCCACGCGAGCGAGCCCGCGCCTGCGTCGAGCTCAGCCACCTTGGTCCCAGCCCCCGCGTCCACGGGTGCCGCCCGCGACGATCGGCGTGCCGCCGCGGACGCCCGTGGGCTCGCGCGGGCCGTCGTTCTTCACCGCGCGCAGCCGATCGCCCAGGTCGCACAGCAGCGTCGGCGCGGCGCCGGTGCCGGCACCGACGACCAGCCGCCGGTCCTCGATCACGACCACGTAGACCGCGTGCTGCGGCGAGAGCCGGATGGTCCGCAGCACCTGCGGGTCGGCCTGACGGGCCCGCCGTCCCAGGAACGCCAGCACGCCCGCGAGCGCCGCGAGCACGAGACCGACTTCGACCAGGACCAGGGCAGACGACGCCGCGAGCAGCATGCGACCACGGTAGGCCGCCGCCCCGTGGCGACAAAAAAACCCGCAGAGATCCTGCGGGTCCTTCGCGGTCGCGCGTCGCCGGGCCGGACGGGCTCACCCGCCCGACCCTGCTGCGCTCAGACCAGCTCGACGATGGCCATCGGCGCGCCGTCGCCGGGTCGCGGCGCGGTGCGGACGATGCGGGTGTACCCGCCCGGCCGGTCCTTGAAGCGCGGCGCGACCTCGGTGAAGAGCTTGGTCAGCGCCTCGCGGGTCCGCACCAGCCGGCCGGCCATGCGGATCGCGTGCACCACCTGCGCCTGCTCGGCCTTGGTGCGCTCGTCGAGCGGCTTGGCCACCAGCGCGTGCACGCCGATGCTGCGCGTGATCACGCGCTCGACGTACTTGCGGAGCTCCTTGGCCTTGGGCTCGGTCGTGGTGATCCGCCCGTGCTCGACGAGCGAGGTCGCCATGTTGCGGAACATGGCGCTGCGGTGGGTGCTGTTTCGGCCGAACTTCCGGCCAGCGTCGCGATGTCGCATGTCTCGTGCCTCGTGCGCCTTCGATCAGGCGTCGTCGCGGGCCGGTGGCGGGCCCTGCCAGTTGGGGATCTTCATGCCCAGCGACAAGCCCATCTGCGCCAAGATCTCCTTGATCTCTTTGAGGGACTTGCGACCGAAGTTCTTGGTCTTGAGCATCTCGGCCTCGGTCTTCTGCACCAAGTCGCCGATGTAGTGGATGTTCGCGTTCTGCAGGCAGTTGGCCGAGCGGACCGACAGCTCGAGCTCGTCCACCGAACGCCACAGGTACTCGTTGAGCTTGTCCTCTTCGGTCGGCTCGGCCGCGGTGGCCTCCTCGATCTCCTCGCGATTGATGAAGATCGAGAGCTGCTCCTTGAGGATCTTGGCCGCGAACGCGACCGCGTCGTCGGGGCGGACCGAACCGTCGGTCCAGACCTCGAGCACGAGGCGGTCGTAGTCCGTGCGCTGCCCGACGCGCGCGTTGGTGACGCGGTAGTTCACCTTCTGGATCGGCGAGAACAGGCTGTCGATCGGGATCACGCCGATCGGCATGCCCTCGCGCTTGTTCTGGTCCGCGGTGGCGTAGCCACGACCCATCTCGCAGGTCAGCTCCATGCGCAGATGGCCGCCCTTCGACAGCGTCGCGATGTGCTGACCGGGGTCGAGCACCGACACGCCGGTGGGGCACTGGATGTCGCTGGCCTTGACCTCACCCTCGCCCTGCTTGTCGATCGTCAGCGTGCGCGGCGTGGAGTCGTCCATGCGCAGGCGCAGCGCCTTGATGTTGAGGATGATGTCGGTGACGTCCTCGACCACGCCTTCGATGGTCGTGAACTCGTGCAGCGCGCCCTCGATCCGAACCGTCGTGATCGCGGCGCCCTGCAGCGAGGACAAGAGCACGCGCCGCAGGCTGTTCGCGAGCGTGATGCCGTAGCCGCGCTCGAGCGGCTCGCACGTGAACTTGCCGTAGCTGTCCGTGAGGCTCTCGCCCTCGACCTCGAGCTTCTTGGGGCGGATGAGGTCGCGCCAGTTGCGGGCAATGGTGTTGGTGTCCTGCATCCCTCGTTCTCCTCGCGCGCGCGGGCCCACGTGGGCCCGCGCCGTCGCATCACTTGCTGTAGAGCTCGACGATGAGCTGTTCGTCGATGTCGGCCGCGATGTCGGAGCGGGCCGGCAGCGCGGTGACCTTGCCGCGCATGTTGTCCTTGTCGAGTTCGATCCAGGTCGGCCGCGAGGTGCGGTCGACCTTGGACAGCGCGTCGACGATCTTCTGGATGCCGCGGCTGCTCTCGCGCACCTCGATCACGTCCCCGGGCTTGACCAGGTAGCTGGGGATGTCGATGCGCTTGCCGTTGATCGTGAAGTGACCGTGGCGAGCGAGCTGGCGCGCCTCGGCGTGGCTGCCACCGAAGCCGCAGCGCAGCACGACGTTGTCGAGGCGACGCTCGAGCAGCGACAGCAGGTTCTCGCCGGTGACGCCCTTCATGCGGGCCGCGCGGTAGTAGTACCCGCGGAACTGCCGCTCGAGGATGCCGTACATGCGCTTGACCTTCTGCTTCTCGCGCAGCTGCTGGCCGTAGTCCGACGGCCGACGCTTGCGGCCCTGACCGTGCTGGCCTGCGGGGTAGGGTCGGCGCTCGTACGCGCACTTCTGCGAGAAGCAGCGATCGCCCTTGAGGAAGAGCTGCACGTCTTCGCGACGGCAGAGACGACAAACGGGTCCGGTATAGCGAGCCATGTTCGGTTCAAACCCTGCGGCGCTTCGGGGGGCGGCAGCCGTTGTGGGGGATCGGGGTCACGTCCTTGATGGAGGTGACGCGCATGCCGGCGGCCTGGATGCCGCGCAGCGCCGACTCGCGACCCGCACCCGGGCCGCTGATGCGGATCGACACCGTGTGGACGCCGTGGTCGGCGGCCTTGCGCGCGGCCTCGTCGGCGGCGAGCTGCGCCGCGAACGGCGTCGACTTGCGCGAGCCCTTGAAGCCGCGCACGCCGGCGGACGCCCACGACAACACGTTGCCGTTGACGTCGGTGACGCTGACGATGGTGTTGTTGAACGTGGACCGGATGTGCACGATGCCGGTCGAGACGTTCTTCTTCGCGCGCTTCTTGGCGGGCTTGTTCTGCTGCCCCTGCTGCGTGTTCGCCATGGACTAGACTCGCTTCTTCTGCGCGATGGTGGCGCGCTTGGGACCCTTGCGCGTACGCGCGTTGGTGTGCGTGCGCTGGCCTCGGACCGGCAGGCCACGGCGGTGTCGCAGCCCGCGGTAGCAACCGAGATCCATCAAGCGCTTGATGCTCATCTGCACGTCGCGACGAAGGTCGCCCTCGACCTTGAAGGTGGTCTCGATGACGTGACGGATCGCGCTGACCTGCTCGTCGGTGAGATCGTCGGTGCGAACCGACGGACCCACGCCCGACTTGTCGAGGATCTGCGCCGCGGTGACGCGGCCGATTCCGTAGATGTACGTGAGGGCGACTTCGATCCGCTTGTTGCGGGGAAGGTCGACGCCGGCGATGCGTGCCATGGACTAGCCCTGCCTCTGCTTGTGCTTGGGGTTCTCACAGATGACGCGCACGGTGCCCTTGCGGCGGATCACCTTGCACTTGTCACAGATCTTCTTGACGCTGGCGCGGACTTTCATGGCATCACGGAACGGCTTACGGCTTGTGTCGAGGGCTGGGCGTGGGGTCGAGGATCGTGGTTCGCTGGTCGGGGTCGTGTGCGGCCACGGGACCGAGGACGGTTCCGCGGGCGGGGTCGAGCCGGGCGCGACGCACTTCTACACGCATCCCGGTGGTGATGGGCAAGCCCAGTCGTTTGGCTTCGGTGGAGAGTCCGGCGACCAGCGTCGATCCGTCAGAGAGAAGAAGGCGAAACAGCTGGTTGCCCAGCTCGTGCTGCACCGTCGCGGTGAGCACGTCCTCGCGAGTCGAAGACATGCGAAGTGCCCTGGGGGGCCCCAGGGAGCGCGGAGTGTAGGAGTCACCCCCGCGGCTGTCCAGCCGGCAATCGGCGGGGGCCCGCGTTGAGGATCCGCACTACTTCGGCCCCAGGCCGGGGGCAGCGCGGACGGCCCTGCGTGCGCGTTGCAGGCCCGAGCATGCGCACTTCGCTCGGACTGCTCGGATGGCTCGCAGCGCTGGTCACCACGGTCGGCTGCGGCACCGCCGATCCGCCGCGATCGGCCGCGGAACCGGCCGCCGCGCCCCGATCGCCCGCTACGCTCGGTGCGCCGGACGACGCCGCGCCGCCGGCCACCGCGGCGCCGCGAGGCGGCCCGGACTGCGGCGCGCTCAGCCGCACCGCGTGCATGGCGTCGCCGCACTGTACGCTGCAGCACGCCGGCACCGCCGATCGACGAACGTACCGGTGCCGGCCCGCGACCGCGCCGTGCGAGATCGGCTTCGCCCAGTCCGGGTTCTTCGGCTCCGGTGACGACATCCCCGCGGCGAAGCGCCAGCAGGCCGACTGCAACGCGCGGCCCGGCTGCGTGTACGAGCCCGGCGGCTGCTACTGCCCGTGCCGCGGCGATGGCCAGACCACCGTGCCCGATGGGCCCGACGCGCCACCGTGCCGCTGCGAATGCGGCGGCGGGACACCGCCGGTCTGCCGCGCGCGCTGAAGCAGCGCGGCCGCAATTCGAAATGCTGCCGCGCGCGCCGTGGTACGCGAAGGCCGGTCGCCACCGCGGCGGCCCTGCGAAGGATCGACGACCCATGCACCGAAGCACCGCCGCCCTGCTCGCCACGCTCACGCTCGCGCCCGCATGCATGGAGCGCGGCAACGGTGAGCCCGCGACCGTGCGCCCGGAGCTCGGCGCCTTCTCGAAGGTCGACGTCGGCGGCGTCTTCGTGGTCCAGACCGAGGTCGCACCGGGTCCCGCGACCGTCGAGCTGCGCGGCGACAGCAACCTGCTGCCGCTGGTCGAGCTGCGCGTCGAGGGCGGCACGCTGCACGCGAGCACGCGCGACAACATCTTGCCGCGGCTCGACCTCGAGCTGGTGCTGCACACGCCCGAGCTCAGCGCGCTCGAGCTCTCGGGGGCCGCGCGCGGCGACGTCACCGGTGTGCACGGCGACAGCTTCGAGCTCGAGCTCTCGGGCGCGAGCCGAGCCCGCGTGGCCGGCAGCGTGAAGACGCTGCGGCTCGAGCTCTCGGGTGCCTCGACCGCCGAGGCGCAGTCGCTGATCGCCGACGACGTCGACGCGGACCTCAGCGGCGCGAGCTCGGCCGAGATCGTCGCCAACGCCTCGCTCACCGCCGATGCCAGCGGCGCCAGCCGGCTGGGCTGGCGTGGCAACGCGACCCGCATCGATCGCGACGCCACCGGCGCGTCGCACATCGAGCGGCACTGATCGCAGCGGACGCGCCGCCGATCCGATCAGCCCAGCTCGGTCACGGGCACCGCGTCGTCGGACAGGCCCGCGGACTCCTCGGGCTGCACCGCCTCGCACGCCTGCGGCGCACCGGCCTCGCCGGCCCTCGCGATGGCGCGCTCGGTCAGGCGCATGCGCTGCACGTGCGCGCCGAACTCGATGATGCCGAGCCACGCGAGCACGCGCATGACCGCGAAGGTCGGGTCGAACTCGAACCACCGCGCCGCGAAGTCGGGCGACATCGGGTACTTGTGGTGGTTGTTCTGGTACAGCTCGCCGACGCACAGCATGTCGACCACCAGCGAGTTGCGCGACTTGTCAGGCAGCGCGAAGTTGCGATAGCCGTAGCGGTGACCGCACCAGTTGACGATCGCGCCGTGGACCGGGCCCATGATGAAGTGGACCGGCAGCAGCAGGTACTGCCACCACGCCGTCGCGAACGTCACGTAGAACGCGGTGTACAGCCCCATGAACACGAAGCGGCTGGCCCAGCTCTGGCCGATGCGATCGACCGCCGGCCAGCTCGGCAGGCCGCCCATGAAGCGCGGCTCGGGCTGCTCGCCGTGGTGCGCGTAGCGGTCGTACTCCCGCTTGGTCGCCCACATCATCGACCAGACGTTGGTGTGGTTCTCGGGCGAGTGAGGATCGCGCGCGCCGTCGCTGAAGGCGTGGTGGAGGCGGTGCAAGATGCCGTAGCCGCGCGGGTCGAGGAACGACGAGCCCTGCACGACGTAGGCACCGAGGTAGAAGAAGCGCTCCCACGCGCGCGACATCGAGAACATGCGATGCGCGCCATAGCGGTGGTGGAAGAAGCTCTGGAAGAAGACCGCCAGCAACCAATGGGAGGCGAAGAACGCCGCAATGGCCATGCCGTCAGGCTAGCCGGGCCGGCGGCCCCGGCCGCGTCGAAGTTCGGCCCGCGATTGTCTTGGTTTGGTCGCCGGCCCGGCCCGGGCCCCCTGCGAGGGCCCGCGTGTGCGTCGACGCCCGCGGGATCGCGCACACGACCGACCGATCACTGCGCGTGCGCCGGGCGGTCCCGCCGCGGCCGGCCCCCGCGTGGTCGGCCGGCGCAGGCTAGTCGGTCATGCAGATGCGGTATTGGCTGGGCAGGATGTCGATGGGGTACAGCAGCGCGAAGTTGAAGCACATCTCGTCTTCGGTGCGCTCGCCGAAGTGCACGTCGCTGCCGCCGGGATTGTCGTAGGTGCACGTCGTGGTCAGCGAGTCGCCGGCCTTGATCACGAACGGCGGCTCGTGCGGATACGAGATCTGGTTGTCGAAGCTGAACGCGGGCACGTCGACCAGGGTCATGTCCTGACCGTCGCGCGTGACCGTGGTGTTGAACTTGCGGCCGAGCCCGTGCATGTGCGGGAAGCTGGCCATCACGTTGAGATCGACCGGCAGGAAGTTCGTGATCGCCGACGGGCAGTGCCCCACCGCGTCGACGCCGGTGGCGCCGGCGGGCACGTCGATCGTCGTCGTGCCCAGGGTCAGCACGCCCGCGGTGTGCTCGCGCGGCGTGTCGGTGGTGCAGAAGGCCACGCCGCTCTTGTCGAACGCGTCGGCGTGGTGATCGGTGTTGTGGTAGTGGACCTGCAGGATGAAGTAGTCGTCGGGGCCGCCGAGCTCGAGCCCGACGTCGTCGGGCATGACGAAGTTCTGCCCGCCGGGCGCCCAGCCCGACACGAACACCGCGTCGCTGGGCATGTCGCACGGGCCCGCGCCGCCATCGACCTGCGGCTGCTGCGTGCGGAACAGGATCCAGTGGTGCAGCACGCGCTCGTCGTCGGTGATCGGCGCCCACGCGGTGCCCTGCAGCGTGCCGTTGAACGGCGACGCGAAGGTGAAGCACATGTAGAGGTTGTCGGCGCCGCTCTCGGGCACGTGGAACGGCTCGTCGCTGCCGTCGCCGGCGGCCGCGACGAAGGTGTGGCTGGGCTCGCACGGCAGCGCGTCGGGACCGACGCCGGTGTCGCCCTCGGTGTCGCCGGTGGTGCCGCCGCCGCAATCGTCGGCGTTGCCCGCGGGCGCGCCCGCGTCGAACCACGCGTGCAGCACGGCCTTGTCCGCGTCGGACATGACCATGTTCTCCGGCATCGGCGCGACCGGATCCTCGATGCGCATGTCGGCGAGCTGGTACACCGCCATCGTCGGCATCGTCACCGCGGGCACCTGCCAGTCGTCGATGCTCGCGAGCGACATCGGTGCGCCGTAGAGCCCGTCGGGCGGCGCGTGGCACAACAGGCAGTTGCGCTCGACCACGTCGGCGACGTCGCACGGCAAGCCCGTGGTGCCGCCGCCGGTGGTCCCGCCACCGGAGCTGTCGACACCGCCACCGCTGCTGCCGCTCGCGGCGGTCGTGCCCGAGCCGGTGCCGTCGTCGCAACCGGCCAGGCCGCAGGTCCCCTCCGCGCTGGTCGTCTCCGCGATGCCGCTCGAGTCCCCGCCGCATGCGGCGACCCACGCGACGAACCACATGCACACTCGGCTGCGCTGGCGCATCCCCGACAGTCCCCCAACGCGCATCATTGCGCAGGGTCGAGCCGCCGCGCCAGCCCGGCGCCCGCACGCTCGTGCGCGCCGCCGCCAGGCCGATGCGGGGGGGTTGCCGGCCGCGCGCGGCAATGCGCGGCCGGGGCCCCGCCGGCGGCGATGCGGGCTCACGGCACCGCGGCGATGCGAGCTCAGAGCACCGCGGCGATGCGGGCGTAGACCTCGTCGGGATCGCCCACGCCGTCGACCGCGACGACGATGCCCTTGGACTGGTAGCGCGCGATCACGGGCCGCGTCTCGGCCTCGAACTTCGACAGCCGCGCGCGGACCTTGTCGGGCGTGTCGTCGCTGCGCTGGTACAGCGCCTCGCCGGTGATGTCGCAGATGCCCTCGACCTTCGGCGGGCTGTACTTGACGTGATAGACGTGCCCCGAGGGCGACATGCGCCGGCCGGTGACGCGCTCTTCGATGAGTCCGAAGGGCACCTGCAGATCGATGACCTTGTCGATGCGCACGGCGGCATCGAGCGCCTCGGCCTGCGGCAGCGTGCGCGGGAAGCCGTCGAGGATGAAGCCCGCGGCCGCCGCCGGGGTCGCGAGCGCCTCGAGCAGCAGGTCGATCACCAGCGCATCGGGCACGAGGCCGCCCGCGTCCATGAAGCCCTTGGCCCGGAGCCCCAGCTCGGAGCCGGCCGCGACCGCGGCGCGCAACAGATCGCCGGTGCTGATGTGCGCGTAGCCGAGCTGCTCCTGCAGCTTCTTGGCCTGCGTGCCCTTGCCCGAACCGGGTGCGCCGATGAGGATGAGTCCCTTGCGATCGCCCATGCGGCAGCGAGCCTAGCGACGCGCCGCGGCGCGCTCAAGGGCCCCGACGCGCAATCGCAGCGCCGTGCGTGCGCGCGCCGGCTCAGCCGCGACGGCCGCGGATTCGCGGCCCACGCGGACCCGCGAAGCCCTCGTACGAGCGCGTCACGAGGTGGCTCTCGATCTGCTGCGCGGTGTCGAGCGCGACGCCGACGACGATGAGCAGCGAGGTGCCGCCGTACTGGAACGGCACGTCGAAGCGCGTCTGCAGCAGCTGCGGCAGGATGCACACGCCCGAGATGTACCAGGCGCCCACGAACGTCAGCCGGTTGAGCACGAAGTCGATGTACTCGGCCGTGCGCTTGCCGGGGCGGATGCCGGGGATCGACGCGTTCTGCTTCTTGAGGCTGTCCGCGACGTCGGTCGGGTTGAACTGGATCGCGGTGTAGAAGTAGCAGAAGAAGACGATCAGCCCGACGTACAGCGTGACGTAGAGGTAGCCGTCGTAGTTGAGCGCGCCGGAGAACTTCTGCAGCCAGGCATTGTCGGTCATGCCCGCGATCTGCTTGGGGAACATCAGGATCGACGAGGCGAAGATCGGCGGGATGACGCCGGCCGAGTTGATGCGCAGCGGCAGGTAGTTGGCGTTGCCGCCGAACATCTTGCGGCCGACCACGCGCTTGGCGTACTGCACCTGGATCCGTCGCTGGCCGCGCTCCATCACGATGATGAAGGCGATGACCGCGATGGCCATGGCCAGCAGCACGCCCAGCGTCATGGGCCCGAAGTTCTCGGGATCGTCTTGGGTCTTCTGGATCAGCTGGTACAGCGCGACCGGCAGGTCCGCGATGATGCCGGCGAAGATCACCATCGAGATGCCGTTGCCGATGCCGCGCTCGGTGATCTGTTCACCGAGCCACATCAGGAAGATGGTGCCGCCGGTCAGCGTCAGCACCGTCATGATCTCGAAGCCGAGCCCCGGGTCGATCACCAGGGTCTGCCCCTGGGTGTTCTGCGACTCGAGCCAGCTGGCCATGAAGTAGCCCTGTACGAAGGCCAGGCCGACGGTGCCGTAGCGGCTGTACTGGTTGATCTTGCGTCGACCGGTCTCGCCTTCCTTCGACAGCTGCTCGAGCCGCGGGATGACGACCGTCATCAGCTGCATGATGATGCTCGCGCTGATGTACGGCATGATGCCGAGCGCGAACACCGACAGCTGCTCGAGCGCGCCGCCCGAGAACATGTTGAAGTAGGCCAGGAAGCCGCCCTGGCCCTGGTTCACGATGTCCGACATGACCTTGCGGTCGACGCCGGGCACCGCGATGAAGACCCCCAGCCGGTAGACGGCGAGCATCGCCAACGTGAAGCCGAGCCGCTTGCGCAGCTCGGGCAGCTTGAAGATGTTGACGATGACGCTCATGACGACAGGCGAAGAGCCGACCGGCGCGTCCTCGGGGGGCCGCGGCCGGGCGGCGACCATACCTTAGGCGCCCGCTGCCCGCATCTGACCGCGACAACCGACGCCGGTGCGGCCCGCGGGCGCGCCGGACCCCGCCCGGACGGGCGATCTCGGGCCGGGCCGACGCCCGTCCGCGGCCGCGCGCGGGAACATCGCCGACGGCTCGCGCGTCCGGCCGCGCGCCATGGGACCCAGCCCGCGCCGACGCCTCCCCTTCGACCTGCTCGCCCCCTCCCTCGCGGTGATCGCCGCGGCCTGGATCCCCGCCAGTACCTGGGAGCGGGTCAAGACCAAGCCCAAGGAGCGGGTGCTGCAGGTGACGGGATCGGCCAAGCGGCGGATCGTCTCGGACACCATCGAGTGGACCGCGGTGGTCGACACGCGCGATCCCGATCGCGTCGGCGCCTACCGCCGCCTGCACGCCGACGTCGACAAGACCGTGGCGTACCTCGCTGCCCAGGGCATCCCCAAGGAGCAGATCCGGGTGTCCTCGGCCACGCTGCAGGAGCTCACGCGCTCGGAGATCGTCGGCAGCGGCGACGAGCGCTACGAGCGGCAGGTGCCCGACGGCTTCGCCGCGTACCAGAACGTCACCGTGCGCTCGACCGACGTCGCCACCGTCGAGCGGGTCTCCCGCGAGGTCACGCAGCTGCTCGAAAGCGGCATCTCGGTGAGCTCGTCCTCGCCGGCGTACTTCTACACCAAGCTCAGCGAGCTCAAGATCGAGATGCTGGCCGAGGCCAGCAAGGACGCGCGCGTGCGGGCGGAGAACGTGCTCGAGGCCGCCGGCGGTGGCGCCATCGCGCGGCTGCGCTCGGCCGACATGGGCGTCATCAACGTCAACCCACCCAACTCGACCAGCACCTCGTGGGACGGCAACAACGACACCACGTCGCTCGAGAAGGACATCATCACGATCGTGCACGCGAGCTTCGAGCTCGGCGACGAGTGACGCGACCGCGCCGTCGGTGACGGACCGCAGACGCGACGAAGCCCGGGCCGCGCGAGCGGTCCGGGCTTCGATTCGTGCGGCGTGGGGTTCAGGCCGCGGCTTCGCCGATGAGCTCGACGCTGCCACCGGCAGCCTCGACCTTGGCCTTGGCGGCCTCGCTCGCGGCGTGCACCTTGAACTTGAGCGCCACTGCGATCTCGCCGGTGCCCAGCAGCTTGAGCGGCATCGACTCGGCGCGCTTGGGCAGCAGCTTGCGCGCCTTGAGCGTCTCGAGCGAGACCTCCTCGCCGGCGCTGAACTTGCCCGCGACCAGCGCGAGGTTGACCGCGTGGTACTCCACGCGGAAGTTGTTCACGAAGCCACGCTTGGGCACGCGGCGGTGGATCGGGTTCTGGCCACCCTCGAAGCCCGGACGCGGCGGCTGACGACGGGCCATCTGGCCCTTCATGCCGCGGCCCGACGTCTTGCCCTTGCCCGAGCCGACGCCGCGACCGACGCGCTTCATCTTCTTGCGGGCGCCCTTGGGGGGCTGCAGCGTGTGAAGTGTCGTTCCCATCTCGTCCTGCCTACTCCACCGGTTCCACGGTGACGAGGTGCTGCACCTTGCGGATCATGCCGCGGATCGCGTCGTTGTCGGGGTGCACGGCCGAGCGATGCAGCTTGGTGAGCCCCAGGCCCTTGACGGTGCGCTTCTGCGACTCGGAGCGGTTGATCGCGCTGCGAACGAGCGTGACCTTGAGCTGAAGTGCCATGACAGCCCTCTTACCCTTCTGCGAACGACGCCACGTCGACGCCGCGCTTGATGGCGACCTGCTCGGGGCTACGCAGCTGACGCAGCGCTTCCATGGTCGCGTGGATGACGTTGAGCGGGTTGTTGGTGCCGATGCACTTGCTCAGCACGTCGTGGATGCCGGCGCACTCGACCACCGCGCGGACCGGGCCGCCCGCGATCACGCCGGTACCGGGCGAAGCCGGCCGCAGCAGCACCTGGCCGGCGCCGTGGATGCCCAGCACGTCGTGCGGGATCGTGGTGCCCGACAGCGGCACCTCGAACAGGCTGCGGCGCGCGTAGTCGGTGGCCTTGCGGATGGCCTCGGGCACCTCGCGGGCCTTGCCGTAGCCCATGCCGACCTTGCCGTGCTCGTCGCCCACGACCACCACGGCCGTGAACGAGAAGTTGCGGCCGCCCTTGACGACCTTGGCCACGCGGTTGATGTAGACGACGCGATCGACGAGGTCGCCCTTGTCTTCGTTGTCGTCGTCGCGGCGGCCGCGGGAGTTGTCGGAATCGCGTCGAGAGTGCGCCATGTCAGAACTCCAGCCCGGCCTCGCGGGCAGCTTCGGCGAGCGCGCTGATGCGCCCGTGGTAGGCGTAGCCGTTGCGGTCGAACACCACCTTGGTGATGCCCGCACCCTTGCACGCCTGGGCGATCGCAGCGCCGACCACCTTGGCCTCGCCGCTCTTGTCCTGCCCGCCCAGCTGCTCCTTGATGGTCTTGCTGAGGGTCGAGACCGCGACCAGCGACGTCGCCGTGCTGTCGTCGATGACCTGGGCGTAGATGTGCTTGTTGCTGCGGAACACGGTCAGCCGCGGCCGCTCGGTGGTGCCGGTGACCCGCGCGCGCACGCGCGCCTTGCGACGCAGCCGCTGCTCGATGGACTTGGTGCTCATTACTTCTTCCCTCGCTTTCCTTCCTTGCGAAGGATGGTCTCTTCGACGTACTTCACGCCCTTGCCCTTGTACGGCTCGGGCGGCCGGAAGTCGCGGATGTCCGCGGCGCACTGGCCCAGGGCCACGCGGTCACAGCCGCTGAGGATCAGGCGGCCTTCCTTGGTGACCTCGGCCTTGACGCCGTCGGGCAGCGGGTAGTTGACGCCGTGCGAGAAGCCCAGCGTGAGCTCCACGCTCTGGCCCTTCACCGCGGCGCGGTAACCCACGCCGACGATGTCGAGCTCGCGGGTGTAGCCCGTGCCGACGCCGGTGATGAGGTTGGCCATGCGCGCGCGCACCATGCCGTGCATGGCGCGGTGGCGCTGGTCGTTGCTGGCCCGCTTGAACAGCAGGCGATCGCCCTGCTGCTCCATGGTGACACCCTCGGGGATGTCGAAGCTGAGCGTGCCCTTGGGACCCTTGGCCGACACGGTGCGGCCGGAGGTCGTGAGCGTCACGCCCTTGGGCACGGTGATGGGTGCGTTGCCGATGCGACTCATGGTGGGGTCTCTTCTCCGTGCGGGCTCACCACACGCTGCAGACCAGCTCGCCGCCCACGCCGGCCCGGCGGGCCGCGCGGTCGGTCATCATGCCGCGGCTGGTCGAGACGATGAGGATGCCGAGGCCGTTGCGGACCTTGGGAATCTCGTCATGGGACGCGTAGCGACGCTGCCCCGGACGGCTGATGCGCTGCAGTCCCTCGATGGCCGACTGGCCCTCGCGGAAACGCAGGTTGATCTCGATGACGCCCTGGGGCCCCTCGGGCTTGAAGGCCACGTCTTCGATGTAGCCCTCCTCCTTCAGGATCTGCGCCAGCCGCAGCTTGAGCTTGCTGCCGGGCAGCGAGAGCGTCCGGTGCTTCGCCGCGACCGCGTTGCGGATCCGCGTGAGCATGTCGGCGATGGGATCGGTCATGGACATCGTGCACTTCCTCTCGCGTCAGCTCAGGCGGCGCGGAACGGGACGCCCAGGTGGGTGAGCAGAGCGCGACCTTCGTCGTCGGAGCGCGCGCTGGTGTGGATGCAGATGTTCATACCGGGGACCTTTTCGAGCTTGTCGATGTCGACCTCGGGGAAGATGAGCAACTCCTTGATGCCCATCGTGTAGTTGCCGCGGCCGTCGAAGCCCTTGCGGCTGATACCCCGGAAGTCGCGCGTACGCGGCAACGCGACCGAGATGAAGCGGTCGAAGAACTCCCACATCCGCGGGCCGCGGAGCGTCACCATGCAGCCGATCTTCTGCCCCTCGCGGAGCTTGAAGGTCGCGATCGACTTGCGCGCGCGGGTCACCACCGGCCGCTGACCGGAGATGTTGCCCAGCGCCTCGAACGCCTGCTCGAGCAGCTTGGGCACGCGCAGGGCCTCGCCCAGGCCGATGTTGAGCGTGATCTTGCGCAGTCGCGGGATCTGCATCGTGTTGGCGTAGCCGAACTCCTTGCTGAGCGCCGGCCTCACCTTTTCTTCGTACTTGACCAGCATCCGCGGCCGGTCGCCGGGCCCACGCTTGGTGGGCTCGTCCATCACGTTGCGGAACTTGAACGCGAAGCCGGCTTCCTTCTTCTTCTTCTGCCCGGCTCCGGCACCGCCGCCACCCTTAGCTTTTGCTTCCGCCATGGTGGTTGCTCCTACTTATCGATCTGCTCACCCGACTTCACTGCCACGCGAACGCGGCGGCCGTCGGTGAGGGTTGAGATGCGCACCCGCGTGGGCTCACCGGTCTTGGGATCGGCCAGCATCACGTTGGAGAGGTGGATGGGGAACTCGCGCTTGACGCGACCACCCTGGGGGTTCTGTTGCGTCGGCTTGATGTGCTTGGTGCGGACGTTGATGCCCTCCACGACGACGGCGTCGTCGCTGGGCAGCACCCGCAGCACCTTGCCCTTGGTGCCCTTCTGCTTGCCGGCGATCACCACCACGGTGTCGCCCTGCCGTACGCGCTGCATTACAGCACCTCCGGCGCGAGGCTGATGATCTTGAGGAACTTCTTGGCCCGCAGCTCGCGCGCGACGGGTCCGAAGATGCGCGTGCCGATGGGCTGCTTCTGGTTGTCGATCAGCACCGCGCTGTTGCTGTCGAACCGGATCACGCTGCCGTCGGCGCGGCGCAGCCCCTTCTTGCTGCGCACGACCACGGCCTTCATGACCGAGCCCTTCTTGACCTTGCTGTTGGGCAGCGCGTCGCGGATCGAGACGACGATGACGTCGCCGACCGAGGCGTAGCGGCGCTTCGAACCGCCCAGGACCTTGATACAGAAGACTCGACGGGCGCCGGAGTTGTCGGCGACATCGAGGACGCTTTCGACCTGGATCATACGGCGACCGCCTTCTCCACCACGGTCTGGAGGCGCCAGCGCTTGTCACGGGAGATCGGCGAACACTCGACGATGATCACCTTGTCGCCGACCTGCGCCTCGTTGCGCTCGTCGTGGGCCTTGTAGCGCTTCCGCTCGTTCACGTACTTCTTGTACTTGGTGTGGCGGAATCGACGGCTGACCTGCACGACGCAGGTCTTGTCCATCTTGTTGGACACGACGGTGCCCAGCAGCTGCCGCTTGCGGCGCTCGGCACCGGTCGCGGCGGTAGCGTCTTGCGTGCTCATGTGGTGGCCTCGCTCCCCGGTCGGCTGGCGCCCAGACCCAGCTCGCGCTCGCGCACGATGGTCTTGATGCGGGCGATGTCCCGCTTCAACTTGCCCAGCTGGGCGCTGTTGCGCATGCGCTGGGTCGCCCGCGCGATGCTGAGCTTGACCAGCTGATCGCGCAGATCCTTCTCGAGCGCGACGAGCTCGTCGTCGCTCTTGTCTCGAAGCTCGGAGGGTTTCACAGCTCCGCCTCCCTCTTGATGACGCGGGTCTTGATCGGCAGCTTGTGGTGCGCGCGGTGGAACGCCTCGCGCGCGAGCTGCTCGGGCACGCCCTCGAGCTCGTAGATGACCCGGCCGGGGCGCACGACGGCGACCCAGAACTCCGGGCCGCTCTTGCCCTTACCCATTCGAGTCTCGGCGGGCTTCTTGCTGACCGGCTTGTCCGGGAAGACCCGCACGTACAGCTTGCCGCCGCGCTTGACGTGGCGGTTGATGGCGACGCGAGCGGCCTCGATCTGACGGGAAGTCAGCCAGCCACAGGTGGTGGCCTGCAGACCGAAGTCACCGAAGTCGACGGTGCTGCCGCCCTTGGCGGCGCCGGTCATGCGGCCCTTGAAGACCTTGCGGAACTTGACGCGTGACGGTGTGAGCATGGCTCGTCCTCATCCCCGCTGCGGGTGGGGGAAGCGGTCCTGCTGGCCACCGCCGCCCTGACGGTGGTCGTAGACCTCGCCCTTGAAGATCCAGCACTTCACGCCGATGGATCCGGCGGTGGTGCGGGCCTCGGTGAAGCCGTAGTCGATGTCGGCACGAAGGGTGTGCAGCGGAATGCGACCCTCGCGATACCACTCGCGACGGCACATCTCCGCGCCGCCCAGGCGGCCGGCTGCGTTGACGCGGATGCCCTTGGCGCCGAACTTCATCGCGGTCTGCACGGCGCGCTTGAGCGCGCGGCGGAAGGCGATGCGGCGCTCGAGCTGCTGCGCGATGTTCTCGGCCACGAGCTGCGCGTTGACCTCGGCCTTGCGCACCTCCTGGATGTTGATGAACACCTCGGACTCGGTCAGCTTCTGCACGTCCTTCTTGAGCTGCTCGACGCCCGCACCGCGCTTGCCGATGATGATCCCCGGGCGCGCGGAGAAGATGTTGATCTTCACCTTGTTGGCGGCGCGCTCGATGGTGATCTCCGAGATGGAGGCGCTATTGAGCTTCTGCTTGAGCACCTTGCGCAGGCGCAGGTCCTCGTGCAGCCACTGGCGATAACGCTGGTGCTCGAACCACTTGCTGTTCCAGGTCTTGACGATCCCGATGCGGAAGCCGACTGGATGTGTCTTCTGGCCCATGTGTGAACGTCCTTCGTGACGAAAGCGTGGCGCCGGCGTCAGCCGACTGCGCCCTCTGCCAGCTCGACGAACACGTGGCTGGTCTTCTTGTTGATGCGGTTGGCGCGTCCCATCGCGCGCGGACGCCAGCGCTTGAGCACGGGCCCCTGGTCCACGAGCACGGTCTTGATCACGAGCTTGTCGACGTCGCCGTCGCCCTTGTCCTCGGCGTTGGCGACCGCGGACACGAGCAGCTTGAAGAACTCGCGCGAGCCCGACTTGTTCATGAAGCGCAGCGAGTTGATCGCCCGCGTCACGGGCATGCCGCGCAGCATCTTGGCCAGCACCCGCAGCTTGCGCGGCGCGATGCGACAGTGGGAAAGGCGTGCGGTGGACATGGCGTCAGGCCTTCTTCGCCTTGCGGTCGGCGGCGTGGCCACGGAAGGTCCGCGTGGGCGCGAACTCGCCGAGCTTGTGGCCGACCATGTTCTCGGTCACGTAGACCGGAATGAACTTGTTGCCGTTGTGGACCATCAGGTTGGCGCCGACGAAGGTCGGCAGGATGGTCGAGCGGCGCGACCAGGTCTTGATCGCGCGGCGTTGCTTCTCGTTGGCGGTCGCGTCCACCTTCGCGATGAGGTGGTCGTCGCAGAACGGACCCTTGCGTACGGAGCGTGGCATCGTGGGGTTCCCCTGGTCGGTTACTTGGCGCGACGCGAAACGCGGAAGACGTCCGTGCGCTTGTTGTTGCGGGTTCGCAGACCCTTGGTCGGCTTGCCCCACGGGGTGCGCGGGTGACCGCCACCGGAGGTGCGGCCCTCGCCACCACCCATCGGGTGATCGACCGGGTTCATGACCACGCCGCGGTTGTGCGGACGGCGACCGAGCCAGCGGGTGCGGCCGGCCTTGCCGAGGCTGATGTTGGTGTGTTCCGAGTTCGACAGCGTGCCGATGGTGGCGCGGCAGTCGGCGTGGACGCGGCGGAGCTCGCCCGAGGGCAGGCGGACCAGCGCCCAGTCACCGTCGCGCGCCATCAGGCGAGCGACACCGCCGGCGGCGCGGACCAGCTGCGCGCCGCGGCCGATCTTCATCTCGACGTTGTGGATCTCGGTGCCGGCCGGGACCACGCGCAGCGGCAGCGTGTTGCCGGGCGTGATGTCGGCCTTGGCCGAGGCGATCACGGTCTGACCCACGGCCAGGCCCGCCGGCGCCAGGATGTAGCGCTTCTCGCCGTCGGCGTAGTGCACCAGCGCGATGCGGGCCGAGCGGTTGGGATCGTACTCGATGGTCGCGATCTTGCCGGGCACGCCGTACTTGTCGCGCTTGAAGTCGATCGACCGGTACAGCCGCTTGTGGCCGCCGCCGCGGAACCGCGAGGTGATGCGGCCGGCGTTGTTGTGGCCCTGCGAGCGGTGCCGGAAGCCGGTGAGCGGCTTGTGCGGGCGCTCGGCGGTGACGTCGGCCTTGTCGGACACCGTCATGGTGCGCCGACCGGGCGAGGTGGGCTTGTACTTCTTGAGCGCCATGGCCTAGCTCTCCTCGCCGTACAGGTCGATGGAGTCCTCCGCGTGCAGCGTCACGATGGCCTTCTTCCACGCCGGCTTGCGGCCGTAGAAGCGACCCACGCGGCGCAGGTCCGAGCGGACCATCTGCGTCCGCACCGCCTGCACGCGCACGCCGAAGACCATCTCGACCGCCGAGCGGATCTCGATCTTGTTGGCGTCCTTGTGGACCTCGAACACGTACTGGTTGTTGGCCGAGACGAGGTCGTTGCTCTTCTCGGTCACGATCGGACGCACGATGACTTGGTGCGGGGTGATCATGCGGCACCTGCTGCGGCGCGACGGGGCACCGTCTTCTTGAGGCGCTCCTCGAGCTCGCGGACGGCCGCCTCGGCGATCACGAGCTTGGGGTAACGCAGGATGTCGTAGACGTTGAGGCCGCGGACATCGAGGAAGTTGGCCTCGGCCAGGTTCTTCGAGGTGCGGCGCAGCCACTCGTTGTCGCCGCGGTCGACCAGCAGCGCGCGCGGGGCCTTGATCGCACCGAGGCCCTGGGCCAGCAACTTGGTCTTGGGCGCGTCACCGGCGAAGGCCTTCACGACCACGAGGTCGCCGGCCTGGGCGCGCAGCGACAGCGCCGAGCGCAGCGCGCCCGCCATCGCACGCTTGTTGACGTGCAGGATGTACAGGTGCGGCACCGGGCCGTGGACGCGACCGCCCTTGGGGTACAGGTTCACGCGCTTGTTGCCGTGACGCGCGCCGCCCGAGCCCTTCTGCTTGATGTACTTGTCCTTGGTCAGGTTGACCTCGCTGCGGCCCTTGACCTTGGCGGTGCCGCGGCGCTTGGCCGCGCGCAGCGAGCGAACGGCCTCCCACAGCAGGTGCTCCTTGACCGGCGCGCCGAAGACGGCGTCGTCCACGTCGATGGAGCCGGCAGCGTTGCCCGCGAGATCGATGACGGAAAGCTTCGCCATGGCTACCTCAGGTCTTGATCTCGACGTCCACGCCGGCGGACAGATCGAGCTTCATCAGCGCGTCGAGGGTCTGCTTGTTGGGCTCGAGGATGTCCAGCAGCCGCTTGTGCGTGCGGATCTCGAACTGCTCGCGGGACTTCTTGTCGATGAAGGGACCCCGGAGCACCGTGTACTTGTTGATCTTGGTCGGCAGCGGGATGGGCCCGGCGACCGTCGCACCCGTACGCCGCGCGGTCTCGGCGATTTCACGCGCCGACTGATCGAGCAGCTTGTGGTCGTAGGCCTTGAGGCGGATGCGAATCTTGAGGTTCTCCATGGGAGCTCTCCGAGGTGGAGTGGGACCGGCCAGCCGACCCGGTCGCGAGTGCGTCGCGCCCGAGCCGGCTGCCGCGGTCGATTACTGGATGATCTTGGTGACCACGCCGGCGCCGACGGTCTTGCCGCCCTCGCGGATCGCGAACTTGACGCCCTCTTCGCACGCGATGGTGCTGATGAGCTCCACCTCGATCTCGATGTTGTCACCGGGCATGACCATCTCCACGTTGGCGGGGAGGTGGATGTTGCCGGTCACGTCGGTCGTGCGGAAGTAGAACTGCGGGCGGTAGCCCTTGAAGAACGGCGTGTGGCGGCCGCCCTCTTCCTTCTTCAGCACGTACACCTGCGCCATGAAGCGCGTGTGCGGGGTGATCGAGCCGGGGATGCACAGCACCTGACCGCGCTCGACGTCCTCACGCTTCACGCCGCGCAGCAGCAGACCGACGTTGTCGCCGGCCTGGCCCTGGTCGAGCAGCTTGCGGAACATCTCGACGCCGGTGATGGTGGTCTTCACCGTCGGACGGATGCCGACGATCTCGACTTCGTCACCCACGCGGATGATGCCGCGCTCGACGCGACCGGTCGCCACGGTGCCACGACCCGAGATCGTGAACACGTCCTCGACCGGCATCAGGAACGGCTTGTCGAGCTCGCGGACCGGCTCCGGAATGAAGCTGTCGCAGGCCTCCATCAGCTCGAAGATGCACTTGGCATCCGCGTGCTCCCAGCTGGGCGCGTTGAGGGCCTTGAGCGCCGAGCCACGCACGATCGGGGCGTTGTCGCCGTCGAACTCGTACTTGGACAGCAGGTCGCGCAGCTCGACCTCGACCAGCTCGATCATCTCCTCGTCGTCGACCATGTCGCACTTGTTGAGGAAGACGACGATGCGCGGGATGCCGACCTGACGGCCCAGCAGCACGTGCTCGCGGGTCTGCGGCATCGCGCCGTCGGTCGCCGCGACCACCAGGATCGCGCCGTCCATCTGCGCCGCGCCGGTGATCATGTTCTTGATGTAGTCGGCGTGGCCGGGGCAGTCGACGTGCGCGTAGTGGCGCTTCTCGGAGTTGTACTCGACGTGCGCGGTCGAGATCGTGATGCCGCGCGCGCGCTCCTCCGGAGCCTTGTCGATCTGATCGAACGGGATGGCGGCGGCCCAGCCGCGCGACGCCAACACCTTCGTGATCGCCGCGGTCAGCGTGGTCTTGCCGTGGTCCACGTGGCCGATGGTGCCGATGTTCACGTGGGGCTTGTCGCGGACGAATTTTTCCTTCGCCATGTCTGGGTTCCTCTGGTGTGGAGCGGTTCGGGGTTCGTTCGGGGTGGATGCAGCGTTGGTCCCGGGGTACGACGCGAGGCCCGCGAGCCCGGCGATCCGTCTCCGCGGCTGCGGAGCTGATGTCGCCTGGCTGGGGCCTGCCCGAGCGGTGGCTCGGCGGTTCACCCTCGTGCGCACCCGTTGTCTCGGTGCGCAGTCGCGGTGCATGAAGCCTGTCGCTGTGGTCGCTTCTCGGTGCCTCTTCTGCGGTCCCGCCCGGGACCCTCCCCGACGGCGGGCGCGCTTCTATAGCGAAGGCGCTCGGTGATCGCAAGCGGTCCAAGGCTCGCGGCGCACGACGGCGCCGCAACGGGCGTGAGCAGACGCATGATCCTGCACGCATGACGGGTGCAGCGGGCCTGCCGGAGCCCGCCGGCGAGGCTGCTACGGTCGGCCGCGATGGGCGCGGACTCCGATCGCGTGGGACTGCGGCGCGCGGCGCTGGTGCGCAGCTATGACGCCGGCGAGACCACGGTCGTGCTCGGCGAGGGCGGCGACGGCCGGGCGCTGGGCGGTGACTCCGCGCGGCTCGCCCGTGCGGTGCTCGAGCTGCTCGAGCAGCCGCGGAGCATGACCGAGCTGGTCACGCTGCTCGAACACCGCGCCGGCGCGCCGCTGCAGTCCCCCGAGCAGCGGCAGGTGATCGAGTCGCTGGTGGGGATCTTGCGCGAGCTCGGTGCGATCGAGCCCGCGATCGCGCCGCGGCGCGGCGGCGCACCGCACAAGCCCGGCGCACGCGTGGTCCTGGGCCTGACCGGCGCGGTCGCGACGATGCACGCGCCGGCGCTGGTGCAGGCGCTGCTCGAGCGCGGCCACCACGTGCGCGTGGCCGCCACCGCCGAGGCGCTGCGCTGGGTCCGACCCGAGTCGCTCGAGGTGCTCACGCACCGGCCGGTCGCGAGCCAGCTGTGGACCGAGGATCGCAAGCACCTGGTGCCGCACATCGAGCTGGCGCGCTGGGCCGACGCGGTGCTGGTCTACCCCGCGTCGGCCACGACCCTGGGCCGCATCGCCCACGGCGACTACAGCTCGATCGTCTCGGCGATCGCGTTGACCACGACCGCACCGGTGATGCTCGCGCCGTCGATGAACGCAGCCATGTATGCGAGCGCCGCGGTGCAGCGCAACCTCGCGCAGCTCGTCGACGACGGCATGCACGTGGTGCGACCGACGCTGGGCATCGAGGTCGCCGATGCGCCCGATGCCCGCACGCCGACGCTGGGCGCCGCGCCGCCGCCCAAGGTGGTGCTGCAGCTGCTCGAGACCATGCTGGCGCAGGCCCACGGCGGTCGCGTGGCCGGGCACGGCCCCGAGGACTGGGACGCGATGTACCGCCGCGCCGCCGAGGCGTTGCCGTGGCACAGCGATCGCGTCGACGACGACCTCGCCGCTGCGATCGCCACGCACGTGCCCGCGGGCGCGGCGGTGCTCGACGTCGGCACCGGGCTGGGCACGCTCGCGCGGCACTGCGCCGCCGCCGGCCACCGCGTGGTCGCGACCGATCTGTCCGCGGTCGCGCTCGAGCGCGCGGCCGCGATCGATCCCGACGCCGCGGTGGTGTGGTTGCAGGACGACGTGACCGACTCGCACGTGCGCGGGCGCTTCGACGCCATCGTCGATCGCGGCTGCCTGCACCTGCTCACGCACGAGGGCGCGCGCCGCCACGCCGCCAGCATGGCGCGGTTGCTGCGACCGGGCGGCGTGCTGCTGCTCAAGACCTTCGGCGCGCAGGCGGCCGCGACCCGCGGCACCACGGCCTACGATCGCGCCGAGGTGCTCGCGCTGCTGGGCGACGCATTCGCGCTGCACGACGATCGCGCCAGCACCATGCCGGGTCCCGATCAGGAGCCGCCGGCGCACCTGTTCGTGCTGCGCCGCCGCGAGGCGTGACGATCAACGCGCGGCGTAGGGCTCGAAGCGCTGCTCGCTCTTGCGAGTGCGGTTGAGCGCGTCGAGCTCGTCGTCGCCGTACGCATCGGCCGAGCCCGCGGGCAGGTGCTTGCGCACGAACTCGACGATGCGCGCGCGCGCCCGCGTGCCCGCGTCGCGGCGCAGGCCGTCGATCGGCGAGTCGGGCGCGTCCTCGAAGCCCGGCAGCGTGACGTGCATGCGCTCGTCGCAATCGTCCCAGCGCGTGAACAGGGTCTTGCGCCGGGCGAGCGCCGGGCGATCGGCCGACCACAGCTCGATGAGCTCGCGGTACAGCGCGGCCAGGCGCGCGTCGATCTGACGCTCGGCGTAGTCGAGGGCGATGCGCAGCCGCAGCTCGAAGGTCTGCGCGAGCAACCGCGACTTGTCGCGCGACCACAGCTCGCGCTTCTGCGACTTGCGCACGACACTATGGAGGTCTGGCAGCTTGATGCCCTGCTCGCTGACGCCGACGATGTGATCCTTGAAGTGGACGCGGCCGTCGGGGCCCAGCCGCGCGGTGAAGTGACCCGCGGGCTCGCGGTAGACGTAGGTGCCGCGACGGTCGCGGACGAAGCCCGCGTCGCCCAGGGTGCGCGGCGCAGCGCCACGATCGCCCTCGCCCTCGGCTTCGCCTTCGCCGGTCGCGTCGCCGCCCGCGAGCGCGCGCGCCTGCGCCGACGACACGCGCGGGCTGGGGACGCTCGACTCGCCGCCGTCGCTGCCGCGTACGTGGCCGCGCAGCGACAGCGACAACGGGGCCACCGTCGACCCACCGCCGCCGGCGTCGCCCGACGCAGGCGGTGCCGGCTCGCGCGGCGGCGCGCTCGCGGCGGGCTCGCGCCCGCGCCGCGCGGTGCGACGGTGGCGCGTCGCCGGTGCGGCACCGGCCGCCGCCTCGCCGTCGGGCTCGGGGATCGCCGCCGCAGGCACGGGCGACTCGACCGGCTCGACCGCGTGCGCGGAGCTCGGCTCGCGCCACGGCACCAGCTCGATCGGCGCGATCGCATCGCCGCTGCCCGCGGTGCCGGGCGAGCGCAGCGAGGCGTCACCGGAGCGCATCGCGAGCACGGCGATCGCCAGGCCGTGCGCGAGCAGCGATCCCAGCGCGAGCGCGACGTGGCGGCGCGTCGACGACACGGTCGCCGGCCAGCGTACCGCCGGGCGCCCGCGCGGCGACGAAGCACGCCCCGGCGACGTCGCATCCGGGCGCACGCAGGCTTTTGCAGATCGTGGCCGCGCGGTGCGAAGCATCTGCGCGTCAGGCTCCGCCGCGAGGTCGCAGGCCTGGCCGCGTCCCGATCCGGCCCGCGATTTCGGCGTCGGCCGCAAGCGTTGCGTTGCGCGCTCGCGACGTTGGCAACCCGTTCGGTGGTGAACGACGTTCCCGGTGCGATAGCAGAGGGGAGCCTCCAGGGCCCGCCATGAGCGTGCTTTATGCGCTGATCCCGTTTGCGGCCGTCATCGTTGCGGCCGCGCTGCTCGCGTTCCGCTGGGCCATCCGGTCCGGCCAATTCGACGACCTCGACACCCCTCCCCTGCGCGTGTTGTTCGACGAGCGCGCCGAAGGCGAGAGCAAGCCATGACCCAAGTCACCGTCCGCTACGACGACGCCATCGTTCGCCGCTTCGCGCTCGCCACCCTCGTCTGGGGTGTGGTCGGCATGCTCGCGGGCCTGTGGCTCGCACTCGAGCTCGCGAGCCCATCGCTCAACCTGGGCATCCCGCAGATCCAGTTCGGCCGCCTGCGTCCGCTGCACACCAACGCCGTCATCTTCGCGTTCGTCGGCAACGGCATGTTCGCCGGCATCTACTACTCGACCCAGCGACTGCTCAAGGCGCGCATGTTCAGCGACATGCTGTCGAAGGCCCACTTCTGGGGCTGGCAGCTCATCATCGTCTCGGCCGCGCTGACGCTGCCGATGGGCGTGACCTCGGCCAAGGAGTACGCCGAGCTCGAGTGGCCCATCGACATCGCGATCGCGCTGGTGTGGGTCGTCTTCGCCATCAACCTCTTCGGCACCCTGGCCAAGCGCCGCGAGAAGCACCTGTACGTGGCGGTGTGGTTCTACATCGCGTCGGTCGTGACCGTCGCGATGCTGCACATCTTCAACTCGCTGGCGATCCCGGTCTCGATCTTCAAGAGCTACTCGGTCTACGCCGGCGCCCAGGATGCGCTGGTGCAGTGGTGGTACGGCCACAACGCGGTGGCGTTCTTCCTGACCACGCCGTTTCTCGGGCTGATGTACTACTTCATGCCCAAGGCGGCCAAGCGCCCGGTCTACAGCTATCGGCTGTCGATCATCCACTTCTGGGCGCTGGTGTTCCTCTACATCTGGGCCGGTCCGCACCACCTGCTCAACTCGGCCATGCCCGACTGGGCGCAGTCGATGGGCACGGTGTTCTCGATCATGCTGCTGGCACCGAGCTGGGGCGGCATGATCAACGGTCTGCTGACCCTGCGCGGCGCGTGGGACAAGCTCCGCACCGACCCGATCCTGAAGTTCTTCGTGGTCGCGCTGACCTTCTACGGCATGTCGACCTTCGAGGGGCCGATGATGTCGCTCAAGTCGGTCAACGCGCTGTCGCACTTCACCAACTGGACCATCGCCCACGCCCACGCTGGTGGCCTGGGTTGGAACGGCTTCTTCATCTTCGGCATGCTGTACTGGCTGATGCCGCGGCTGTGGAGGACGCAGCTGCACAGCCAGGCGCTGGCGACTGCGCACTTCTGGCTGGGCCTGCTGGGCATCGCTGCCTACGTGCTCAGCATGTGGGCCGCCGGCATCAGCGAAGGCCTGATGTGGAAGGAGTTCGACGCCGACGGCCGCCTGGTCTACAGCGCGTGGGCCGAGATGGTCCCGCCGCTCGCGGCGATGTACTGGGTCCGCGTGCTGGGCGGCGCGATGTTCATCAGCGGTCTGCTGGTGATGGTGTGGAACCTCTACAAGACCTGGCAGAGCCGCGGCACCGTCGCCGACGAGACCGTGGAGATCGAGGTCGCGGACAAGCCTGCCGAGGCGACCTCCAGCGTCGACTGGCACCACCGCCTCGAGGGTCGCCCGCTCGCGTTCACCCTGGGCGTCACCGTCGCGGTCGCGGCCGGTGGTCTGTTCGAGATCATCCCGTCGATGGCGATCAAGTCGAACATCCCCACCATCGCCGCGGTGCGACCGTACACACCGCTCGAGCTCGCGGGCCGCGACGTCTACGTCTCCGAGGGCTGCGTGAACTGCCACTCGCAGATGGTGCGGCCGTTCCGCGAGGAGACCCTGCGCTACGGCGAGTACTCCAAGGCAGGTGAGTACGTGTTCGACCGCCCGTTCCTGTGGGGCTCGCGTCGCCTCGGTCCCGACCTGCAGCGCGTCGGCGGCAAGTACCCCGACCTCTGGCACTACAACCACATGCTCGACCCGCAGTCGATGTCGCCGGGCTCGCTGATGCCGTCGTACCGCCACCTCTTCGACGAGGAGCTGGTGCTCGACGACATCGAGAAGAAGGTCGCCATCTTCCACGACACCTTCGATGCACCGTACACCGCGTACGAGCTCGACCACACCGAGATCCTCGCTCGCGCCCAGGCCGGCCAGATCGCCGACGGGCTGGTGCAGCAGGGTCTGCCGGATGTCCGCACCAAGAAGATCGTCGCGCTCATCGCCTACCTGCAGCGGCTCGGGACCGACATCCGCGCCGCCGCAGCCACGGAGACCGCCGGATGAAGGCCGAAGTCCTCTCTCGTACCGACCTGTTGTTCCTGCCGGAAATCGCCCTGGTCGTGTTCATGGCCGTGTTCGTCGGCGCGCTGTGGCTGGTGCTGCGGCCCGGCGCCAAGCAGGCCTACGCACGCCACGGCTTCATCCCGCTCGACAACGAACCCAACGACGACTCCGAGGTGGCGCCATGAGCGACGTACCCGACCGCAGCTTCGACTACGACTACGACGGCATCCAGGAGTACGACAACCCGCTGCCGCGCTGGTGGGTCTACCTCTTCATCGGCACGATCATCTTCGCGGCCGTGTACTACCCGTACTACCACTTCGGTAGCGGCAAGTTGCCGTCGCAGCAGTGGGCCGAGGACATGGAAGAGTGGAACCGGCTGCACCCGCCGGTGCCGCTGCCCAACGAAGACGAGCTCATGCCGATGTCGAGCGACAAGGGCGTGCTCGAGCGCGGCAAGGGCGTGTTCGCGACGCGCTGCGTCTCGTGCCACGGCCCCGACGGCGGCGGCCAGGTCGGCCCCAACCTCACCGACGACTACGCCATCCACGGCTACTCGCGCGCGAACATCGTCAAGGTCGTCAACGACGGCGTCGCGGCCAAGGGCATGATCGCCTGGGGCCCGCAGCTGTCGCGCGAGGACGTCGTGGCCGTGGGGCTGTACGCGTACAGCCTGCGCGGCAGCAAGCCCGCCAACCCCAAGGCGCCGCAGGGCGACCCCATCCGCTGATCGCAGCACGAGCACGACCATGGACGCACCGCAGACACCGCTCGAGGCCCCCAAGACCATCGGTCAGGGTGGACGCCGCGTGTGGCTCTACCCGGAGTGGTTCCGCGGCCGCATGCTCACCTGGCGCACCGCCGCGCACTGGCTGCTCATCGTCGCGCTGCTGATCGGACCGTGGGTCGACATCGGTGGGCACCCGGCCACGCGCATCGACATCCCCGGGCGCCGCATCCACTTCTGGGGCCTCACGCTGTTCGCCACCGACGGCGTGTACCTGCTGTTCCTGTTCGGCTTCGTGGTCTTCTCGGTGTTCCTGTTCACCGCGCTGTTCGGGCGCGTGTGGTGCGGCTGGGCCTGCCCGCAGACGGTGTTCCTCGAGTCGTTGGTGCGACCGATCGAGCGCTGGATCGAGGGCTCGGCGGCGCAGCGACAGAAGCTCGACGCGGCGCCGTGGACCGCGGGCAAGATCGGCCGCAAGCTCGCCAAGTACGCCGCGTACCTCGTCATCGCGGGCGGCGTGGGCACGACCTTCACGGCCTACTTCCTCGGCCGCGCCGGCACCTTCGAGGCGCAGCTGCACCCCAGCAGCCACCCCGCGGGCACGTTCACGTTCCTCTTCATCACCGGGTTGTTGCTGTTCGACTTCGCGTACTTCCGCGAGCAGACCTGCCTGGTGGTGTGCCCCTACGGCCGCTTCCAGTCGGCGCTGCTCGATCGCAACTCGCTGACGGTGGTCTACGACGCGCCGCGCGGCGAGCCCCGCGGCAAGAAGGGCACCGCCGGTGCCGGTGACTGCGTGGACTGCCGTCGCTGCGTCACGGTGTGCCCGACCGGCACCGACATCCGCCGCGGCGTGACGATGGAGTGCACGCAGTGCATGGCCTGCATCGACGCGTGCGACGACATCATGGCGAAGCTGCATCGCCCCGTCGGCCTGATCCGGGTCGCGAGCGAGAACGCCATCGCCAAGGCGCCGACGCGCATCGTGCGGCCGCGGGTGATCGCGTACGCGGTCGGCCTGGTCGCCGTGCTGGTGGCGTTCGGCATCACCGCGGCCCACCACAGCGAGATCGAGCTGGGCCTGAGCCGCGTGGTCGGCACGCCCTACACGACCCTGCCCGACGGCCGCATCCAGAACGCGATGCAGCTGCGGATCTCGAACAAGGGCGAGCAGCCGCACGAGTTCACGGTCGAGCCCGTGACCAGCGGCATGGAGCTGCTCACGCCGATCTCGCCCTTTGCGGTGAAGCCCGGCCGCGTCGAGCACATGCCGGTGTACCTGCTGCGCGCGCCCGCGGACGTCCGCGATCGTCACGAGACCGTGCGCCTGCGCGTGCGCGACGAAGGTGAGTTCAGCAAGGAGATCGACGCGCAGTTTCTCGCGCCCGATCCCGCAGGAGGTTCGCGATGAATGCCCCCGTGACCGTGCCGGTCGTGCAACCCAAGCGGCGCTCGCCGTGGCCGTGGGCGCTCGCGCTGGGCCTGGGCCTGGGCGTCGGCGGCAACCTGTGGATGGTCTCCATCGCGCTGTCGCACCGCTCGGCGCTCGAGCCCGGGGACCACGAACACGACGCGGTCGCGTTCGACGAGGTCATCGCGACGCGACGCGCGGCCGCGGCGCTGAACTGGCGCGTCGAGCTCGATCGCTGCCAACCCGGCGCCAGCGGCTGCACCCTGCGGGTGGACGTGACCGACGCGCACGGTGCAGCGGTGCCCGGGCTGGCCGGCACCATCGAGGCCCGGCGCAGCGACGACGCCTCGCTCGATCGCAGCGCGCCGCTGCGCCCGCGCGAGGGCGGCGGCTACGAGGTCGCGCTGCCGCTGGTGCGACCGGGCTTCTATCGCCTCGCCATCACGCTGCAGGGCGGCAGCGCGCCGTGGGTCGGCGAGCGCGAGCTGCTGTGGGATCCGCCGGAGACGTGACGCCGATGTTCGGCATGCTGCTGTCGATCGTCGTGGCCAGCGTGCTGGGCAGCCTGCACTGCGCGGCGATGTGCGGCGCGATCGCGACGGTCGTGGGCACCGCGCACGGCGAGGGCGGTCGGTGGCGGCGGCTGCTCGCGTACCACGGCGGCCGCGGCCTCGCCTACGTCGGGCTCGGTGCGATCGCCGGCACCGCCGGCGCCGGCATCGATCGCGCGGCGCTGGCGACCAGCGGCGCACACGACGTCGCGCGCATCGCCATGGGCGCAACGCTGTTGATCTTCGCGCTGCGGCCGTTGTTCGCCCGCTGGCGCGCGCGCTCGGGCACGGTGCCGCTGCGGCGGGGCCCCGCGCGCACCGCAGGCTGGCTCGCCCGCGCGCTCGCGAATCGACGCGGGCCCGGCTGCGCCAGCGTCGGCCTGCTCACCGGCGCGATGCCCTGCGGATGGCTGTGGAGCTTCGCCCTCGCCGCGGCCGCGACCGCGAGCCCGGGCACCGGTGCGCTGGTCATGCTCGCGTTCTGGCTCGGCACGCTGCCGAGCCTGCTCGGCGTGGGCGCGATCGCAGCGGTGGTCGGTCCGCGGCTGGGTCGCCACGCGCCCACGCTGACGGCGATCGTGCTGGTGCTCGTCGCGATCGCGACCATGGCCGGTGCGATCGGCCCCGGCGCCGGCGCGGACGACCAGGAGGCCCCGTGTTGCCACCACGAGTGAGCGAAGGGCCCTGCGCCCACTGCGGCCAGATGGCGCCGGCGGGGCCCGAGCCGCGCTTCTGCTGCAGCGGCTGCGAGACCGTCTACCACGCGCTGTCGGCCTGCGGCCTGGACGGCTACTACGCGATGCGGCGCGAGCTCGCGGCGACGCCCGAGCCCGGTGCGACGCGACCACGTTCGCGCGACCACGCTGGCCTCGACGACGCCGATCGGCTCGCCGAGCACGGCTTCTCGCCCGGCCACGTGGTGCTGCGCCTGACCGGGCTGCACTGCGCCGCGTGTGTGTGGCTGCTCGAGCGCCTGCCCAAGGTGCTGCCGGGGGTCGAGCGCGCGCGCGTCGACTTCGGCAAGGCCACGCTCGAGCTGCGCTACGACCCCCAGCGCGTGGCGCTGTCGCGCATCGCGGACTTCGTGTTCGACCTGGGCTACCCCGCGCGGCTGGTCGCGGCCGAGGCCGAGGCCGATGCGCGCAAGCGGACGCGCGCGCAGCTGTGGCGCATCGGCGTGACCGGGGCGCTGGCGGGCAACACCATGATGGCGGCGTTCGCGTTGTACGCGGGCGAGCTGTCGGGCATGGAGGCGGGCTTCGAGCGCCTCTTCACCCTGCTCGGGCTGGTGTTCGCGCTGCCGGTGGTGACGTGGGGCGCGATGCCGTTCTACCGCGGTGCGCTCGCGGGCCTGCGCATGCGCACGTTCCACATGGATCTGCCGATCGCGCTGGGCATCATCGCCGGCTTCTCCGGCAGCCTGGTCAACGCCGCGCGCGGCAACGGCCACGTCTACTTCGACACCGTCGCGATCCTGGTGTTCTTGCTGTTGCTGGGTCGCCACCTGCAGACCTGGGGGCAGCGGCGCGCGCAGACCCGCGGCGAGCTCATGGCCACGCTGTTGCCCGCGCACGCGTACCGGCTCGAGGACGGCGCGTGGGTGCGCGTGCGCGCGGACAAGCTCGCGCCCGGGGATCGCGTGCGCGTGGCCGCCGACGCGCAGGTGCCTGCGGACGGCGAGATCGTGGCCGGTGCCGGTCACGTCGACGTCGCGATCCTGACCGGCGAGTCGGTGCCCGAGGCGGTCGCCGTCGGTGCGACGGTGTTCGCCGGCGCGACCAACGTCGGCGGCGCGTTCGAGCTGCTGGTGCGCAAGGTCGGCGCCGACACCCGCCTGGGCACCATCGTCGCGCGCGCGTGCGACGACGACACCCGCGTCGCGCCGATCGTGCGGCTGGCCGATCGCATCGCGGGTTGGTTCGTGCTCGCGGTGCTCGTGCTCGCGGCGCTCGGCGGCGTGCTGTGGTCGACCCTCGACGGCGCGCGCGCGTTCGACGTCGTGGTCTCGCTGCTGGTGGTGTCGTGCCCGTGCGCGCTGGGCCTGGCCACGCCGATGGCGCTGTCGGTCGCACGCGGCCGCGCCGGCCACCAGGGCCTGATCCTGCGCTCGGCCGCGGCGATCGAGCCGCTCGCCCGCGCCCGCCGCATCGTGCTCGACAAGACCGGCACGCTCACCGAGGGGCGCCTGCGCATCGTCGCGTCGTCGGTGCCCGCGTCGGCGCTGCCGTGGATCGCCGCGATGGCGCGGCGCAGCCGTCATCCCATCGCGCGCGCCGTCGCAGGCTGGGCCGACACCGAGGGCCGCGCGAGCGCCAGCGTCGAGGACTTCGTCGAGCAGGCCGGCCTGGGCATGTCGGCAATGGTGGACGGCACGCCGGTGCGCATCGGCAGCGCGCAGTGGATCGCCGCCGACGACCCGGCCGTCGCGCGTGCGCTCGCGGCCGCGCAGACGCCGGTCGTGATCGAGCGTGCCGGCGTCGTGGTCGGCGTGGTCGCCGTCGCGGATCGCATCCGCGACGAGACCCCCGAGGTGCTCGCGCGGCTGCGGCGGCTGGGCCTGTCGATCGCACTGCGCAGCGGCGACCATCCCAACGTCGTCGCGGCCGTGGCCGCGCGGCTGGGCCTGGACGACGCGCGCGGCGGTTGCTCGCCCGAGGACAAGGCGGCGCTGGTGTCCCAGACGGCGTCGATCATGGTGGGCGACGGCATCAACGACGCTCCGGCGCTGCGTGCCGCGGCCGCGGGCATCGCGGTCAGCGGTGGCGCCGAGGCTGCGCTCGCGGTCGCCGACGCGTATGCGACCACCGGAGATCTGCGCAGCGTCGCCGTGCTGCTCGAGGGCGCTCGCGCGACCGGCCGCGTGGTGATGCGCAACCTCGGGTTCTCCCTGATCTACAACGTCGTCTTCGCCTCGCTCGCGCTCGGCGGCGCCATCACGCCGCTGCTCGCGGCGATCCTGATGCCGATCTCGTCGCTGACGGTGATCGGCAGCTCCCTGGTGGGCGGCGGCTTCCGCGGGCCAGCACACGCGAATTCTTTGCCGTCGGGCGCAGACGCGCCGCAATCGTTTCAACTGGCAGCCGCACCGCCGTGCTCTAAATGACGTGACGGACGCAGCCCTCGCGTCGTCTCCCGGCTGCACCCGACCAGAAGGACAATCATGACACCCATCCAGCTCACAACCCGCGTCGTCAACGTCTCGATCGGCCTGTGCCTCGGGCTCGGCCTGCTCGTCGGCGCGTGCGGCGGTGGTGGCGACCAGAAGAAGAAGTCCAACGCCGATCCGGCGGTGGTGGCCGAGGCCAAGCAGGTCTGGGACACCCGCTGCGCCACCTGCCACGGTCCCCAGGGCATGGGCAACGGCGTGAACGCGGCGACGCTCAAGACCAAGCCGCGCACGTTCAAGGACGCCGACTGGCAGAAGAAGACCACCGACGAGCGCATCAAGCAGGTCATCGTCGAGGGCGGGGCCGCGGTGGGCCTGTCGGCCGACATGGCGCCGAACTCGGATCTCAAGGACAAGCCCGCCGTCGTCGACGAGCTCGTCGCGATGGTCCGCAGCTTCTCCTGACCCGGGCGCACCGCCCTCACCCGTCGCCGCGCTGCGATCACTCGCAGCGCGGCAGCTCGTCGGACTCGACGAGGCCTTCGAACAAGCAGCGGTAGCGCGGACCCGGATCGGGCAGCGCGAGGCAGGTCTCGAAGTGGCCCGGCGGCAGCGTCCGCGCGGTCGGGATCTCGGAGGAGGGTACGTCGTGCTGACCGCCCCACGAGCCGAGGATCGCGTGCCCGGCGTCGAGGATCCGGATCGTGAACGTGGTCTGGTACGTGCCCTCGAAGTACGCGGTGAGATCCTCGCTCTGGATCTCCAACACGCCGGGCTGGCCGTCGCGCAGCGCCTCCAGGGCGCACTGCAGCGCGGCTTCGTCGTAGAGGTACTCGCCGTCGCACGGGTAGAAGAGCACCGGTCGCGCGCACGCGAGCGTGACCAGCGGGCACAGCACGTCGGCGGGGCACACCACCGGCTCGGCGAAGTCGCCGATGCGCTCGTCGCCCTCGCGCCAGCACTGGCACGCGTCGAAGCAGCCGGCGCCGCAACCAGCGGTGGTGCCCGCGGTGGTGCCGTCGGCGGACGACGTCGCGGTCGCGCTCGCGCCGGTGCCGGCGCTCGTGCCCGACTCCGCGCTGGTGCCGGTCGAGTCGCCCGAGGCGACGCTGCGCTCCGGGCCACAGCCCAGGGCGAAGACGAGCAGGGGTACGGCAATCGCAGCGCGCATGGTCTCGCCGTGTGTGACGGCGCGAGCCCCGGTGGTTCGGCTCACGCCGACGTCGATCAGTAGCCGCGCATGCGCGTGACGATCGCCTGCTGCACGTCGGGCGGCACGATGTCGTAGTGGCTGAACTGCATGGTGTAGCTGGCCCGACCCTGGGTCGCCGAGCGGATCGCGGTCGCGTAGCCGACCATCTCCGCCAGCGGCACCTCGGCCTTGACCACCTGCGCGGTGCTGCGCCCGCCCTCGGTCGCGGCGCGCGCCGGCTCCATGCCCATGATGCGACCGCGGCGGCCGTTGAGATCCGAGACCACGTTGCCGGTGAAGTCGTCGGGCACGACGACCTCGACCGCCATCATCGGCTCGAGCAGTACCGCGCCGGCCTCTTCGAAGCCCTGCATGGTCGCCATCGCCGCCGCGGCCTGGAAGCTGGCGTCCGACGAGTCGCCCTCGCGGTAGGCCGCGGCGACCAGGCGCACCGACGTGTCGACCACGGGGTAGCCCAGCAGCGGACCGCGCGTGAGCGCGTCCTCGCAGCCGGTCTTGGTCGACTGCACGAACACCGGCGGCAGCCCCGGCTGACCGGTGGGCGTCTTGGGCACGGCCGACTCGAACGCGTTGCCGGCCCCGCGCTCGCGCGGCTCGAGCTCGAGCACGACCTTGGCGTACTGGCGCTTGCCGCCGGCGTCGCGTTCGTACTCGAGCGTCTTGGTGAACGGCCGCGACAGCGCCTCGCGGTACGCGACCTGGGGCTTGCCCACGTGCACCTCGAGCCGGTGCTCGCGCATCATGCGGTCGATGATGATCTCGAGGTGCAGCTCGCCCTGGCCGCACACCAGGGTCTGACCGCTGTCGCGATCCTGCTGCACGCGGAAGCTCGGATCCTCGCGCACGAACCGCGCCAGCGCCTCGTCGAGCGCGGGCTGGTCCGCGGCGGTCTTGGCCTCGATCGCGCGGAAGATGACCGGCTCGGGGATCTGCATGCCCGCGAGCACGACCTTCTCCTTGTCGTCGGCGAGGATCAGCGTGTCGCCGGTGCCGGTGAACTTGAGCCCGACCGCGGCCGCGATGTTGCCGACGCCGACCTCCTCGATCTCGGTGGTCTTGTTGGCGTGGATCTGCAGCAGGCGCTGGGGCTTCTCCTTGCGCCCCTTGCTGGTGTTCTGCAGCGCGTCCTTGATCCGCAGCTTGCCGGAGTAGACGCGGAAGAACACCAGCGGCCCGCGGTGGGGATCGAAGAGCACCTTGAACGCCAGCGCGAGGAACGGCTCGTCCGCCCGCGGCGCGCGGGTCACCAGCGCGCCGTCACCCTCGCGGTGGGCCTCGACCGGCGGCAGATCCGAAGGCGCGGGCAGGTACTCGATCACCGCGTCGAGCAGCGGCTGCACGCCCTTGTTCTTGAGCGAGCTGCCGCACAGCACGACCACACCGCGGTTGGCCAGCGTCGCGCGGCGCATCGCCGGCCGCAGCTGCTCCGCCGGCACCTCGCCGCCGTGCTCGAGGTACGCGGCCATGATGTCGTCGTCGACCTCGCCCACGGCCTCGACCAGGCGCAGGCGCGCGGCCACGGCCTGCTCGTGCAGCGGTGTGCCCGTGGCCAGCGGCGCGCGCACGACCTTCTCGCCGTGCTCGCCCTCGAAGCGCAGGGTCTCGAGCGTCAGCAGATCTACGATGCCGCTGAAGTCGCCCTCGAGCCCCATGGGGATCTGCGCGACCATCGGGTGCGCGCCGAGCCGGTCGCGCAGCATGTCGACCGTCAGCTCGAGCGTGGCGCCGACGCGGTCGAGCTTGTTGACGAAGGCGATGCGCGGCACGTGGTAGCGGTCGGCCTGACGCCACACCGTCTCCGACTGCGGCTCGACGCCCGAGACGGCATCGAACACCGCGATGGCACCGTCGAGCACGCGCAACGAACGCTCGACCTCGACGGTGAAGTCGACGTGGCCGGGCGTGTCGATGATGTTGATGCGGTGCTCCTGCCAGAAGCAGGTGGTCGCGGCGGCGGTGATGGTGATGCCGCGCTCCTGCTCCTGCGGCATGTAGTCCATCACCGCGGCGCCGTCGTGGACCTCGCCGATGCGGTGGGTGATGCCGGTGTAGAACAGGATCCGCTCGGTGGTCGTGGTCTTGCCCGCATCGATGTGGGCCATGATGCCGATGTCGCGGATGCTCTGGAGCTCGGGATCAGAAGCCATGACGCGGCACCAACCGTGGCGCGGTGCATATCACCCCGGCCGCGGGGCGGCAATCACAGCCACGGACCGCAGGCCGCGGGCACGCGGCCGCTGCAGCGCCCGTCCACACACCAGCGCGTGAAGCTGCGCGGCAGCTGGGTGTCGTCGGGCGCGCAGGGCCCGGGATCCCACGCGACACTGCTCTCGCACGCTGCGCCCGCACCGACCCGCGCCACGCAGGTGCCGCCCTCGGGCGCGCACCAGCCCGAGGCGTCGCACGCCGCGGGCGCGTCACACTGCGAACCGGGCGCGACGCGCTCGCGACACGTGTCGCTGCCGGCGTCGCACCACAGGCCCTCGGCGCAGGCCCACGGTTGCTGCGCGCACGGCTGTCCCAACCCGATCGCGACCGGCGTGGTCGGCTCGGCACAGCGCTCGCCGCCGGCGCAGATCGTGGGCTCGGCGCAGCTGCTGGCCGACAACGCGTGCAGGCTCAGCGAGCTGCAGGCGTCACCGGCCTCGCCGTCGCCGCGCGCGACGCTGCAGTACGGCAACGGTGCGGCCTGCTGCGGATCGGCGCAGGCCTCGTCGGACTCGAAGTACGCGATGACGTCGGCGAAGCACGCGGGGTCGAACACGACGCCGGCGTCGCGCAGCGCCGCGACGCGCTCGTCGTACTGCGCGTGCAACGTCGCGGTGCACATCGCAGCGTCGACGAAGCCGGCGGGCTCGCAGTCGCAGCGCACCAGCGCCTCGCAGCGCGCGGCGGCGTAGCGCGCGAGAAAGTCCTGCGGCAGCTCCGGCGGCGGCGCGACCTCGCCGGGGCCGCAGGCCAGCAGCCCCAGCAGCCACGCGCACATCGATCGGCGGCTGCAGCCGGGCACCTGGGCACGGTAGCGAGCCCGCGCGGCAGGGTCAACGCGGCGCCGGCCCCAGCCGCGCCGCGAGCCCGGGCACGATCACGTGCGCGATCGTGTCGTCGCACAGCGTCCTCGCGCTCGCGCCGTCGCACAGCCCCCACGCCGCCGCGGCCGCGGGTGGCCGCGAGGCCAACGGCAGGTGCGCGTGCTGGTGCGCGCGCTGGTGTTCGAGCGCGACGTCGGCATAGGCCCACAGCCGCACGCGCGCGTCGGCATCGAGCGCGGGTCGTTCGCCTTCGCACAGCGACGCGAGCAGACGCCAGCCGGCGCGCGCATGTCCGACCTCGTCGGCGAGGATCGCGGTCAGCAGCGTGCGCAGCGGCCCCTGCGGCATCTGCAGCCGCTCCGCGTCGATCAGCGCGACCGCGATGGTCTCGCTCATGCAGCACACCGAGATCACGTTGCGCGCCAGTGCCTCGATCGGCGCGACCTCGTCGTGACCAGGGACCGGTGTCGGCGCCTCGATCGTGGCGACCGCCTCACCGCCGAGCGCCTCGACCACCGCGCCGCACAGCGCACCGTGGTGACGCTCCTCGTGCGCGAAGCCAGCGAGCTCGCGCGCGGTCGCGTCGAGGCCCGCGGCCGCGGCCTGCTGCGCCAAGGCTTCGAACACCGGCGCGCTGCCGTGCTCGTTGATCATGCGCGCGCGCCAGGTCGCGATCGCGGCGGCGCGCACCTGCGGCCCCAGACCCTGCGGCAGGCGATCGGGATCGGGCAGCGTCGGCTGCAGCGCGCGCGACCAGCCGCGCAGATCGAGCCGCGCGCTCACGCGAGCACCTGCCCGACACCCGCGTGCATCGCCGGCGGCACCGCGGGGCCCCACGGCGAGCACGCCTGCACCACCGCACGCTCGGCCGTGCCGCGATCGAGCATGGCGCAGCAGTGCCAGAAGTGCTCCTCGCTGTAGCCCGTCGCGAGCACGTCGGCGCAGCACTCTTGCGCGCGCGGTGACACCACCGGCCGCTTGTCGTCGCCGTCGTCGGCGAAGGTCCGATCGAGCACGGGCTCGCAGCTGCCCTCGGGCACGTGGCGCGCCGGCGAGGCGGTCACGCGGACCTCGGGATCGGGTTCGGGATCGGGGCTGGGCGTGGGCGCGGCCGCGGGCGTCTGGGTCGGGCGCGCGGGCGCGGTCGTGGCGCGGTCGCAGCCCGCGAGCGTGGAGGCCACGAGCGCGAGGTGAGCGGCCGCGAGCAGCGCGCGGCGGTGGACGTCGGGATGCATGGTCGTGCGAAGGCTCCTCACTGCCAAGCTACGGGCCGGACGCGCGCGCGACCATCAACATGATCTCCACTGGAGTGTTCAGCTGCGGCGACCGCCGGCCCGCACGGCACGAACTGCGCGCTGCGGTGGCGGCCGGCCGAAACCATCGCAGCTGACCCGCGACGCCCGATCCCGCGATGCTCGCTCCATGACCGGCGACACCGTCGCGCTGCAGCCGTCGATCGGCATCCCGCATCCGCCGGGACCCGCCGGACGCTGGACCACGGTGGTGCTCGCGGTGCTCGCAGCGGTCTCCGCGGTCGCCGGCGGGGTCACGCTGCTGCTCGCCGCACCCGGCAGCATCGCGGTCCCACCGGCCTCGGTGCTCGCGCACACGCCCTTCGCGAGCTTCGTGGTGCCGGGCCTGCTGCTCGCGTTCGTGGTCGGCGGTGCCGCAGCCGTGTGCGCGGTGCTGGTGGCGACGCGCTCGCGCGCGGCGATCGACGCGACGCTGCTCGCGGGCGCGGCGCTGTCGGTGTGGATCGTCGCGGAGCTGGCGATGCTGCGCGCGCTGTCGTGGTTGCACGTGGTGTACGTCGTGCTCGGCGTCGCGTTGCTCGCCCGCGGCGTGGTCGCGGCCTGGCGATCGGGCCGGCCGCGGCTGCGGTGGTTGGTCGCGGTCACCGCTGCCGAGGGCCTGGGCTTCGCGGTGCCGGTCACGGTCGTGATCGTGGCCACGGCCGCCGGGGCCGAGCGCACCACCGTCGCGCCGTTGTTGGTCGTCGCCGGCGCGGTCGAAGGCCTGACGCTGGGCTACGGCCAGGCGCTGGCGTTCCCGCGGCCGCTGCCGCGGGCGCGCTTCGCCGCTCGCACCGCGCTCGGAGCCGCGTGCGCGTGGGCGTGCGCGATGGGCCTGATCGGGCTGGGTCACGCCGCGTCGGTGCCGCGCGCAGTGGTGGTGAGCGTCGCGATCGTGGCTGCGCCGGCGGCACTGTTCGCGATGGGCTGGCTGCAAGCCTCGGTGCTGCGCGACCACGCCGCGCGACCGCGACGCTGGATCGCCGCGACCGCACTCGCGTGGTCGGTGGCGCTGCCGCTGTCGCTGACCGCGAGCCCGTTCGTCGACGAGGGCACACCCGTCCTCGCCGGCCTCGCGCTGTGGATCTGCGCCGGACTGCTGATGGCCTACGCGTTCGCGCAGCTGAGCTGGCTCGGCGTCACCCGCCTCGGCGTCACCGGGCCCGGCGGCGCCGGCGAGCCGGCCCGCGGGCAAGGCCCGGCGCGGCGGGGCCGTGCTACCGTGCCTCGCGATGACGCCGTTCGCGTTGCGCCACTTGGGTCGTGATCAGCAGGTGACCGTGGGCGACGACGCGGTCGCGATCGAGTCCGGCGCGCAGGCGCGTCGGATCCCGCTGTCGGACATCCGCAGCGTCCGGATCACGCGCATCGGCACGCTCGAGGTCTGCGAGCTGTCGCTGACCGGTGACAGCAAGCAGCTGCTCGCGACCGACGACCGCGACAGCCGTGCGGGCTACGCCGCGCTGGTGCGGGCGCTGCACGACCGGCTCGCGCCGCGGGGCGTGCCGTTCGTGTCGGGCGCGTGGTTTCTGGTCGTCATGGTGTTCGCGATCAGCGTGGTCTGTGGCGTGCTCGCGGCGCTGGTCGTCACCGGCACGATCGACGCGCCGGCATTCGAGCGTCGCGCCTGGGTCGCGATGATCCTGTGCGCGCTGATGGGGCCGCTCGCGCTGTGGAAGGCGCGACCCAAGCCGGTCGATCGCGCCGCGCTCGAGGCGATGCTGCCGCGCTGACGCGCCTCAGCCCTCTGCTTCCCGTCGCTTCGCGACGAGAGCCCGTCAGCATTCGCTGCCGCGCCTCAGTCCGCGGCGTCGTCGTGTTCGAGCGCCGCGGCGAGCTCGCGCAGTCGCCCGGCTCGCGCGGCGCCGCGGCGCGGCTGCAGGCCCGGCCACCGCTGCAGCCGCGGCGTGGGATCGGCCGGCATCGCGCCGACGTGCGGCGG
>JAIBBS010000021.1 GCA_019694555.1 Nannocystaceae bacterium
TGGGGGCCGGCGGCGCGGCCGTGGCGTTGCGCGACAGCGTGAGCTCGACCGCGTCGGCACCGGCGATGCCGCCGCCCGCGACCGCGCGTGCGGCCAGCGCCAGGCGCGGCCGCGCGAGCGCGAGCACGTCGTGCACCGATCGCGCGGCGTCGTCGAGCCACAGCTCGTACACGTCCGATTGCCGCGGACCCACGTACCAGTCGCGGTTGCGCTGGCGGGTGTAGACCTGATCGCCGTCGACGATCACGTCGCGCCCGCGATCCTTGTCGTTGGATTGCGTCAGCGAGAAGCGCGGCGCGTTGGGCGGGGCCTGGGCCCACACCAGCTCGATCTCGTCGGCGAGCTGCTGCGGCTGCGGTCGCTGCTCGCCGACCGCGGGCTCCTCCTGCGCCGGCGCGCCCTCGGGCGTGAGCTCGAACGCGAGCGACACGTGCAGGCGGTGGGCACCCAGCGCGGCGCGCAGCTGCGCGTGGTGCTGAGCGGTCGCCGTCAAGAGTGCCTCGGGATCGCCGGCGGCGAGGCCCTGCACGAGCGCGTCGCGATCGCTGTCGCGATCGCGTGCGGCCGGCGTCGCGCCGTCGCGCTGCGCCGGTGCATCCGGCTCGCCGCAGGCCGCCACGGCCGCGCACAGACCCAGGCCCAGCCGCAGCGTCGCGCGCATGCTTGCCGCCGTGGCACGCCTGCGCACCGCAGCGAGACGCGCTGTCACGAGGCGTGCGGCGCTCGGGGTCGCAAGAGGGTGGCCGCGTCGGGCTCGCACGATCGGGGCGGGAGCATAGCAGCACCGGCGCAGCCGCGGGCGATGGCGTATGCTGCCCGGGAGCATGGTCGTGCTCGCGACGATGGCGTCGGCGGCTGCGAGCGCCGCGAGCGAGCTGCTGCTCGGGCACGCGCCCGCGGGTCCGGCCGCGCCGGTGTTCGTGCCCGAGCCGTGGCCGACGCTGCTGCTGTCGCCGTGGGCGAGCGTGCTCGCGTTCGTGTGGGGCACGCTGTGGGGCAGCTTCGCCAACGTCGTGATCCATCGCGTGCCGCGCGGCTTGTCGGTCGTGCACCCGGGATCGCGCTGCCCGTCGTGCGGCCACGCCATCGCCGGCTTCGACAACATCCCGGTGCTCTCGTACCTGCTGCTGCGCGGACGCTGCCGCCGCTGCAAGGCTCCGTTCTCGCCGCGCTACCTGCTGGTCGAGCTGCTGGGCGGGCTGTTGTCGTTCGCGACGTTCATCGCGGCGGTGCACGTGCCGCTGGTCGCCGGTGGCGCGCCGGGCGTGCTGCTGTGGCAGCTGCAGTTCGCGCTGTGTCTCGCGCTCGTGGTGGTGATCTTCGTCGATCTCGATCTGTGGATCATCCCCGACGCGGTGGTGTTGCCGATGGCGGGCGTGGGTGTGCTGCTCGCGATCGTCGCGCCCGAGCAGCTCGGCATCGAGTGGCCCGCGTCGCTGGGCGCATCGGCGGGCGGTTGGGCGCTCTTCGCCGGCATCCGCTGGTTGTACCTGCGCGTGCGCGGCATCGAGGCGCTGGGCCTGGGCGACGCGAAGCTGCTCGCGATGGTCGGCGCGTGGACCGGACCGGTGGGCCTGGCGTGGTGTATCGGTGCGGGTGCAGTGCAGGGCCTGCTGGTCGCAGTGCCGATGCTGCTGCTGGGCAAGTCGATCGCGAACACCGAGCTGCACGACGTGCACGGCGACGATCCCGAGCTGGGTCCGCGTCCGCGACGGCGCGCAGGCGCGAGCCCGTCGGCCGCCGACGCGGTGGCCGCGCCCGAGGGCACGACGCCCGTCGCCGCAACCGCTGCGGCGACACCCCCTGCGGCCCGCGACACCCAACCCGACGATCGCGCGTCGGTGTCGGCATCCGCTTCCGGCGATGCACCGCGTGGCGGTGCGCCGCCGCAGCCCAGCGACGATCCACCGGGCGATCACGCGGGCGCAGCGTCCGGCCCCGGCGCAGCGCCCGAGGACGGCGCAGCGCCCGAGGACGGCGCAGCGCCCGAGGACGACGCAGCGCCCCAGGACGACGCGGCGCCCGGCGACGACGCGGGCGATGATCCCGACGTGATGTCGACCCACGTGCCGTTCGGTCCGTTCCTCGGTGTCGCTGCGCTCGAGTACGTGCTGCTGCGAGCACAGCTCGACGCGCTGTTGCAGGCGTGGCTGACCTGATACGCTGCGCGATGATGGACGGAGGCAGCCGCGCCGCGCCCGACCTCTTCGCCGCGCTGGAATGGAGCGCCCGCGTTGCACCGCCGTCGCCGGGCGACCACGGGGCTTCGATCGAGCCGCTGCCGACGCCCGCGCTCGCGCCCGAGCCCGAGCCGTCGACCGAGCTGGTGCTCGAGGACGCGCCGACCCACGAAGCGGCGGCGCCCGCGATCGCACCACCGCGATCGCCCCCACCACCGGTCGCGCCGCCGCGGCGTGCGACGCCTGCGGTCGCGACCGCACCGGCCGCTGCACCGCCACCGGCCGCTGCACCGCCGCCGGCCGCTGCACCGCCGCCGGCCGCTGCGCCGCAGGCCGCCGCCGCGCCTGCAGCCGCGCGACCGTTCTCCGGGCTCGCGGACATGCTCGAGCCCGACGACGTGCCCGAGCCGCCGCGTCCGGCCACGCGCTCGACGTCTCCCGCGCTCGACGAGTTCGAGGGATTGCTGGGCCTGTTCGACGAACCCGGCGAGGCGGCGGCGCCGGCACCGAGCAGCAAGCCCGCGCCTGCGCGGCCGCGTCCGCCGGGCACGCCCAAGCTGCCGCGGCGTGCGACGCCGGTCCTGCCGACCATGCCCAAGCCCGGCGGCGTGGCCGAGGTCGCGCCCGCCGTCGACTTCCCCGCGCCCGGCGATCCGGCGGCGTCGGCCCAGCTGGTGGCGCCGCCGATCGACACCACGTCGCCGATCGTCAGCCGCGTCGCGAAGGTGGTGCAGCCGGTCGCGGCGCTCCCCGACGAGGCCGAGGAGCCCGCGCGCAAGCGCGGCGGCATGCCGGCGCTGTGGATCGCGCTGACGCTGATGCTCGGCGGTGCGCTGGCGTACGTGGTCGCGACGCAGACCGATCTGCTGCGCGGCGACGTGATCGCCAATCGCGATGCCGAGGCCGCCGCCGCCGATCAGGCTGATCTCGATCGCCGCAAGGCCGAGCAGGAGGCGAAGAAGAAGGAGTACGGCACCATCGAGATCGCCAGCGAGCCCAAGGGCGCGCGGGTGTTCGAGCTGCGCGAGGGACCGACGGCGCGCTTCGAGCACCTGCCGGTCGATCACGAGTACATGGTGATGGTCGCGGCGCCGGGCTTCACCCCGCGCGTGCGCGTGGTCAAGGGCACCGAGCTCGCCGCACCGGTGGTGATGGATCTCGATCCGCTGCCCGCCGGTGCCGCCGCGGTGCCGCTGCCCGACGAGCGCACGCCCAAGCTCGCGCAGACGCCCTCGAAGCAGACCGCGACGCTGGAGCTGCGCTCCAACACTCCCGGCGCCGAGCTGGGCCTTCTGGTCGGCTACACGCCGGGTGTGAAGATCGTCGACGTCGACGTCGCGCAGACCCACCGCTACCGCGTGGTGCTCACCGGCCACGAGCCCGCCGAGGTGCAGGTCAAGGGCCGCCACTTCGAGGAGGTCGGCGGCGTGCTGCAGTACCTCGCCGACGTGACGCTGACTCCCGCCGCGCCTGCACCCCCGCCCGCCGCCGAAGCGGCCGAGGACGAGCTGGTGATCGACGACGACGAACCCGCGGCCGCCCCTGCCGCTGCCCCGGCCAAGCCCGCCGCGGCGAGCAAGCCGAGCAAGAAGGGCAAGAAGAAGAAGCGGAAGAAGCGGCGCTAACGGGGCGCGGAGGCACGCGCAGCGTGCTCGCGCACACGCCGACCCCAGCGCGCCACGCCGAGCACGAGCACCATCAAGCCCCCGCCGATCGCACCATCTCCCGACGGTCGCGCCACCGCGCAGCCGTCGTCCTCGCGCGGCGGCGCGGTGTCGATGCAATCGCAGTTGCTGCACTCGAGCCCGACGAAGTCGACGCCGGTCTCGTCGCGGATCCAGCACAGCGCAGGGTAGGGCGCGCCGTAGTAGCCGCCGTTGCCACAAGGGCTCGAGCCGCGCGACGTGATGCCCGCGAGCCGCAGCGCGCCCGAGGCCACGCGCACGAACGCCGGCCCGCCCGAGTCGCCGTTGCACGAGTCCATGTCGTTGCCGCCGGCGTAGAACTCGAGCCCGGCGGGACTGATGCGGCGGATCGTGGTGGTGACCTCGCGCTTGATGCCGATGCCGCCTTGGATCGAGCCGTCGTCGCTGGAGTCGCCGTAGCCCACCAGCGTGACCTCCTTGCCCGGCGCCATCGCCTGGTCCCACTCGTCTTGCGTGGTGATCGGCACGATGAAGCCGCCGGGGATGCTGAAGTCGGCTTGGATCTCGACGTAGCCGTAGTCGAAGATGTCTTCCTTGCACTCCGGGCAGAAGCGGGGATGGACGCCCCAGTCGCTCACGCCCACCGTCATCTTGTTGATCTCTTGCCCGTAGTGCACGACGACCTCGGCGTTGTCGTCGAGCTGATCGAGGCAGTGCGCCGCGGTGAGCACCAGCCGGGACGCGACCACGGTGCCGGTGCACAGGCCGTTGCCGGCCTGGATCGCGACCACGCCGTCGAACTCGCCGGGCTCGGTGGTGCGTCCGCCGATGATGGGATCGACCTCGGGCGCCGCCCGCAGGCCGTCGGCGAGGACCGCCACGGGCCACAGCGATCCGATCGCGACCACCAGCGGTGCGAAGCGCATCGCACTCGTACTCGCACGCGTGCAGGGGCCGGGGCGCCGCGATGTCATGGATTGGTTTCGATCGTAGCACGCGCGCACGGTCGCGGTGCGGCCCTGGCCCGAAGCGATCCCACCCGCGCGCCGCCGGCCCACGGCGGCCGGGCGGCGGCGGCGCGGCGGCGAGTTGCGCTACAGTGGGTCGCGTCCGAGGACCCCGTGCGCGAGGGAATCCACCACGTCATCTTGGTGCCGGGCTTCTTCGGCTTCCTCAACCTCGGCGAGCTGACCTACTTCTCGCGGGTGTGCGAGCAGCTCACGCTGCGGCTTGAGCAGCTGGGCGTGCGCGCCGATGTGCGCGCCGTCGGCACGCTGCCGACCTCGTCGCTGCGCTCGCGCGCAGCGACGTTGGCGGAGGCGGCGTCGAGGTTCGCGTCCGACGGTGGGCCGCTGCACTTCGTCGGCCACTCGAGCGGTGGCCTCGACGTGCGCTTGCTGGTGACGCCGAGCGTGTCGCTGCCGACCGACGCCGACGTCGAGGGCATCGGTCGTCGCACGCGCTCGGTCACCACCGTCGCGACGCCGCACTACGGCACGCCGCTGGCGAGCCTCGCGACCGGTGTGCTGGGCCAGAAGCTGTTGCAGACGCTGTCGGTGCTCACGCTGTACGGACTGCGCGCGGGCAAGCGTCCGCTGCGCGGCGCGCTGCGGGCCGCGCAGGTGCTCGTGCGGCTCGATGATCTGGTCGGCCTCGGTGGCCGCGTGATCGAGCAACTGTACGAGCAGGTCCTGGCGGACTTCGACGACGAGCGCTCGGAGTCGCTCGAGACGTTCCTCGGCCACGTGCGCGGCGACCAGGCGCTGCTGCCCCAGATCACCCCGGACGGACTCGACCTGTTCAACTCCGCCGCCGAGGATCGTCCCGGCGTTCGCTACGCCTGCGTGGTCACGCGCGCACGACCGCCGCAGGTGTGGGGTTCGTTGCGTGTCGGGCTGGACCCGATCGCGCAGCTCACGTATGCGCTGTACCACGCGTTGTATCGACTGACGGCGCCCATGCCGACCGCGCGCCTGGGCCCGCTGGCCGACGCGCAGGTCGAGGCGTTGGTCAGCGCGTACGGCAAGGTGCCGGCGCCCTCGGCCAACGACGGCATGGTGCCCACGCGTTCGCAGATCTGGGGCGAGATCATCCACGTCGCGCGCGCCGATCACCTCGACGTGATGGGCTACTACGGCGATCCGGAGGGTGGGCCCAGCCATGTCGACTGGCTGGTCACGCGCTCGGGCTTCGACCGCACCCGCTTCCGCGCGTTGTGGGGTGCGGTCGCGCGGGCCATCGCCACCGCCGCGGACGACGATCCGAGCGGCTATCGCAGCTGAGCTACCAGCGGGCGCGAGTCCTCTGCTATCGTCGCGGCCGTGGCAGGCAGGCGCATCGGGGCGACCGCAGTGGGGCTCGTGTTCACGTGGGGCTCGGCGGCGCCGTCGCTGGCGTCGGCGCGCGTGACCGACGGGGTCGCGTGGGCTGCACCCGCGCTGCCCGCCATGATGATGCTCGCGAAGAAGAAGAAGAAGCCTGCGGCCGAGGAATCGGCGCCGGGCCCTTCGCTGACGCCCGAGGCCGCCGAGGCCAAGCGCAAGGAGATCCGCGACGGCGTCGCCGGTGCGAAGGAGTCGGGAGACTTCGCCGCGGTCGCCGACGGGCTGCAGGGCAGCGCCGAGGAGCTGGGCGATCCGGTGACGATGCTCGAGGCCGGCGAGGCGCGGCTCGAGCAGGCGAAGAAGGATCGCGACGCCGACGCGGCCCAGGCTGCGATCGAGACCACGCGCGTCGCGCTCGACATGCTGCACTTCTACGCCGCAGTGGACGCCGGCGCGGCCAGCTCCGACTGGCTGGTGATCGCGCCCGCGGACGCCGGTGGGCTCATCGAGCAGGCCGACGCGCAGATCGAGGCCGCCGAGGCGCTCATCAAGGAGATCGAGGCGGAGAAGACCCAGGCCGCCGGCGGCACGGTCGCCGCAGCCGACGACAAGAAGAAGAAGCGCAAGCGGAAGAAGCGCGCCAAGGGCGACGGGCCCGCCGAGGGCACCGGCTTCATCGCCGCGGGCTCGATCTTCACCGTGATCGGCATCGGCGGCGCGGGCATGGGCGTCGGCGGCCTCGCGGTCAGCTCGTCCAAGCAGAAGGAAGTCGAGAAGCACATGATGGGCGACCCCGAGGTCGCCGATCTCGACAAGGCCGGCAAGCGCGCCAACATCCTGGGCTACGCCGGGCTCGGCGTCGCCGTGGTGGGTCTGGCCGTGGGTCTGCCGCTCATCATCGTGGGTGCCAAGAAGCGCAAGGCTGGCAAGTCGACACCGTCTGCTGCCGCGCGCGCGAGCGAGCGTGCATGGTCGATCGCGCCGAGCTTCGGCCGCGGTGGCACGGGCTTGGTCGTGCAGGGTCGTTTCTGACCCGTCGATGACGCGCCCACCGCGTGCGTCGTGCGTCGCCAGAGGGTTGTCGCGCGCGGGCCGACTGCGGTATGCACATCGTGGGCGATCGCCCGCCCCAGGAGCCCTTCATGTCGCTTCGCATCTCTTCGCTTGTGCTCTCCGTCGTGCTGCTGCCGATGGCGTCCGCGTGTCCCGCGTCGGGTGACGACGCCGCGGACACCGGCGACACCTCGGCGGCGACGACGATGACCGCCACCGCGACCGCCTCGGCGTCGACCACCGCGTCCGACTCCTCGGGCGGATCCGACACCGCGCCGATGGACGTCGACTACGCCACGCAGATCCAGCCCATCTGGACCGCGAGCTGCGTCGACGACTGCCACACGCCCGGGGGCATCTACGCCTCGCTCGATTTGACCACCGGCGTGTCCTACAACGCCTTGAGCACGCAGAAGCCCGTCTACAGCGGCGACGCCAACTTCGTGGTGCCGGGCGACTCGGGCGCGAGCTTCCTCAGCCGTGCGGTCCACGGCACCGACACGATCCTGCGCCAGATGCCGCTCGACCTCGGCATGGACATGATGGGCAACCCCGTCGGCGTCGAGGGCACGCCGCTGTCGGATGCCGACATCGCGCTCATCGACGCGTGGATCGACGGCGGCGCGATGGAGTGAGAGGCCGGCAGCGAAGGCTGACGGGCTCTCGTCGCGCAGCGACCGGAAGGTGAGGGGTCCCGTGACCGGCTTGGCCGGCACGGGGAGAGGAAGCGGAGCTTCCTCTCCAGAGAGTGAGAGGCCGGCCGCGACCGGGCTCTCGTCGCGGAGCGACCGGAGGGTGAGGGTCCCGTGACCAGCTTGGCCGGCACGGGGAGAGGAAGCGGAGCGTCCTCTTCCAGAGACTGAGAGCCTCGCGGACCCTCGCTCAGCCCGCTGCGCGCCGGCGGACCTCGTAGCCCAGCGCGCGACGCGTCGCCGCATAGGCGGCGCTCGTGGCGAAGGCGATGAGGTCGCGCAGGTCGTCGTCGCGCTCGGCCTGGGCCAGCAACGCCTCGCCGACCAGCGGGGCCTCGCGGTGGGTGACCACGCGCATCGCGGCGCCCAGATCGCCCGCGACGGCCAGGCCCACGCGGTGCGACGCGCGGCGCAACCATGCGCGCCACTGCACGCTGTCGAAGGGCTCGTCCTCGTGGTCCTTGAACAGCTGGCCCAGCTGTCGCGACACGCGCATCGGCAGCTTGCGCAACAGCTCCTGGCCCAGCCGCACGCTCTCGTCGTCGCCCTTGTGGTGCTTGCGACGACCGTGGCGAGGATGGAACGCCTGCAGCAGCGCGGAGAGCAGCCGCGCGAGCACGACCCGGCGCAGGCCCAGGGCGAACACCGCCTCGGGTCGGGTGGCGTACAGCGCCGACGCGAGCGCGAAGCGCAGCGCCGGCGCGTCCTCGATCGTGAACGCGACGTCGTGCGCGAGGATCACCGGCGGCTGTTGGCAGCGCACCTCGAGCCACGCACCGGGCTCGAGCTCGGGGCCCTCGCCGGGATCGGGCAGACCGTGGCGAGCGATGAGCGCGACCTTGCTCATGCCCAGGCGCTTGAGCACCTCGCCCCAGCACGCCGCGAGCACGCCTTCACCCAGCGGTGAGATGCGGGCGTCGGGCGGTACCTCGAGCCGCGGCAGCATCTCCGACAGCACCGGGCCGCCGCCCTCGAACAGCGCCGCGAGGGCCTCGGCGATGCCGCCGTCGCCCGGCGGTGCGGGCACGACCGTCGCGACCGCCAGCTCGCCACCGACACCGGCGGCGACCTCGTGCGTGGCGAAGAACGCGGTCGCGTCGGCGTGCTCGGGCTCGCGCGCGCGCAGCACCTCGTACAGCGCCCACGCGCGATCGAGATCGCCGATCTCGGCGTGATGACGGGCGAGGAACGCGAGGCTGCGACGCTCGAGCGGGTCGACCGCGAGCAGCTCGACGTGGTTGGCGAGCACGCGCTCGCCGCTGGTCTCGGCGAGGTCGTACAGCTCCGCGAGCACGCGGCGCTCGGCGGCGCCCAGCGCCCGCGGATCGAGCTCGAGCGCCAGCTCGAGCGCGGCGATGGCCTTGGCCGGGCGCGCGCGCTGGATCTCGGCCAGCCGCAGCAGCAGCGCGATGCGGGTCGGCACGTCCGCGCCGCGGGAGCGACGGCCCAGCGCCGCGAAGAAGCTCTCGACCAGCGGCTCGATCTCGTCGGCGCGCGCGGTGGCTTCGTAGACGCGCGCGAGCGCCAGCACGGCCGCGGACGAGCTCGGTTGCAGCTCGCGCGCCTGCTTGGAGAAGCGCTCGGCGAGCTCGGTGCGACCGGGCACCTGCATCGCGATCTCGGCGCCCTCGAGCAGCAGGTCGTGACGACGCTCGCGGCCGAGATCGGGCTGCAGCAGCAGGCGATCGAGGCAGCGCAGCGCGGTCGCGGGGTCGTGCGGCGCGGTGGCTCGGAACGCGACCTCGAGCTGCGCGCGGTCGAGCGCGGCGACGTTGTGCTCCTCGAGCAGCTCGAGGCCCAGGCGGATGTTCTCGAACGCCGCGCGGCGAAGGTCGGCCTCGCTCGCGCCACCTTGGGCCTCGCCGCCATCGGCCAGCGCCGCGGCGGCGTCGTGGAACAGCATGCCCGCGTCGATGAACTTCTGTCCGCGCGCGCGCGGCTCACCGAGCTCGCGCGCGAGTCGGGCCGCGGCCTCGGCGGCCTCGACCAGCGCGCCGCGCTCCTGGCACAGCCCGATCAACGGCTCGAGCGCGTTGGGGTTGCTGGGATCGAGCTCGGCCGCGCGACGGTAGCGGCCCAGCGCCTCCTCGACCTGCTTGAGTGCCAGCGCGCTCTCGGCCACGAACGCGAACACGTCGCTGAGCAGGCGCACCTGCTTGGGCGTGCGCTCGAAGCCCTCGGCGAGTCGCTCCTCGAGCGCATCGGCGGCGGCGAGCGCCTCGCGGTGACGGCCCGCGAGCACGCGGTTGCGCACCAGCGCCGCGCGGATCTCGAGGTTGGCGGGATCGTGGCGCGCCGCCAGGGTCAGGCGGCGGTGCGCGTCGGTGTGGCGGCTGCTCTGCTCGAGCACCTGCGCCAGCGCGAGCAGCCCCGAGGCCAGCTGCGAGGGATCGCCACCGAGGCCCAGCGCGTCGACGGCCTGCTCGAGCAGCGCCTCGGCCTCCTCGTGGCGCCCGGCCTCGGCCAGCATCTCGCCCAGGCCCAGCTTCGCGCGGGCGTAGTCGGGATCCTCGGCGAGCGCGGCGTCGAAGCGCTGGCGCGCCGCCGCGACGTCGCCGGTGCTGCGGTAGGTGATGCGACCCATCTCGGTCAGCAGCTGCGCGCGGATGGTGGGGCCGCGCATCTCGGCGAGCTGCCGATCCATGAAGTCCATCGCGCCGCCGATGTCGCCGTCGTCGACGCGCAGGCGCACCAGGCCCTCGAGCGCGGCGGCCAGGCGCCGCGGCGACTCCGGGTCGTCGCTGGCGACCTTGGCCTCGGCGAGCACGCGCGAGTACAGCCGCACCGCGCGGGCGTTGTCGCGCAGGCGCGTGCGCAGCAGATCGGCGGCCTCGAGCAGGCCGTCGGCGTCGGGCAACGCCGCGAGCGACTCGACCAGCAGCGCTTCGTCGTGGACCGCACGCGCGAGCCGACCCTGCGCGCGCAGCAGCGCGGCCACACCGGGTCGACGCGTCAGCGCCTCGGCCACGATGCCGATCGCGCCGCGGGGATCGTGGTCCTCGCGGTCGAGCACGTCGGCCAGCGCGATCGCCAGCCGCACGTGGCGGGCCTCGTCGCTGCCGGCGGCGGCCTCGTCGAGGTGCCGCCGCAGCAGCGCGATGCCGTCGTCGTGGCGGTCCTGCTTGCGATACAGCCGCGACAGCGCCAGCACGACGTCGTCGTTGTCCGGCGCGGTGCGGACCAGCTCCTCGAGCGTGGCCGTGGCCGCGTCGTTGTCCCCGCCGCTCTCCTGCAGCGCGCGCGCCTTGGCCACCAGCAGCGACACGCGCGCGGCACCGTCGTCGGGGCCGAGCTGGGCCAGGCGGCGCTCGATGATCGGCAGCGCCGGTTCGAAGCGCCCGGTCGCGAGGTAGAGCTCTTGCAGGTGTGCGAGCGCATCGGCGTCGTCGCGCACCTCGGTGATCTCGAGCCACGCCGCGATCGCGCGATCGGGCAGGCCCAGGCGCTGCTCGTAGATCTCGGCGATCTGCGCCAGCGCGCGCAGGCGGTAGGCCTCGTCGGGCACGTTGTCGGCGGCGACGCGCAGCGCCTCGATGGCCTGCTGCCACTGGCGGTTGCTCATCAGCAGCCGCACCAGCTCGTCGTGCAGGCGCTGCTCCGCGGGGGCCTCGCGCGTGAGCTGCTCGAGCCGCTCGATCGCGTCGCGGGGGCGCGCCAGCTGGGTCTCGAGCACGCGGCACAGCTGCAGCGTGCGATCGATGCGCTCGTCGAGCGTGAGATCGGGTGCCTGCAGCTCGAGCAGGTCGGCATCGATCGCAGCCCAGTCGCCGTGCCGTGCCAGCGTGTCGTAGATCGAGAGCAGCGCCGTCATCGCGCCGACGTGCTGCGGCGCGACCGCGAGCACGGCGCGGTAGCGCGACTCGGCCTGCGGCCACTGCTCGCGCGCGGCGTGGAGCTCGGCGATGCGGAGGTTGTGCGCGACGACGTGCTCGGGCAGCGCGGACTCGGCCAGCAGCAGCTCGTAGGCCTGCAGCAGGCGATCGTGCACGCCGTGGCGCTCGGCCACGCCCTCGATCCGCGCCAGCGCCTCGGGGTGCCGCGGGATCCACAAGAGCGCGCGCTCGAGCGACTGGAACGCGCGCTCGAGGTTGTGCGCGCCCTCTTCCCACAGGCGCGCGAGCGCCAGCGCGACCTCCACCTTCTCGGCCTTGCTGTCGGCGGGGACCTCGGTGTACGCGAGCGCGACCTCTTCCCAGGCGCTCGCGACCCGCGGCCGCGGCGGCAGGATCGCGCGGGTGAGCTTGGGCAGCGCCGGCAGGCCCTGATCGGGCGAGCGCGGTGGCGGCGGCGGCGGGGCCGGGGCCGGCGCGGCGATCGACGCGCGGGTGTAGTCGGCGCGCTGCAGCTGCGACTGCATCGCCGCGACCGTGGGATCGACCGTGGGCAGCTCGGCGAGCTCGTCGAGCTCCTCGAGCTCGTCGACCTCGATCTCGGCGTCCTCGATCGCATCGGGCTCGACCGAGATCGGCGGTGCGAACGGCAGTGCGCCGGGCGGCGGCGGCATGCCGGGTGGGCGCACGACGACCGACTCGGCATCGGCGACCAGCAGCTCCTGGGTGTTGCCACCGACCACGCGCATCGGTGCGGCGAGCTCGACCCGCGGTGCGTGCGGCGAGGGCAGCGTCTCGATCAGGCGCGGCTCGAGGCCGGCGCCGATCCACGCCGCGAGGTCGGCGACCTCGGGCGGCGCGAGCGTCGGCAACAGCATCGGATCGCGCGGCACCGGCGGCGTGTGGTAGCCGCCGGCGTGCTCGGCCAGGCGCCAGATCGCCGCGTGCTCGTCACCGATGTCACCGTCGCGCGGCGGCAGCTGCGGCCGCGCGCGCCAGGCCTGCAGCCGCGCGCGCAGGGCGTACTCGGGGCGGCCCAGCGAGCCTTCGTACAGCTGCGCGAGCCGGCGCAGCAGCTGCGCCTGATCGGCGGGCTGCGGCGCGACCTCGAGCGCGGCCGCGGGCACCAGCAGGTACAGCTGCCACAGCTCGCCCTCGTCGGCGAGGCGCTCGAGCTCGGCCAGCGCGCGCTCGTCGTCGGGCTCGAGCCGCAGCACCCGCATCCACTCCGCCATCGCGGCCGCGCGATCCTCGAGCCGCTGCTCGCGGATCTCGGCGCGCTGTGCCAAAAGCGCCATGGTGCGATCGCGATCGCGGCTGCGCGCGATGAGTCGCTGCAGCAGCTGCAGCAGCGCCAGCGCACCCACCGGCGGCAGCGCGCCGTCGCGGCGCTCGTCGACCGACAGCGACAGGCGATCGAGCTCGGGCAGCAGCGCGTCGCCGCCGGCCTCGTCGAGCGCGCTCGCCAGCACGCGCAGCGCCGCCAGCGGATCGGACAGGCGCTCGTCGAAGACCATCGCCGCGTCGCGCAGCGCCGCGATGGTCGGCTCGCCGGCCTCGGCGTTGCGGGCCCGCTCGAGGTGCAGCTCGCACAGCTGTGCCCACAGGCGGTGGCGCTCGGCCAGGCCGAGGATCTGATCGAACGCATCCTCGGCCAGCGCGGCGTCGTGCTCGCGCAGGTCGGTCCACGCCTGGCGCAGCCACTCGAACGCCTTCTCGGGGTCGTGCAGCTCGTCCTCGTAGATCGTCGCGATCGCGCGGCAGGCCTCGTAGCGTCCGAGGTCCGAGGCCGCGCGACCCAGCCGCAGGCCGTGCAGCTCGATCACCGCCTGCCACAGCCCGTGCTCCCGCGCGGTGCGCTCGAGCTCGCTCGCGATGGCCTCGTCGAGCGGCGCGGCGCGATGGGCCCGCTGCAGGTAGCCCACGGACTTGGCCGCGTCGTCGAGTCGCTCGAGCGCGACGCCGGCGGCCTCGCGCAGGCGGGCGACCAGCGCGTCGACCGACTCGCGCCGCTCGAGCACCGCGAGCTCGCGATCGAACGCGTCGAGCAGCTCGCGCCACAGCCCGTGCTCGGCCGCGAGCGCGCGCAGGCGCTTGCCCACCGGTCCCAGGCTCAGATCCGACTCGAGCGCCGCGAGGTAGCCGCGGCGGGCCCAGTCGAACGCCAACGCGGGGTCGCCCCAGCGCTCGTGCGCGATCGTCGAAGCCTCGAGGCACAGCTGCACGCGCGCCTCGACCATGCCGGCCTCGCCGAGGTAGCCGTAGCGCTCCTCGTCGATCGCGAGCAGCTCGCGCCACAGCCCCTTGGCCTGCGCGAGTCGACCGATGCGCGCGACCAGGCCGGCGTCGAAGTGATCGACGGCGAGCGCGCGGCGCAGCAGCTCGAGCGCGCGCGCGCCGTCGCCGAGGTCCTGCTCGGCGATGGTCGCCATCTGCTGCAGCGTCGCGGTCTGGGTCGCGATGTCGCCGGCGAGCTCGAGCCGCCGCTGCAGCGTCGCGATCGCGGCCTCGTGGTCGCCGGTCTCGTGCTGCAGCCGCGCCATGGTCGCCAGGCCCTCGATGTCGGTCGAGAACTCGGCGACGAAGCGACCGTAGGCCGCGACCGCGGCCTGCTTGTCGCCCAGGTGCTGCAACCAGGTGTTGGCGATGGTGCCGTAGAGCCGACGACGCTCCTCGGCCGAGGTCGCGGCCAGCAGCATCAGCTCGGCCTGACGCACGAGCTTGCGGTGCGCGCCGGCGCGCTCGTACAGCTCGAGCAGGCTCTGCGCGACCTCGCGACGGCCCAGCGCGAGATCCTCGCCCAGGCCCTCGAGCAGCTCGGCCGCGCCCTGGGGATCGTCGAGCTGGTCGCCGAGGATCTCGGCGCGTTCCCACGCGATGCGGAAGGCGTCGTCCTCGGTCTCGGCCAGCTCTTGCAGCTTGCCCAGCACCGCGACCAACGGCTGCCACGCATCCTCGCGGCGGTAGATCCGGACCAGGGCCTCGAGCGCGCCGCGGTGATCGGGTCGCGATCGCAGCACCCGCTCGAACGACGAGCGCGCCAGCAGCGGATCGTCGAGCGCGGCCTCGGCCAGCTGGCCCAGCCGCAGCAGGTAGTCGATCTGGCGCACCAGCGGCGTCTTGGGCGAGCCCGCGGCCTTGCCCAGCAGCGTGCCCAGCTCCTCGTTGCGGCCGGCGCGGGCGTAGGCGAGCACGAGCTTGTCGATGATCTCGAGGTTGCCCGGACGCAGCTCGAGCAGCTCGGTCCACAGCGACGCGGCGCGGTCCTCGTCGTGCAGGTCGAGGTCGCAGATGCGGGCCATGCGGCGCAGCAGCTTGGCCTTGGCCTCGGGCGAGCCCGCGCCGGGGACCTCGCGCTGCAGCAGCTCGAGCAGCTCGGTGTAGCGGCCCTGCTCCTCGAGCAGCTGCTCGAGCCGGTACATCGCCTCGCGATCGTCGTGCGCGAGCTCGAGGATCTGCCGGCACGCCCACTCGGCGTGCTCGAGCTCGCCGAGCTCGTGGTGCCAGATCTCGGCCATGCGCCGCAGCAAGGCCACGCGCTCGGTGCCGCTGCGCGAGCGGTCGTGCTGGTCGCGCAGCATCTCGATCACGCGCTCGAAGTCGCCGGCGCGGTCGTACAGCGCGGTCAGGGCCCTCGTGGCTTGGATGTCGCTGGGCGACAGCTGCAGGATCTCGCCGTACAGCTCGATCGCGCGGTCGGGATTGACCTGGCGATCGCGGTAGACCTGCGTGAGTCGCTTGAGGATGTCGAGGCGCTTGGCCGGGTCGACCGTGCGCTCGAGCTCGGCCTCCTGGACCCGCACCATGTTGTCCCACATGCGCGCGCGCTTCTCGATGCGCGCGATGTGCTTGGCCGGGCGTTGGTCGTCGGGGTAGGCGACCTGCAGTCGACCCCAGGCATCGAGCGCGCCGTCGATGTCACCCAGGCGGCGCTCGCAGATGTCGGCGAGCTCGACGAACTCCTCGGCGAAGCCGCGCTGCTCGTAGGGACTCTCGCCCTCGGGCTGCGCCGCGGCCTGCTCGATCTGGTACAGCACCAGGTCGCGCAGCTGCGTCCAGTTGTGCTTGCGCCGCCAGTGCTCCTTGTAGCCCTCGAACGCCGCGGCGTTGAAGGGCTCGCGCTCGAGCACCTTGTAGTAGTAGACCGCCGCGCGCTCCTCGTCGCCGAGCTCGTCGCGGCACACCGCGGCCGCGCGCAGCAGCGTCTCGGTCGGGACCTCGTCGGGCATGCGCTCGATCTGCGCGTCGAGCAGCGCGACCAGGGCCCAGTGATCGCCGCTCTCGGCGTAGATCTGCTCGAGCCGGCGCCACGACTCGTCGTCGGGACGCTGGTAGCGGCTGACCTCCTCGAACAGCTGGCGCGCCTCCTCGCGGCGGTACAGCCGGCGGTCGAGCAGGTCGGCGCGCCGCAGCTGCAGCGGCACCGCGTCGGGACCGGAGAAGTGGAACAGCCACTCGCGGTACAGCTCGTCGAGCGCGAGCCAGTCCTCCGCGTCGATCAGCGTGTTCTCCAGCGCGGCCGAGGCCTGCTGGTGATCCGGCAGCAGCATCAGCGAGCGGCGCAGCAGCTTGAGCGCGCGCGGCTTGTCGCCGCGGCGGCGCGCCAGCTCGGCGGCCTTGTAGAAGATGTCCGCGGCCTTGGTGACGCCGTCCTCGGTGGCCTTGCCCGAGGCCAGGTACAGCACGCCGAACGCCCGCAGCGCGTCGATGTCGTCGGGCACGGCCTTGAGCGCGGCCTGCAGGTGACGCGCGGCCGAGGGCACGTTGTCGAAGTGCTCGGCCTCGATCGCGGCGAGGCGACGGTGCAGCTCCGCCAGTCGCGTGCGCTCGGCGGTGCTCTCGACCCGCGCGAGCTCCGACGACAGCCGCGTCGCCGCGGCGCTCCACGCCCCCGCGGCGAGGTACAGCTTGATCAGGCGATCGGCGGCCTTGGCGTGGCCGGGATCGAGCTCGACCACGCGCTCGTAGTGGCGCACGCCTTCGCCGATGGCGAGAAAGTGCTGCTCGAGCAGCTCTGCGAGCTCGAAGTGCAGCGGCGCGCCGTCGCTGCCGGCGGGCTGGGTCTGCAGGCGCCAGCGCAGCAGCTCGACCAGCTCCTTGTGCGCGCCCAGCAGCTCGTACAGCTTGCGCAGGCGCTCGTGCGCGCGCGCGTTGCCGGGTCGCAGCTGCAGCGCGCGCGCCAGCGCATGCGCGGCCTCCTCGCGATCCTTGACCCGCTCGAGCCACAGCTCGTAGGCCTGCACGCACAGCTCGGCCGCCTTCGCGCGCGCCTCGGTGCTCGCGGTGTCGACCGCCGCCGCGTGCAGCAACAGCAGCGTCGCGAGCGATCGCCAGTCCTCACCGTCGCGGTACTGGCGCCGTAGGCGATGGAACGCGCGTTCGTCCGCCGCGTTGGTGCGGAACTCGGTGAGCTCGGCGGGCTCGCGGCTGTGCCGACCCGGCAGAGGGCAGGGCAAGGTGGCGGGGGCGACGGGCGCGGGGGCCTCGTGATCGAGCATCTGCACGATGGGCCGTCGGGGTGGTCGTGGGAGACCGAACGACGATGGCACGGTAACATACCCGCAGGACCACGATCCGACTCGGTGAAGCGACGACCCCACGACCCCGAGGTCCATCCTTCAGGCCCACTGCGAAACGGTTCAGGCCGTGCGCGCGAGCGCAGACGGTCCACCGCGCGCACCGGGGGCCGCCGCGCAGCGACGACGCGCCCCGAGGTCGGTCCCGAGGGCATCGACGCGGTGGTCCGGCGGCTGCGATCGGGCGCGCGCGTCGTCGTGCACACCACGCCGCGTCGCGGACCCGGGGCCGCCACGGTCGCGGTGCAGCTGTGGGTCTTCGCGGGCACCGCGGACGAAGGCCCGCGTGAACACGGCATCGCCCACCTGCTCGAGCACATGGTGTTCAAGCCGCTGGTGCTCGACGGCGTGCGGCTCGACATCGCGTCCGCGGTCGAGGCCGCCGGCGGCGACGTCAACGCGTTCACCAGCCACGACGAGACCGTCTTCCACGCGACCGTGCCGGCGCCCGGCTTCGAGGCCGTGCTCGACGCGCTGGTGCGGCCGCTGTCGCATGCCCGGCCGGCGGCCGCCGACCTCGCGCAAGAGGCCGAGGTCGTGCTCGAGGAGATCAAGCAGTACGACGACGATCCCGCCTCGCGCGCGATGCAGGACATGACCGCCGGCCTGTACGGTGCGCACGGCTATGCGCGGCCGGTGCTGGGCACCGCGCCCGAGGTCGCGGCCCACACCACCGCGCGGCTGCGTGGCTTCCTCGAGCGCAACTATGGCGGCGAGCGCCTGGCGTTGGTGGTCGCGGGCCCGCTGCCGGCGGCGCGCGTGCTGCGGGCGGCGACGCGGGTGCTGGGCGAGTTCGAGGCGCGTCCGCCCGTGCGCGCGTTGCGACGACCGCGAGCGAAGACCGAGCCCACGGTGGTGGTGCGGCGCGACGACGTGCACGAGGCCCACGTCGCGCTGGGTTGGCAGGCGCCGCCGTGGCCCGATCCCGACGCGTGCGCGCTCGAGCTGGCCGCGACGGTGCTGGGCTACGGCGAGTCGAGCTGGCTGTCGCGCGAGCTGCGACGTCGGCAGGGCCTGGTCACCGACGCACACGCGAGCCTGTTCGCCGGACGCCAGGCCAGCACGATGGCGGTCAGCGGCCACGCGCCGACGGCCAAGCTCGAAGCGGCGATCGGCGCCATGCTCGAGCAGCTGCGGCGGATGGCCGCCGTGCCGCTGCCGGCCGACGAGCTCGACCGCGCGCGCGCCGTGCTGCGCAGCGACGTGGTCTACCGCCGCGAGACCGCAGGCGGCATCGCGCACGCGATCGGCTACTACCTCAGCCTCGGCGGCGAGCTCACGCTCGATCGCCGCTACCTCGCGCAGCTGGCCGCGATCACGCCGCAGCAGGTGCGCGACGCGTGTGCGCGCCTGCTCGCGCCGGGCCGCGCCGCGGTCGCGGTGGTGTTGCCCGCCGCGGAGATCGATGCCGCGGGCGCGCGCGCGCTGGGCCGCCGATTGACCGCACGGCTGCGCGGTGCGGGCCGCGATCGCCGTCGCCCCACGCTGCAGCGTGATCGCGACGGCATCGTCCGCGCCGAGCTCGACTGCGGCCTGCGCGTGCGCATCGCCCCCGATCCGAGCCTGGCGATGGCCGCGGGCTGGCTGGTGTGGCCCGGGGGCCAGCGCATCGAGGCCGCGCGCCACGCCGGCATCAGCCCGGTGATGGCGGCGCTGCTCACCCGCGGCACCGTCGATCGCGACGGCGACGCGCTCGCGCGCGAGATCGAGGGCTGCGCCGCGGCGCTCGACGGCATCTCGGGGCGCAACAGCGTGGGGCTGCACTTCGAGTGCCTCGCGGGCGACCGCGAGCTGGTGCTGCGCCGCATGATCGAGTGCGCGTTGCGGCCCCGCTTCGCCGACGACGAGGTCGCGCACGAGCGTCGGCTCGCGCTCGAGGAGCTCGCGGCCGATCGCGACGATCTCGCGGGCCTGGCGTTCGAGGCCGCGGCGGCGCGGCTGTACGGCGCCCACGCCTACGGCCGCAAGCGCCGTGGCACCGCGCAGACGCTCGCGGCGATCGACGCCGGCGCGCTGCGACGGGCGTGGCAGCGCAGCTACCCCATCGGTCGCGGCTGCCTCGCGCTGTCGGGCGACGTCGATCCCCAGGGTGTGATCGAGCTGCTGGCCGAGCTGCTCGCAGACGCCGAGCCCGCGCGCGCGCTGGGGCGCTGGCCCGGGCCGGCGCCGCGCCGCAGCCCCGAGGCGGTGGCGCGGGTGCGCCGCCGTCGCGAGCAGGCCCACGTGGTGCTGGCGTGGCCGGGGCTGACGCTCGCCGATCCGCGCGTGTGGACGATGGAGGTTCTTACGATGATCCTCGGCGGTCAGGTCGGGCGCCTGTTCACCGCGCTGCGCGAGGAGCAGGGCCTCGTCTATCACGTGTCGGCGTCGTCGACCGAGGGGCTCGACGCCGGCCACGTCGCCTTCTACGCCGCGACCTCACCCGACAAGCTCGTGCGCGCCCGCGAAGCGCTCGAGCGCGAGCGCGCCCGGATCTGCCGCGAGCCCATCGCGGCGCTCGAGCTCGAGCGCGCGCAGGCGTACCTGGTGGGGCAGGCCGAGGCCGCGCTGCAGCGACGCGGTCGCATCGCCTCGTCGATGGCGTTCAACGAGATCTACGGCCTGGGCTACGCCGCGCACCTCGCCTACGCGCGGCGCATCGAGGCGGTGCGCGCCACCGACGTCACCGCGCTGGCGCGCGCGCTGCTGCAGCCGTCGCGACAGATCACCGCGATCGTCGCGTGATCGCAGCGCGGCGATCCGCTCACGCGAGGCTGAGCACGTAGACATCGTACAGCGCGTGGGTCCACGCTGCGACCGCGAAGCCGCGGATCTGGTAGACCAGCGCGAAGAACACTCCCGCGAGGGTGCGGTACACCAGCGGCGCCCAGCGCAGCGGTTCGCCACTGGGGCCCAGGTGGTGGGCCAGCGCGAACACCAACGACGAGATCACCAGCGCGCCCAGCCACGCGCGCCGGGGCCCGGTGATGCCGGTCAGCAGCCACGCGCAGCCGCCCATGATGCCGACGCGGAAGATCAGCTCCTCGTGGAAGCCGGCGCCGGCGGAGATGACCAGCACGTCGACGCCGGCGTTGCCGCCCAGCGACAGGCCCGGCGTCACGCCGAGCAGCTGGTCCATCACGAACAGGATCAGCGTGCCCATCGACAACGCGTAGACGGCGGACTCCGCCAGCGCCGGCGCGAACGCGCGCGGGTGGAAGCGTCCGCGCCGCGCCAGCAACACCAACGTCGCGGCGTACACGGCCAACATCGCGGCCATGATCGCGAGGTAGTTCGACAGGTCGCGCTCGGCCACCGCGACCAGCGACCGCGTCAGGATGTCGACGCCGTTCTGGCCGCGGCCGGTGAGGATGCCGAGCTGGTAGACCAGCAGCAGCGGGAAGACGAGCACCGCGCTGGTGATGCCGTCGACGCGCGCCTCGAGGTGCCCGCGCCAGGGTCGGGGACGTGGCGCGGGCTCGTCGTGATCGCGCATGGCGGGCGCCGCGGCGGCCTACTTGCGCGCCTTCTTGGCCGCGGGCTTCTTGGCCGCCGGCTTCTTCGCTGCGGGCTTCTTGGCCGCCGGCTTCTTGGCCGCCGGCTTCCTGGCCGCCGGCTTCTTGGCCGCGGGCTTCTTGGCCGCGGGCTTCTTGGCCGCCTTCTTGGCCGCGGGCTTCTTGGCCGCGGGCTTCTTGGCTGCCTTCTTGGCCGCCGGCTTCTTGGCCGCCTTCTGCTTGGCCGCGCGCGCCTTCTCCTTCTCCTTGGCGAGACGGAGCTTCTCTTTCTCCTTTTCCTTGGCGAGGCGCTCCTTCTCCTTCTCCTTGGCGAGGCGCTCCTTCTCCTTTTCCTTGGCGAGGCGCTCCTTCTCCTTTTCCTTGGCGAGGCGCTCCTTCTCCTTCTCCTTGGCGAGGCGCTCCTTGTCCTTCTCCTTCTCCTTGGCGAGACGGAGCTTCTCTTTCTCCTTCTCCTTGGCGAGGCGCTCCTTCTCCTTCTCCTTGGCGAGGCGCTCCTTCTCCTTCTCTTTCTCCTTGGCCAGGCGCTCCTTGTCCTTCTCCTTGGCCAGGCGAGCCTTCTCCTTCTCCTTGGCGAGACGCTCCTTTTCCTTCTCCTTCTCGCGCAGGGCGTTCTCCTTCTCCTGCAGCTTCTCCAGCCGCTTGGCCTCGCGCTCCTCGTCCTTGCGGCGACGCTCGTCGTCGCGGGCACGCTGCAGCTCGTCACGCTTGCGCTCGGCCTCGAGCTTGCGCTCCTCGGCCTTGCGCACGCGCTCCTGCTCGCGCTCCTGCTTCTTGCGCTCGCGCTCCTCGTCGCGCTCGCGCCGCTTGGCCTCGCGCTCCTCCTCGCGGCGACGACGCTCCTCCTCGCGGCGCTCGGCCTGGGCCGCACGCTCGCGCTCCGCGGCGAGGCGCTTCTCCTCGCGCTCGCGCTGGCGCTCGGCCTCCTCCTCGGCGAGCCGGCGCTCGCGCTCGGCGGCGATTTCCTCGGGCGAGGGCCCCAGCTCGAGGCCCAGCAGCTGGCGGACCTCTTCTTCGGGGACGCGCTCGCCGTGACGCTCCGCCTCGGTCTCGCCGCGTCCGTGCACGAGCACACGCGGGAGGTTGTTGCGGAACATGACCTCGACCTTCTGCTCGCCTGCGATCTCGCAGACGAAGCCAACACCGAAGGTGGGGTGGACCACGATCTGGTGGACCGAGAGCTCAGCCTTGGGGGAGTAGCGCACCGCGTTGTCGAGCGAGTACGCGTTCATCCCTTCGAGCCAGTCGAGCTTCTTCGCGCCGCGGCGCTTCGCGGCCGCCAGTGGCTCGGGGTTGTCGTCCTCGCCGCCGCGCGGGGGCTTGAAGGCGTGGGTGTCCCCGCACACAGCGCACTGCACGCGGCGAATCTCGTCCGCGTAGCTCTCGAGAATGATGTGTTGAGTATCGGCTCTACACTTGGGGCAGTACCCGTCGGTCTCGCCGCCGTTGCTCGAGCTCTGATTCCCACCGAAATGGCTTTCGAAGATCTGATCCATGCTCAAACTCCGGCCGACGCTCGCACGTGACCTAGCACGGGGGAATCTTAGCAACAAGCATCAAAGACCCCGAAAATGCAGGCATTTTCTCGGGGGTGGGTCGCCCGGACGCGGCCCGGCTCGATCCAACCCTACGAAATCACAGCGGAACTGACCCCGCGCGCGGGCTCGTGCGCGGCGGGTCCCGAGCCGGAGCTGGCGGGATCGGTTCGCGATCCGCACGCGAATCAGGCCGGCTCGACCTCGATGCTGCCGCCCGCGGGCTCGGCCGCGCGACGCGTGTCCTCGCCCAGCCGGCGCACCTCCGCAGCGACGTCCTTGGACTGCTCGGCCAGGCTGCCCAGCTCGCGGCAGACGACACGGAAGGCGCGGCCGTGATCGCCCGCCTGGGCCGCGATGATGTTGCCGTTGAGCGCCAACAGCTGCAGCCGGCGCGCGACGTCGTCCACGAACTCGGTGATCGCAGCGAGCCGCTCGTGGTGCATCGCGCGCGCGACCGCGGCGGGGTCCTCGGCCGCGCCGCGGCGCCAGCTCGCGGCCAGCATCTCGCGCAAGGTCGCGGTGTCCTGGAACGCCTCGAGGATGCCGATGGGGCCGTACTCCTCGGGCTTGTCGCTGGCGAACAGCGGCCGCGCCGCGAGCATCGTCGCGCGGCCGTTCCACTCGAGCGTGCCGCGGTAGGGCTGGCGCTTGCGCAGCACCGTCTCGACCAGCTCGGCCTCGGCGTACGCGCCGACCTCGGGCGCGGGCCCGGCGTCGAGCGACGTATACGTCGCGATGCGGCGGTTGCCGAGGTACACCGAGACGCCCAGGCTGCTCGCGCGGGCGACCCGCGGCAGCAGCTCGCGATCGTAGTTGAGCACGGTGTGCCCGGCCCACAGCTCCTGGTCGCGACGCACGACGCGACCCTGCGCGTGGATCAGCGTCTCGAGCAGCTCGACGGCCGAGCCCGCGCGCTCGAGCACGCGGCGGCTGACCGTCTGCAACACGACGTCGACGAGTGCCTCGTCGATGGTCTCTTCGCCCATCGGCCGCCAGTGTAACGGCCTGGGCCGGCTTGTGGTAGGAGCGTCGGCATGACCGAGGTCCCGGGCCGCATGCCGCCCCGCGTACGCATCGCGCCGAGCCCCACGGGTGACCCGCACGTGGGCACCGCCTACATCGCGCTGTTCAACTTCGCGTTCGCGCGCCGCCACGGCGGCCAGTTCGTGCTGCGCATCGAGGACACCGATCAGGAACGCTCCTCGCGCAGCAGCGAGACCGCGATCTTCGAGGCGCTGCGCTGGCTCGGGCTCGACTGGGACGAGGGCCCGGACAAGGGCGGACCCCACGCGCCCTACCGTCAGTCCGAGCGGCTGGCGATCTACGCCGAGCACGTCGAGCAGCTGCTCGCCCGCGGCGAGGCCTATCGCTGCTTCTGCAGCCGCGAGCGGCTCGACGCGGTGCGCAAGGCTCAGCTCGCCGCCAAGGTCGAGCACCCCGGCTACGACGGCCACTGCCGCGATCTGCCGCCGGCGCAGGGCGCCGCGCGTGCGGCCGCGGGCGAGGCCCACGTCGTGCGCATGCGGATCCCCCGCAGCGGTGACGTGGTCGTGCACGACCGCCTGCGCGGTGAGGTCCGCTTCGGCGTGGAGCAGATCGACGACCAGGTGCTGATGAAGTCGGACGGATTCCCGACCTACCACCTCGCCAACGTCGTCGACGATCACCTCATGGGCATCACGCACGTGATCCGCGGCGAGGAGTGGCTCACGTCCACGCCCAAGCACGTGCTGCTGTATCGCGCCTTCGGTTGGGAACCGCCGGAGTTCTACCACCTGGGCCTGTTGCGCAACGCCGACCGCAGCAAGCTGTCCAAGCGCAAGAACCCGGTGTCGGTGTTCCACTACCGCGCGCTGGGCTACCTGCCGGAGACGTTCCTCAACTTCCTCGCGACGCTGGGCTTCTCGATGGCCGACAATCGCGAGCGCTTCAGCCTCGCGGAGCTCATCGCGGAGTTCGACCTGTCGCGACTGTCGGTCGGCGGGCCGGTGTTCGATCCGGTCAAGCTCGCGGCGTGGAACGGCGAGGACATGCGCGCGATGTCGGTCGAGGCGCTGGTGGCCCGGCTGCAGCGCGACGTGCTCGACCCGGCGCGGCTGCACGCCATCGTCGAGCTCGGCCGCGAGCGCGTGCAGCGGCTCGACGACTTCGTGCCGTTCGCCGCGTTCTTCTTCGGCGGCTCGATCGACCTGCGGCCGGTGCTGCCCGAGTTCACGCTCAAAGGCCGCACGCGCGACGAGGTCATCGAGATCCTGCAGCGCTTCCTCGACGAGATCGAGAAGGACAAGGACGCGCGCAGCTTCACCAAGGAGTCGATCGAGGGCTTCGCCCGCGGCTTCTGTGAGCGCACCGGCTGGAAGACCAAGGAGATCTTCGGGCTGCTGCGCCTCGCGGTGGTGGGGCGCACGGCCGCGCCGCCGCTGTTCGACACCCTGGCGGTGTGCGGCAAGGACCGCACGCGCATGCGGCTGCGCGACGCGATCGAGCTGCTGCGCGCGACCGCGGCGGGTTGACGCGTGACGGGCCGAAGGCCCCCGGACCAGCGCTCGGCGATTCCAGTTCAACCCCTACCATGGCAGGTGGGCACCACGATGACCGCTTCGGGCTTCCCGCCGAACGGGCTTGCACTCCCACGGACAGAGGCGGCTCCCGGGTTGAACGGAGTAGGTAGAACTCGAACGCCGAGCGCGGCCCGAGGTATCGAACAGCTTAGCAGATGCGAGGACGCGTGCAGCCCGAACTCGCGGCGTCGCCGACGATGCGAGCGTGCATCACGATCGGCGCCGCGCGATCGGGCGCCGATCGTGCGGCGGCTTGCGCTTGACAACGCGGCGCCGCGGGGGCCGGCGCGGTCGCATCAGCGGGCGGTCGGGAAGCGCGGATCGGCGGCGGGCTCGGTGGCGCGATAGTCCGCGCCGTGGCCGCCTTGCACCGCGACCGAACGCGAGCCGCGGCTCATCAGCTCGATCTTGCCGAGCACGGCCTCGGCGCGCTCCTCGGTCGGCGTCATGTGCTGCGCGCTGTCCATGCGGATCGCGTCGCAGGGGCACGCCTCGACGCACAGGCCACAGACCACGCACTTGAGCTCGTCGATGACGAAGCTCGCGGGCGCCTTCTCGGCGTCGTCGCGGCGATCCTCCGCGACGATGTGGATGCACTTCGCCGGGCACACCGTCGAGCAGCACATGCACGCGACGCAGCGCACCGAGCCGTCCTCGCGGTGCATCAAGCGATGCACGCCGCGGTAGCGCGCGGGGTAGTAGGTCTTGGGATCGACGTCGGGCTCGCCGTAGCGAATCGTGTCGACGTCACCCATGCCCTTGGTCATGGTGTTCTTGAAGAAGTGGCGCGCCGAGGTCAGCAGACCCTCGAGGATCGCCGGCAGGAAGATCTGGTCTCGCATCGAACGCTGCAGCGAGACTTTCTTGACGCCGATGGTCATGGTCGATGCTCCTTGCGCGCTCAGTGGCCGGCGGCGGGCTTGTTGTCCGTGGGCGCGGCGGCGGGGCGGCCGGCCGCGGGCGCGGCAGGCTCGGCGGCCGCGGGTGGGGCCGCAGCGGCAGGCGCCGCAGGCTTGGCGCCCGCCTCGGCGACGGGCTTGTCGGTGGCGGCCGGGGCCGGCGCGGACGGGGTCAGCGCGTAGACCACGAACGCCGTGAGCACGATGTTCGCGATCGACAGCGGCAGCAGGCCCTTCCAGCCCAGGCTCATCAGCTGGTCGTAGCGGAAGCGCGGCAGCGTCCAGCGGATGAGCAGCTGCAGCCAGCACAGACCCAGGACCTTGAGGCCCCACGTCAGCAGGCCCACGGCGACCACCGCGACGTGCGGCAGCGCGGTGCCCCAGCCGGTGAACATCGACCACACCGCGACGACCAGGTGCATCGTGCCGATCACGACCAGCACCGACGCGACGCCCTCGGCGTGCTTGCTCGCGCGCCAGATCGCCGCGCCGGTCACCGTCAGCGCCACGCCGGCGCCGGCGAAGAACAGCTGACACGCCAGCGCGCTGGAGAAGCCGTGCGCGCCGAGGATGCCCAGCGGCAGGTTCCAGCCGCCCAGGAACAGCGTCGTGACCATCGCGGACACGAACACCACCTCGATGAACTCGCCGAGGTAGAACAGGCCGAAGCGCATGCCCGAGTACTCGATGAAGTAGCCGATGATCTCGGACTCACCCTCGGGCAGGTCGAACGGCGCGCGCTTGGTCTCGGCGATCGCGGCGGTGAAGAACAGCACGAACGCCAGCGGCTGCAGCACCACGCCCCAGTAGGCGGCCTCTTGCGCCTTGACCAGCGCGTGCGGCTCGAGCGTGCCGTAGACCAGCAGCGCGCCGACGATGGTCATGCCGATCGCGACCTCGTACGAGATCATCTGCGCCGAGGCGCGCAGGCTGCCGAGCACGGCCCACTTGTTGTAGCTGGACCAGCCCGCCAACGTGGTGCCGTAGGTCGCCAGCGAGGCGATGGCGAAGTAGTAGAGCAGACCGACGTCGATCTGCGCGATCTGCAGCGGCGTGCCGCCGCGACCGGCGGCGCACTGGTCGACGTCGGCCTGGCTCAGCGAGTCGAACATGTGGCCGTAGCACAGCGCATCGCCGAACGGCACGATGGCGAAGACCACGATCGCGGGCACGAACGCCAGCAGCGGCGCGAGGGTGTACAGCGCGCGGTGGGCCCGGCGCGGCACGAAGTCCTCCTTGAACAGCATCTTGAGGCCGTCGGTCGCGATGTGGAGCAGGCCCCACGCGCGCAGCGTGAAGTTGCCGACCGAGATCCGCGCCATGTTGGGACCGACGCGGTCCTGCATCATCGCGCTCTGCTTGCGCTCCATCCACGTCAGCAGCGACGCGAGCGGCATGATGAACGCCAGCACCAGCGCCAGCACCTTGATCAGCGCCGGCCACAGGTACGTCGACGTCCACGACGGCGACTCCAGCGACAGCGGCACCGTCGCGGTGGTGCCCGAGGCGCGGAAGCTCAGGTACGCCGAGCCCGGGCGGTAGTCGTTGGGCCCGATCTCGGGCAGCTCCTCGCGGCTCTCGACCACCGAGCCGTGCACCGGCTCACCGGGGCCGCGCAGCGACGCCGCGTCGACCGCGACGCGCAGCGTGGTGCGATCGCCGGGGCGCAGCACCCCGGCCTGCATCGGATCGACGAGGCTGAACGAGGCCCAGTCCGCGCCCTCGATGCGGAAGTCGCCGATCGCCACCGGCTTCTCGGAGGTGTTGACGATCGCGACCTCGACCGGACCGGTGGTGGGGTGGAAGATGACCTGCAGCGGTTCGGTCCGCACCGACGCCGCGGCGCGCGTCGCCGACGGTGGATCGGCGCAGGCGGTGGGTCCGAGCAGGCCGACCAGGACGAGCAGCAGGAGCGCGAGCAGGCGGTGGGCGTGGGCGTGCATGGTTCAGCCGCGGCTGTGGGAGAAGCGGAGCAGGGTGGGGCGCGCCGCGACCGGATCGGCGGTCAGGCGGCGCAGCTCGGCGTGGTCGTGCAGCTCGGCGATGGCGCGGGTGCGATCGCGGCTGCTGCCGAGGTCGCGCTCGCCCATCGCGAGGGCGACCTCGCGGATCAGATCGGCCGGTTCGCGCCGGTCGGCCTCGGCGCGCCACGCGGGCTGCAGCACGCGCAGGCGGCCCTGGCGGTTGATCATGGTGCCGAGCGTCTCGGCCCAGCTGGTGGTGGGCAGCACGATGGTGCAGGCCTCGACCAGCGGCGTGACGCGGTCGGCGAGCACCACCGAGGTGATCGACTCGACGGTCTTGCGCACGACCTCGGACAGCTCGAAGGTGCCGTCGACGAACAGCACCGCGTCGTAGGCCCGGCCCGCCAGCTCGAGCGCGAGCTCGCCCTCGTGCCGCGCGTTGCCGGCCGCGGTGATGGCACCGCGGATGTTGGGGTTCTTGTCGGCGTCGCGCAGCAGCGCGTCGGTCTTGCCGGCCGCGCGGCCGACCACGAAGCGCTCGGCGCCCAGCAGGCCCGCGAGGTCCGCCAGCGCGGCGTTCGCCTCGTAGGTCGCCGTGCCGGAGAACACCGCGGCGACCTTCTTGCCGCGCGCGCGCAACCGTCGGGCCGCGGTCGCGATGGCGTGGCCCAGCGAGACCTCCTCGCCGTCGACGCGGGCGTAGCGGACGCGCTTGGCCGGGTCGGTGGTCTTGTACGTGTGCCGGCCCTCGTCGCACATCCAGTGGCCGTTCACGTCGGGATCGTGCCGCGGCACCAGGCGGAAGGCCTCCTCGTGCTTGTGGTGGATCTCGATGGCACAGCCAGTCGCGCAGCCGGTGCAGGTGCTGGGCGTGCTGCGCAGCTCCCAGGCACGGATGGCGAAGCGGAAGTCCTTGGCCGTCAGCGCGCCGACCGGGCAGATGTCGACCACGTTCATCGAGTACGCGTTGTCGAGCGGGTGGCCCGGTGCGACGTCGAGGATCTCGTGGTCACCGCGGAAGGTCATGCCCAGCTCGCCGGTGCCGGGAATCTCCTCGCAGAAACGGATGCAGCGCGAGCACAGGATGCAGCGCTCGGCGTCGAGCACGATCTCGCGGCCGATGTCCTTGTGCTTGGGCTTGCGGATCTTCGGCACGTCCACCCGCGTGAGCTGGTGGTCGTGGTTCATGTAGTGCCGCTGCAGCGTGCACTCGCCGGCCTTGTCGCAGATGGGACAGTCGATGGGGTGGTTCTTGAGCGTGAACTCGAGCAGCGCGCGGCGGGACTCCAGCACCGCCGGGCTCTCGGTGTGCACGACCATGCCCTCGGCGACGATCTGCTGACACGACGGCTGCAGCTTGGGGTTCTTCTCGATCTCGACCAGGCACTGGCGGCAGCTGGCCGCGATCGACAGCCCCGGGTGGTAGCAGAAGTGGCAGATGTCCTTGCCCAGCAGCTTGGCCGCCTCGAGCACGTTGGTGCCCTTGCGGACCTCGAGCGACTCGCCGTCGATCACGAGCTTCACGGTCGCGCCGCCGGGCTCGGGCGTCGCCGGCAGGTTGGGCGCGGCCGGGGCCGGTGCGGGCTTGTTGTCGGGCAGCTTGACCGTCGTCGCGGTCGCGGCGCGGGCGGCCGCGGGCGGCGGCGGCGGCTCGGGCTGCATGATGATGGTCGCCGAGCGAGGGCGGCTGGGTGCGGGCGGATCGGAGCTCGTCATGGTCGGGAGTCTCGCGAGGTCGGAAGCGGCATCAGCGGTCGCACTCGCCGCCGATCATGTTGATCGAGCCGAAGATGGGCACCACATCCGCGATGTTGGAGCCGAGGATCATCTGGCGCAGCGCGGCGGTGGTGTAGAAGCACGGCGGACGGCAGCGGTTCTTGTACGGGCGGCCCGAGCCGTCGCTGACGATGTAGAACCCCAGCTCGCCGTTGCCGCCCTCGGTGTAGCTGTAGGCCTCGCCCTCGGGCACGCGCAGGCCGTCCATGATGTGCTTGAAGTGGGCGATCATGCCCTCGATCGAGTTGTAGACCTCGCGCTTGGCCGGCAACGCGATCAGCGGATCGTCGACGATGACGGCGCCGGGTGGGATCTGCACCAAGGCCTGCTCGACGATGCGCAGCGACTGCTCCATCTCCTCGATGCGCACCAGGTAGCGCGCGAGGTTGTCGCAGCCGTCGGCGATCGGCACGTCGAAGTCGAAGTGCTCGTAGACCGAGTACGGATGGTCCTTGCGCACGTCGTAGGCGATGCCGCAGCCGCGCAGGCACGGGCCGGTGATGCCGTAGCTGATCGCGTCCTCGGCGGAGATGAAGCCCACGCCCTCCATGCGATCGAGGAAGATGCGGTTGCGCTCGACCAGCCGGCGGATGTCCGCGACCAGGCCGCGGATCTTGGTCATCTTCACGCGGGCCTTGTCCTCGAAGTCCGCGGTCAGATCCCAGGCCACGCCGCCGATGCGGCAGTAGCTGTGGGTCATGCGCGCGCCCGAGACGTCCTCGAGCAGCTCCCAGATGTGCTCGCGCGCGCGGTTGCCCCAGAAGAACGCCGTGAGCCCGCCGAGCTCGGCCAGCGACGCGGTGATGCAGGTGATGTGGTCGGCCACGCGCGAGAGCTCGCCGACGATCACGCGGATGTACTCCGCGCGCTCGGGGATCTGCGCGGTGATGCCCAGCAGCTTCTCCACCGCCATGGCGAAGCCGACGTTGTTGAGCATCGGCGAGACGTAGTTGAGCCGGTCGACGTACGGGAAGATCTGCGTGTACGTCGCGCCTTCGCTCTCCTTCTCGAAGCCACGGTGGAGGTAGCCGACCTGCACGTCGGCGTCCTTGATGGTCTCGCCGTCGATGCGCAGCACCACGCGCACGGTGCCGTGCATCGCGGGATGCGACGGGCCCATGTTCACGATGAGCTCGTCGGTGGGCAGGCGCTCGGCCTGATCGGCGAACGCTTGCATCGACGGGGACAGCGACAGCTCGCCGGCCTGACGGCCCTTGGCGTCGTAGGTCTCGGCAGCGTTCTGGGCCAGCGGGCGCGCGGGGGTGGTGGGTGCGCTCATGGTTCCTCGGGGCGGGCTCAGCTCACGCGGCGATCGTGGCTGTCGGGCAGAAGGCGCGTGGTCTGATCGTCGGTCGCGGGCGCATCGGGGCGCCGGATGAGCGGCTGCCGCCCGTTCTGCGGGTAGTCCTTGCGCAGCGGGTGGCCGACGAACTCGTCGTACATGAGGATGCGGCGCAGATCGGGGTGGCCCTCGAAGCGCACGCCGTAGAGGTCCCACGCCTCGCGCTCGGCCCAGTTCGCGGCGTGCCACAGGCTGCACGCGCTGGGCACCCAGCACTGCTCCTCGCCGTCGTCGATGCGGACCTTGATGCGCAGGCGATGTTTGTGGACCAGGCTGTACAGCTGGTAGACGACCTCGAAGCGCGGCTGCTGGCCGAGGTAGTCGACCACGGTCAGATCCGACAGCATGTTCATCTTGGTGTCGGCGTGGTCGCGCAGCAGCGTGAGCACGTCGAGCAGGTGATCGCGGTGCACCACGGCGATCTCGTCACCGACGTGGCTGCCGCTCTCGACCAGCGCCGCGGCGCGCTCGCGGTGGAGGAAATCGAGCAATCGCTGGGCCATCAGCGCACCCTCCCGTCCTGCGGCATGCGCTCCTCGGGCAGCAGCGTCATGCTCGTGCCGTCTTGCAGCACCGGCAGCTTGCGGCGGTCGGTGTAGCCGATCGCGGCGGTGTTGCCGATCTGCTGCTGGCAGTGTCCGCGGTGCTCCTGGATGCGCCGCTGCAGCGCCATCAGACCGTCGAGCACCTGCTCGGGCCGCGGCGGGCAGCCGGGCACGTAGACGTCGACCGGGATGACCTGGTCGGCGCCCGGCATCACGGTGTAGTTCTGATAGAAGCCGCCGGTCGAGGCGCACACGCCGAACGCCATCACCCACTTGGGGTCGGGCATCTGGTCGTAGATGCGGCGCAGCACCGGCGCCTGGCGCTCGGTGATGGTGCCGATCACGATGAGCAGATCGGCTTGCCGCGGCGAGAAGCGCGGGAACTCGGCGCCGAAGCGCGCGATGTCGTAGCGCGAGCCCATGGTCGACATGAACTCCATCGCGCAGCAGGCCGTCGCGAAGGGGTACGTGAACAGGCTGTACTTCTGCGCCCAGTTCACCGCGTCTTGCAGCACCGTCGGTACGTAGCTGGCACCGGGTTCGGACATGGGATCCTCCGTCGTTCGGTGAGGGGCCGGGGGTTGGGGCATCGGCGGTGGGCTCGTGCTCGTCCGCCGCTTCGGGATCACGCCCAGTCGAGCGCACGCTTGCGCCACACGTAGGCGAGCGCGAGGACCAACACGACCAGGAAGACCAGCATCTCGACGAGCCCGAACAGACTCGCACCGCTGGTGCACACGCCGGCGGCGTCGAGCGCCCCGGTACACGAGAGCTCGCGGAACAGCGATGCCCACGGGTAGAGGAACGCGACCTCGATGTCGAACACGAGGAAGAGAATCGCGACCTGGTAGAACTTCACGCTGAACTTCACGCGCGGGCTGCCGATGGGCTCGCTGCCGCACTCGAAGGGCTCGTCCTTGATGGCCGAGGTCCGCTTGGGACCCAGGACCATCGTCAGACCGAGCATCAGCGCGCCGAAACCGACCGCGAAGATCACGAACACGAGCGCGGGGAGGTACGAGGCAGCCATCGAGGAGCGTTGCGCCCGGGGTGTATCACAGCCGGAGCAAGCGCGCGATGGCGCCCGAGCGCGCGGATGCAGCCCGGGCGGGCCCGCGGCGGCGGCGTCGATGCCCGGTCCCGCGGGACCGGGGGGCTGCTAGGCGGTCCCCTCGATGGCCATCTCGAACACCTCGACCTCGTCGGCGTCCTTGGCCATGAAGACCACCCGCAGCGGCTTGTCGCCGCGCCATGCGCGAAACTCGCTGTGGATCGCGCGCGCGGCCTCTTCGGCCGGGATCCCGGTCTCGAACGCACCCATCAGGGGCATCGCGACCGACGTGAAGCCCTTGACCTGGCAGGCGACGATCACCGCGGCCGTGGCCCGCAGGATGTCCTCGACCTGCACCCGGCCGCCCGGCTCCTCGGTGTTGGGCACGTGGATGAGGTGCTTGGCCTTCATCTTGCCGGCGTGGGTCACGAACGCGGCCCCGATGGCCAGCGGCGTGTGCTCGCGGACCAGGGTCTCGACGTCGCCCCCTGCCAGCTCGCGGATCTTGGCCGCGGGGTAGAAGGACATGTTGCCTGCGGAATTGGTGGGGCAGACGAACGCGTCGACCTCGACCTCATCCCAGGGATCCGTGCAGATCTGCAGCGTGAGGTGGTCGGCGTTCTCCACGGGCGGGTCGTTCCTCATGGCCCTGACTCTGGCCCCTCGCGCGCAGGGCGAGGGCGCAGCCGCGGAGGTTGCTAGTTCTTGAACATCGAGTCCAGCTCTTTTGCGACCTGGTCCTCGCTGGCGGCGCGCGCGACGGACAGCTCCTTGACCAGCAGGTCACGGGCGGTGCGCAGCATCTGCTTCTCGCTGTGGGACAGCTGCTTGGTCTGCTTGAGCAGGGACAGGTCGCGGTAGACCTCGCCGACCTCGAAGAGCGAGCCCGTGCGGATCTTCTCCATGAACCCGCGATGGCGGCGGTTCCAGGTCTGGCGGTCGCACGGGACCTCGTGGTCCCGCAGCAGCTCGAACAGCTCGTCCACCTCGGCCTCGTCCGCCACCGGGCGCATGCCGTTCTCCGCGGCCTTGTGCACCGGCACGATGATCTTGAGGCCCGAGCCCATCACGCGCAGGTGATAGAAGGACAGGTCATTGCCGCCGACGGTCTTCTTCTCGACCGCCACGACGTCTGCGACGCCGTGGGTGGGGTAGACCGACTTGTCTCCGACGCGAAACGAGGGCTCCATCGGTGGCTCTCCTGAACGGGCGATGCGCCCGGCGCCGCCCGTTGAGCAAGTTCCATGCCTCGATGTAGGACTGGGGCGCATACCCGAAAACAGCTGCGCCGCAGGGCCGGAGTCGGCGGCGAGCCCGCGCCGCGGGCAGCGCCTGGCAACCCCCGTAGCCAAGGCGCCGCCGGGGCCCCGGCAACTGCAGTAGCCACCGAGGCTGCCTACTCGAGCCCGGTGATCGTCCAGCCGCGGGGGGTCTGCTCGAGGGTCAGCACCCGCTGGGGTTCGTAGCGCAGCTGCGCGCGGGAGAGATCGTCGCTGAGCTCGATCGCGCCGGGGACCTCGAGCGCGGCCTCGATCGCGTCCACCCGCGCCGCGAAGTCCTCGCGCATGCGCCCGGCGAGCTCGTCGGACAGGTAGCGCTGCGCGCCGCCGAGCTCCGCGCGTGCGATCGCGGCGAGGAAGCCACGGATCGCTTCCGCCGGCGTGCTCGCGCGGGGATCGCCCGGCAGTCCATCGACGACGTACCACTGCTTGCCGATCTTGGCCCAGTGCAGCACGACGCCGCCCTCGTGCACCGTGGTCGCGCGTCGTGCCACGGCCACACGATCGCGACCCTTGCTGCTGGCGCGCGCGGCTTCGACGATCGCGGCGCGCTCGGCCGCATCGGCACGCCAGCGCGCCGCGAACGACTCGTACGGCACGCGTCGCCGCAGCTGCGGCGCGAGCAGGGCGTAGGCGGCCTTGGGATCGTCCTTGGCCAGCGCATCGAGATACGCGGCGCGCACCGCCGCGGGCGAGTGCAGCTCGCGGCCACCGCCGCGGCACGCCGCCAGCACGCACAGCGCCAGCACCCACGTGCGCGTCACGGCACCGCCCCCTGACGCTTGGCCAACAGGGTGTCGCGCGCGAACGCGGGCTCGCTGTCGGGATAGTCGAGGTTGTAGTGCAGGCCGCGGCTCTCGAGCCGCCGCCGCGCGCACTCGATCACCAGGTGGCCCGCGAGCGAGATGTTGCGCAGCTCGAGCAGATCACGGGTCACGCGGTGACGCTGGTAGTACTCGCGGATCTCCTCGCGGATGAGCTCGATGCGGCGCTTGGCCCGTTCGAGCCGCTTGTTCGAGCGCACGATGCCGACGAAGTTCCACATCGCCGCACGGACCTCGCCCCAGTTGGCGCTGACCATCACCGCTTCGTCGGAGTCGACGGTGTCGCCGTCGTTCCACTGCGCGACGTGGCTGGGCGCGCTGCGGCGGAACTCGTCGCAGATCTCGGCTGCGCCGGCGGCGAGCACGACCGCCTCGAGCAGGCTGTTGCTGGCCAGGCGGCAGGCGCCGTGCATGCCCGACAGCGCGACCTCGCCGGCCGCCAGCAGGCCCGGCACGTCGGTGCGGCCGCGGGTGTCGACCTGCACGCCGCCGCACATGTAGTGCGCCGCGGGCACGACCGGGATCGGCTGCGTGCGCATGTCGATGCCCAGCTCGAGGCAGCGGCGATGGATCGCAGGGAAGCGCTTGATGACGAAGTCGCCGTCGAGGTGCGTGACGTCGAGGAACACGCACGGCTCACCGGTGCGCTTGAGCTCGCCGTCGATCTCGCGCGCGACCACGTCGCGCGGCGCGAGGCTGCCCATCGGGTGACGCCCGTCCATCAGCGCCGAGCCGTCCTTGCGCCGCAGGATCCCGCCCTCGCCGCGCACCGCCTCGGACACCAGGAAGCTGCCGGCGCCGGGGTGGAACAGGCAGGTCGGGTGGAACTGCATGAACTCGAGGTTCCCGACCGTGGCGCCGATGCGATACGCCATCGCGACGCCGTCGGCGGTGGCGACGTCGGGGTTGCTGGTATAGCGATAGATCTTGCCCGCGCCGCCGGTCGCCAGCAGCGTGACGTCGGCGACGTGGCTGTGGACCTGGCCGCTGGGCACGTCGAGGCTGTAGGCGCCGAAGCATCCGCGGCTGCCGTCGACCTTCGACCACGACAGCAGATCGATCACCATCTGGTGCGGCAGGATGCGGATGTTGGGGTGGCGCTGCGCCGCGGCGAGCAGGCCGCGGACGATCTCGGCGCCGGTGGTGTCGAGGTGGTGCACGACGCGGCGGTGGCTGTGACCGCCCTCGCGACCCAGCGCGAAGCGATCGGCGTCGGGCAGACGATCGAAGCGCACGCCGTAGACGTTCGCGAGCCGCTCGACCAGCGCGGGGGCGAGCTCCACCGCGTGCTCGACCATGTCGCGATGGCACAGGCCCGCGCCCACGCGCAGCGTGTCGTCGACGTGCGACGCGACCGAGTCGTCCTCGTCGAACACCGCCGAGATGCCGCCCTGGGCCCACTGCGTGTTGCTGCTCTCGGGGACGGTCTTGGTCAGCAGCGTGACGCTGTGGCGCTCGGCGACCTCGAGCGCGAAGTAGAGGCCGGCGAGGCCGCTGCCGAGCACGAGCACGTCGCTGCGGTGGATCTCGTGGGCCACGGGGGGTGCGCGGGACTCTAGCAGGATGATCCGCGCGCGCGGTCACGGCCGGTGGCCGGCACCGCCGGCGCCGCCTTGGACCCCGCGGATTGCCCGAGATCGTGCGCCGCGACCCCGCGGCGGGCTATGCTGCCGGGGTGCGTGCCACCGCAGCCGTGCTCGCGACCGTGCTGGCGTCCGTGACGCCCGGGGACGCCGTGGCCCGCGGCAACCGCAACAACTACTGGCGCTACGTCGACGGCGACGGGACCATCCACGTGACCAACCTGCCGGGCAAGCGGCAGGGCGGCTGGCAGCTGTGGAAGAGCCTGCCGGGCAACGCGACGCCCGAGCGCGGCGGTGCGCCGCGGCGCCCGGCCGACGACGAGCCGGTGGCGCTGGGCGCCGAGCGCTTCCACCGCTACGACAGCCTCATCCGCACGGCGTCGTCGCGCTATCAGCTGCCCGAGTCGCTGCTGCGCGCGGTGATCCACACCGAGTCGAACTACAATCCCTCGGCGGTCTCGCGCGCGGGCGCCATGGGCTTGATGCAGCTGATGCCCAAGACCGCGCGGACGCTGGGCGTGCGCGAGGCCTTCGATCCGGCGCAGAACATCCACGGCGGTGCGCGCTACCTGCGGCTGCTCGCGAACCGCTACGGCGGTGACATGGTGCTGGTGCTCGCGGCCTACAACGCGGGCGCCGGCAACGTCGAGAAGTACGGCGGCGTGCCGCCGTTCGAGGAGACCCGCGCCTACGTGCGCTCGGTGCTGCGGCGCTTCTACGCCTACGAGCGCCAGGCCGGCGAGGCCTCGGCGCTGCGACGGGCGCCCGCGCGGCACCTCGCGGAGTGATGCCGGCGACGCGGCGCCTCGTGGCCGCGCCGCGACGCCGCGGGCTGCGTGCAAATGCGGTAGGCTGCCGACCGCACGTGCCCCACCTGCCGCCGATCCCGGGCGTGACCGAGTTCGCGTTCGGGCGCCTGCTCAACCCTGGACGCGACACGCCGACGCTGTCGCTGACGGCGGACGGCCACCTCATGGTCACCGTTCGCGGCGAGATGATGACGCGCACCGAGGCGGTGCTGCTGTGCAGCGAGAACCTCGACATCCGCGCGGTCAACCGCCGCATGCAGGGCCGCGCGGTGCCCGAGGTGTTCCAGCGCCTGGTCTCGCTCGAGGGCGAGGGGCAGCTGGTGCTCTCGCGCGAGCACGAGCGCTTCTTGCCGCTGCAGCTGCAGCGCGATCTGTGCTTCTTCGTCGAGAGCTACATCTGGGCGATGGAGTCCACGCTGATGTGGGACGTCGGCCAGCTGCCGCGTTCGGGCCGCACGGTGTCGCTGGTGCGCATCGCAGGCGAGGGCGCCGTCGCGGTGCGCGTGCCCGGCGAGCTGGTCGCGGTGAAGATCGCACCCGAGCGTCCCTACCGCGTGCATCGCTCGGGCTTCGTCGGCTGGGTCGGCAACGTCGTGCCGCACCTCGAGCCCGACATCGGCTTCCTGCACTGCGAGGGTGAGGGCGCGGTGTTCGTGTCGCTGCCGACCGGACCGCATCCCGGTGGCGGGCGTCGGCCCGAGTCCGGCGTGCTGCCGGCTGCCGGGAGGGCGCCGTGAGCGAGGGCGCCGGCGCGGGCCGGCCGCTGGCGTGGGAGGCGTTCAAGCGCGAGGTCCTCAACCTGCCCAACCTCATCACCATCGGGCGACTGTTCCTGATCCCGCCGGTGCTGGTGCTCATCGATCCGACCGATCCGATCCGCAACTTCGCCGCGGCGCTGCTGTTCGCGACCGCCAGCGGCCTCGACATCCTCGACGGCTGGCTGGCGCGCTCGCGCAACCTCGTGACCGTGTTCGGCAAGTTCGTCGATCCGCTGGCCGACAAGCTCATGGCCATGTCGGTGATGGTCTGGCTGGTGATGGTCGGGCTGTTGCCGCCGTGGATCGTCGTGGTGATGCTGGGGCGCGACTTCTACATCTCGGGCCTGCGCTCGGTCGCGGCCAACCAGGGCGTCGTCATCGCCGCGGGCGAGGGCGGCAAGATGAAGACCGTGTTCCAGCTGGTCGGGATCTGCTGCGTGCTCGCGCGCTACAGCTATCGCATGCCGCTGGTGCCCGATCCCATGGACTTCCACGTCGTGGGCATGGGCTTCCTCTACGTCTCGCTCGCGCTGTCGCTGTGGTCGGCGGTCACGTACACCGTCGAGTTCGGCGTCGCGCTCAAGCAGCAGCGCGCGAGCTGAGCGTGGCCGTCTCGCACGAGCCTGCGACGGCGCTGCTGGCCGATCCCACGCGGCGCGCCGCCGCGGCGCTGGCGTGCGCGGCGGCCTCGACCGGCGGCTTCGCGTGGCTCGACGGCGGCGACGATGGCCGCGGCATGATCGGGCTGCAGCCGGAGCTCGAGCTGGTCGGCGACAGCCTCGCGCTGTTCGATACCGCCGAGGCGCTGTGGCGGCAGGAGCCCAGCGTGCCGTGGGTCGGTGTGATCAGCTACGACTTCGCCGCGGATCTCGTGCTCGGGCGGACGCCGCGACCGCGACGGCTGCCGGGCGTGGTGCTGCGACGCTACCGCGACGCGTGGACGTGGGGCCCCGACGCGCCGCCGCAGCCCCGCGAGCCGACCGCGGCGCTGCAGCCGTTGCTCGACGCCGCGCGCGATCCCATGCCGGCGGCGCCGCCGTGGCCGCTGCAGCCACCGCAGGCGCTGTGGTCCGCCGAGCACTACCGCGCGCAGGTCCACGCGGCCCAGCGAGCGATCGTCGCGGGCGACACCTACCAGGTGAACCTCGCGCAGCGCTTCGTCGCGCCGTGGCTGCAACCGCCGACGCAACTGGCACCCGCGGTGGCTGCGATCTACGGCGCGCTGCGCCGGCGCGCGCCCGCCGAGCGCGGCGCGCTGATCCAGCTGCACGACGCGTGGGTGGTGTCGAACTCGCCCGAGACGCTGCTCGACGTCGACGAGGACGACGCCGGGATCCGCCACGCCGTGAGCCGCCCGATCAAGGGCACGCGTCCGCGCGAGCGCGACGCGGCGGCCGATCGCGCGCAGCTCGAGGCGTTGTGGCGCAGCGAAAAGGATCGTGCCGAGCACGTCATGATCGTCGATCTGGTGCGCAACGATCTCGGTCGGCTGGCGCGGCCGGGCACCGTGCGCGCGCCGGCGTCGCCGACCTCGCTGTCGCTGCCGACCGTGCACCACCTCGTCAGCGAGGTGCACGCGCAGCTGCGCGAGGGCGTGACGCTGGCGCAGCTGGTCGTCGCGATGGTGCCCGGCGGCAGCGTGACCGGGGCACCCAAGCGCCGCACGATCGAGATCATCGAGGCGCTCGAGCAGGTGCCGCGCGGGGTCTACTGCGGCGCGATCCTGTGGCTGTCGCAGCAGCGGTTGCGCATGAGCATCCCGATCCGCACGGGCCTGGTCGACGCGCAGGGCCTGCAGCTGCACGCCGGCGGCGGCATCGTGCTCGACAGCGAGGCCGAGGCCGAGCGGCTCGAGACCTGGGCCAAGCTGCGGGCGTTCGCGCCGCCGTGATCGCGGCGGGCTGGGATCACGCCGACGGTGCGTCGGGCTCCGGTGCCGCGCGCTCGTCTCGCTCGATCGGCGCGGCATCCTTCTTCGGCGCGGCCGCGGCGGCGGGCTCGGCCTTGGCGTCGCCCTTGGCCTTGTCCTTGTCCTTCGCCTGCGCGTCGACGGCCTCGCCGTGGCGCGTCAGGAAGATGAACAACAGGCCCACGCCCACGACCAGCGCGATGTCGGCGACGTTGAACGTCGGCCACGGCTGGTCCTTCCAGTAGAAGACCTTGATGAAGTCGACCACGCCGTAGCGGGGCTCGCCGCGCACGTCCATGATCCGCACCAGGCGGTCGTGGAGGTTGCCCATCGCGCCGCCCGAGACCAGGCCGATGGCGAGGTAGGCCGAGGCCCAGCGCGTGGGCAGCGTCATCGCCAGCTTGGCCATGTACAACAGCGCGAGGATCGTGACGCCGATGAAGATCTGCCGCGAGTAGCTCGCGTCGCGCAGGAAGCTGAACGCCGAGCCGGTGTTGAAGCCGAACTCGAAGTAGAACCACCCCGAGATGACCTCGACGCTGTCGCCGGTGCGCAGCGCCTCCCAGGCCCAGGCCTTGCTCCACAGATCGAGGCCGAGCGTGACCGCGACGACGATGGCGAGCAGCACCAGCCGACTCCGGCGGGACGGTTCCGGGGTCGCGGGTGTCGGGGTCGGGTCGGCCATGCGCGGCGGGAGCATAGCAAACCCCCTGGCGGCGTCGCACGGCGGGCGGTTCCGCCGTCCGCGGCGCTCAGGCGGCCGCGCTGCGCGTGCGTCGTAGGCCCCAGATGCCCACGGCCACCAGCGCGGCCGCGAGCAGCTGCGAGCTCGACAGCAGCAGCGGTTGCGTCGCCGGCACGTGCAGCAGCCGCGCCAGCGGCGGCAGCGGCAGCGACAGCAACAGCCCGCGGCTGTCGTCGCCGCGCAGCATCTCGGTCGCGAAGCGCAGCACGCCGTAGGCGAGCGCGTAGCGGCTGGCCTGGCGGTACGGCGCCTCGACGCCGCGGCGCAGCCGCGTGCGCACCAACCACGCTGCGATCACGAACAGGCCGATGGCCTCGTACAGCTGCACCGGGTGCAGCGGCACCGTGTGTTCGCCGTCCATCGCCGCACCGTGGTGCAGCGCGACCATCGAGTCGGCGGGAAACTGCATGCCGGTGGCCGCGTCGGTCGGCGCGCCCCAGCAGCAACCGGCGAAGAAGCAGCCCAGGCGACCGAAGCCGTGGCCCAGCGCCATCCACGTCGCCGCGAGATCGAACAGCGTCGACAGCGGCACCGCGTAGCGCCGCGACAGCCACACCCACGAGCCCACGATCGCCAGCAGCGATCCGAAGAAGACGAAGCCGGTGCCGTCGGCGACCAGCAGTCGCCACGGCTCGGCGAGGTAGGCCCCCGGCACGGTCAGCACGTGCAGCAGGCGCCCGCCGACGTAGGCGCCCAGCGCGAGCGCGAGGTAGAAGTCGACGAAGAACGACGCGCGCTTGTCCGGCGCGATGCCGCGACGGCCGGCGTCCCACCACAGCCCGGGCATGCTCGCGAGCGTGCCCAGCAGGATCAGCGTGCCGTAGGCGTTGGCGGTGCCGCCCCACGGCAGCGAGAACAGCGTCGGGTGCACGGCCTCAGGATCCCTTCGTCCGCCGCAGCCGCAGCAGCGCCGCCGCCATCAGCACGAAGCCGATCGTGAGCGCGATGTCGGCGACGTTGAAGGCCGGCCACGCGCGACCGGGCGCCCAGAACACCACGATGAAGTCGACCACGCCGTGGCGCACGCCCTCGCCGGGCACCAGCACGCCGCGCACGAGTCGATCGTGGAGGTTGCCGAGCGCGCCGCCGACGATGAGGCCGATCGCGCACGACGCGAGCCAGCCGCGATCGGGCCAGCGCCACGCCAGCCGCACCACGAACACCACCGTCACCACCGCGACCGCGACCAGCACCGGGCGCGACCACGGCTGCTCGCGTCCCAGGCCCAGCGCCGCGCCGGTGTTGAGCGCGTACTGCAGCTGCAGCAACCCCTCGATCACCACGCGCGGCGGGTGCGGCCGCGGCCGCAGCTCCAGCCACACCCACGCCTTGGTCCACAGATCGACGACGAGCGCCAGCGCGGCGAAGCCCACGACCAGCGCCAGGCGGAGGTTGCGTGCGCGCGCCGCCGACATCGCCGCTGCAGCATAGTCCAGCTCGGCCGGCCGCACATCGACCGGTCGCGCGGCGCGGCGGCGGCGGGGTCCCGCGCGCGACTGCGTGCGCGCACGGCAAGCTCCGCTCGCTCTCGCCGCGCCGAGCCGGTCGCGGGATCCCGGAGGTTGCGGTCGCTTCGCTCAGCCGTCGTCGTGGTCGCGGTCGTCGTCGTCGTCGCGGTCGCGCAGCAGATCGAACAGCGCCGGGCGACGCCGCCGCGGCCAGTGGCCCGGGCCGGCGCCGAGCGCCCGGCGCCCGCGAGAGACCCGCTGGTCCATCGCCTGCCGCGACATGCCGTCGAGCGCCAGCGGATGCGCCGCCTGCAGCGCCTCGAGCTCGAGCCGATCCTCACCGAGCAGGTTCGACAGCGCGTTCTCCAGCAGCACCGCCTCGGGCAGCCGCAGCTCCCGCAACGCGGCCCGCAGCCGCGCGCGCACGCCCAGCTGATCGTGCACGTCCTGCGAGCTGCGGCGCAGCTCGTCGATGCGGGCGTTGGCGCCGCGGAACAGCGAGACGCACGCGGCCGCGAACATCACCTGCAGCGGTCGCACGCCGTGCTGGCCCAGCTGCGGATCGGCCAGGATCGCCTCGACCTCGGCCCACGCGACCGCGTCGATGTCGTCGTCGTGGCCGCCGCTGCGCTCGTAGTCCTCGCTGCTCCACATCGCCACGCACAGCCGCAGGCGCACGGCCTCGAACACCAGCAGCTCCGCGAGCGCGCGCGAGCGTGCGCTCGCGTCCTCGCCCCGCGCGGTGTTGGCCAGCGCGTCGGCGAAGCGCTGCAGCTTGCCGGGGCTGTCGCCGACGCCGTCGCGCAGCTCGCCGATCCAACCGACCATGGGCTCGTCGATCTCGACGAACAGCGCGTCACGCAGGTCGCGATGAAACGACACCAAGGCCGGCAACCGCGGATCCCGGACCGCGCGATCGAGCCCCAGGCCCTGCGCGCGGGCCTGCGCCGCCTGCTGTGCGACCTCCTCGAGCTCGTCCTGCAGGCGCTGCAGATCGACCGACTCGGTCGCTGCGGGGACGGGGAGGGCTTCGGACACCGCCAGCGCGACCGGGCTCATGGACGTGTACCTCTAAGCACCGCTTGGAGAGTCGCAACCGCTGCGGGCGAAGTTTCTTCGCGGCGCCGCGTGCGAGGCCGCCCGTTCGGGCAGGACCGGGCTGGCGCGCCGCCGGGTCTCACCGCGGGGGACTAGGCACCGGGCCGAGGGCGCGGCACCACGCCCAGCCACGGCCCGAGGCGATCGCTGCGCACCTGCTTGCCGCGCAGCGGGCCCGCGGGCGCGGACCACTGCGGCGCCGGCAGTCCCGCCGCCGCGCAGGCCCGCGCCAGCATCTCGCGGCGCGGCGTGTGATCGCCATCGACCACGTGGATGACGCCGCTGCGCTCGCGCGGCAGCTCGATCGCGGCGTGCACCGCCGCGACCGCGTCGTCGCGGTGCACGAGGTTGGTCGCGGTCATCCCGTCGCCCGGCAGCGGAGCCGCGGGCGCCTCGCCGCGCAGGTACAGCCGCGCGAGCTCGCGGCCGGGCCCGTACAGCCCGCCCAGCCGCAACAGCGACAGCGGCACGCCCGCGTCCGCGCACGCAGCGTCGATCACGGTCTCGGCCTCGCGCTGGACGCGGCCGCGATCGTCGTCGGGCCACGCGAAGCAGTCCTCACCCAGCTCGCCGTCGACATCGGGCAGCGCCGAGGTCGAGCCCAGCCACACCAGCCGCGCCAGCGCCGGCAGCCATCGACCCAACCGGCGCGCGCCCTCGACGTACAGCGCGCGGCGATCCTGCGTGGGCCCGGGGGCGATCGCGACCACCCACGCGCGGGCCTGCGCCAGCGGCTGCGGCAGCGCGGTCGCGCCGAGCACGTCGAAGCCCACCACCGGGATCCGCGGCTGCAGCTCGGGCGGTCGTGCGCCGCTGCGCGTGGTCGCGACGAGCTCGCCGCGGTAGGCGTTGGCGATCGCGGTGCCGAGCCAGCCGCAGCCGATGATCGCGAGCGCTGCCATCGGCCGCGACGGTAGCACCAACCCGGCGGGGTTTTCGGCATGATCGCGGCATGGCTGCGCCGCCCGTGCCGCCGTGGCGCTTCGCCGTCGCGCCGATGATGGACCGGACCGACCGCCACTTCCGGTGGTTCTTCCGCCAGCTCAGCCGCGGCGCGCTGCTGTACACACCGATGGTCGCGGCGGCCGCGATCGTGGCCGGCCGTGCCGGCGCCGCGCTGGCGTACGACGCGATCGAGCAGCCGCTGGCGCTGCAGCTGGGCGGCAACGATCCGCGGCTGCTCGCGGCTGCGGCCCGCGCCGGCGCCGATGCGGGCTTCGTCGAGATCGATCTCAACTGCGGCTGCCCCTCGCCCGCGGCGGCGCACAGCCAGTGGGGCGCGCGGCTGATGGACCAGCCGCAGCGCGTGGCCGAGTGCGTCGCGGCGATGGTCGCGAGCTGCGGTGTCGACGTCACGGTCAAGCACCGGCTGGGCATCGCCGGTCGCGACGACACCGCGTCGCTGCACGCGTTCGTCGATGCAGTGCACGCGGCCGGTGCCGCGCGCGTCATCGTGCACGCGCGCGCAGCCGTGCTCGGTGGCCTGGGCCCGGCGGCCAACCGCCGCGTGCCGCCGCTGCGCGCGGCCGAGGTCCACGCGCTGGCGCGTGCGCGGCCGCAGCTGCCGATCCTCTACAACGGCGGCGTGCGGTCCCTGGCAGAGGCGTGCGCGCACCTGTCGGGGCCCGACGCGACCGCGGGTGTGATGGTCGGGCGTGCGGCCTACGACGATCCGTGGGCGTTCCGCGAGCTCGATCGCGTCGTGTTCGCGCGCGAGCCCCCCGCGGGCGATCGTGCCGAGGTCGCGCGCGCGGTGATCGAGCGCGCGCGCGCGTGGCAGCGCGACGGCGGCGATCCCCACGCGGTCACGCGCCACTGCCTGGGGCTGTGGCACGGCGTGCCCGGGGCCCGCCGCGCGCGTGCGACGGTCGCCGCGCTGGCGCTGCGGCCGGGCTTCGACGCGATCGCCGACGCGGTCGCGGTGCTGCGCGAGCCCTGACGCGTCGCCGCGATCAGTCTTCGGGCACCAGCGCCACGCGCACGCGCAGCTTCTTGCCCGCCTGCAGGCGCAGCGGCTCGCCGCCCAGATCCGCGGCCGCGAGCTCGTGCTCGGGCGCGGTCACGACGGTGCCGCCCAGCCGCACCGCGCCGCCCTCGATGCGCTCGCGCGCGGCTCGCTTGCTGGGGAACGCGCCGATGCGCGGGTCGACCACGAGATCGACCAGGCGGATGCGTGCCAGCGGCAGCGTCACCAGCGGCACCGCGCTCCAGTCGTCGCCGCCGCCGAAGGCCTGGCGTGCGGCCACCTGTGCGGCCTCGGCTGCGGCGCGGCCGTGGCAGATCGCAGTGGCCTCGAGCGCGAGCCGGTGCTTGACCTCGCGCAGCGCCGCGCCCTGGGCCGCGCACAGCGTGTCGATCTCCTCGATCGCGAGGTCGGTGAAGATCGCCAGCAAGCGCCGCACGTCGCGGTCGTCGCAGCCGACCCAGTACTGGTAGTAGTCGAACGGCGAGACCATGCTCGCGTCGAGCCACACCGCGCCGCGCTCGGTCTTGCCCATCTTGGCGCCGTCGGCGTTGGTCAGCAGCGGGAACGTCAGGCACTGCGCCGCGGCGCCGCCCTTGCCCGCGGCCATGCGCCGCACCAGCTCCACGCCGGCGATGATGTTGCCCCACTGATCCGAGCCGCCCAGCTGCAGCGTGCAGCCGTGGTCGCGGAACAGCCGCCAGAAGTCGTAGGCCTGCAGCAGCTGGTAGTTGAACTCGATGAACGACAGCGGCTGCTCGGCGTCGAGGCGATCGCGGTAGGTCTTGGTCGCGATCATGCGGTTGACGGTGAAGTGCACGCCGACGTCGCGCAGGAACTCGATGTAGCCCAGCTGCGACAGCCAGTCGTAGTTGTCGAGCACCAGCGGTGCGGGCTCGCCGTCGAGCACGGTGCCGAAGATGCGCGCGATGCCGGCGGTGTTGCGCGCGATGGTCTCGGCGTCGAGCAGGCGGCGGGTCTCGCTCTTGCCGCTGGGATCGCCGATGCGCGCGGTGCCGGTGCCGAGCACCACGATGGGGCGGTGGCCGTGGCGCTGCAGCCGGCGCATGGCCATCACGCAGACCATGTTGCCCACGTGCAGCGACGCCGCGGTCGGGTCGTAGCCGATGTAGAAGGTGATCGGCCCCGCGGCCATGGCGGCGTCGAGCGCCGCGGCGTCGGAGACCTGTTCGATGAAGCCGCGCGCGGCCAGATCACGCAGCGCCGGCGAGGTGAAGTCGTGCTCGCTCATCCCAGCTCGTCCATGCGGCGTTCGTGATCGGCCAGCGCCAGCTCCAGTGCATCGAGCTTGGCCGCGACGCGCTGACGGAACTGACGGTGGAGATCCTTCTCGCGGAACAGCTCGTCGGCGAGCTGGATCGCGACCAGCAGCGCCGCGCGCTGCAGGTTGAAGCTCGCGCGCCCGCCCGGCACCAGCTGCCGCAGCTGCGCGTCGACGTAGTCGGCGAGCTCCTGCACGTACTGCGGGCCCTCGTCGCTGCGGATGGTCAGGCGCTGACCGGCGATCTCGACCTCGACGCTGTGCTTCATGGCTTCCCCGTGGCCTGGGACTCGGCCAGGCGCTCGGCCTCGTCGTGGGCCGACAGCGCGTCGATGACGTCGTCGATCTCCCCGGCCATGAAGCCGAAGATGTTGTGGCGCGTGAGGCCGATGCGGTGATCGGTCACGCGATCCTGCGGGAAGTTGTAGGTGCGGACCTTCTCCGAGCGGTCGCCGCTGCCGACCTGGGACTTGCGCGCGGCCGCGCGGGCGGCCTGCTGCTTCTGCAGCTCGAGGTCGAGCAGCTTGGTCCGCAGCATCGTCATCGCGATGTCGCGGTTCTTGATCTGCGACTTCTCCTGCTGCGACTCGACCACGATGCCGCTGGGCACGTGCGTGATGCGGACCTTGCTGTCGGTGGTGTTGACGTGCTGACCCCCCGAGCCCGACGAGCGCATGGTCTCGACCCGCAGGTCGGACTCGACCACGTGCACGTCGACGTCCTCGGCCTCGGGCATGATCGCGACGGTCGCGGCCGAGGTGTGGATGCGGCCCTGCGACTCGGTCGCGGGCACGCGCTGGACCCGGTGCACGCCGGACTCGAACTTGAGCCGGCCGTAGACGTTGCGGCCGCGGACCACGCCGATGGCTTCCTTGAGCCCACCGGCGGCGGCCTCGGACGCCGACAGCAGCTCGAGCGCCCAGCCCTGACGCTCGGCGTAGCGGCTGTACATGCGCAGCAGCTCGGCGGCGAACAGCGCGGCCTCTTCGCCGCCGGTGCCCGCGCGGATCTCGAGCAGCACGTCGCGACCGTCGTTGGGATCGCGCGGCAGCAACAGCTTCTGCAGCTGCGCCTCGAGCGTGGCCTGGCGCTGGCCCAGCAGCGGCAGCTCGCCCTCGGCCAGCTCGCGCATCTCGGGATCGGCGAGCAGCTCGCGCGTCGCCGCGAGGCTGCGCTCGACCTCGCTGAGCTCGGCCCACGCCTGCGCCACCGGTCGCAGCTCGGCGTGCTCGCGCGACAGCGCGAGGAAGCGCGACTTGTCCCCCGCGATCTCGGGCGCACACAGCATGGTGCCGAGCTCGTCGAAGCGCTCGTGGATGTCCTCGAGCTTGCTGCGCAGGTGCGTGTCCATGACGACGGGCGCCGGCCCGAACGCGAGGGTGGCCGGCCGGCCGCAGCGCGAGTGTAGGCCTTTCGGCGGCGCTCGGCGGGCGCGGCCCGAAGGCGGCCCGATCCCGGCTGCGGCCCCCGCGAAAGCGCGGCGTCGCCACGGAAGCGCGCCGGCCGTGGCGCCGATGGGGCGAGGCTGATAAGAAGCGGTCCCCACCATGCGCTGGGCCGCCCGCTACACCTTTTGCGATCCGCTCTGGCGCGGGCGCGCGCGCCTGATCGTCGACGCGGAGCTCGAGGCCGTGCTGCGCGAGGTCGTCGTCGACCGCCGCGCCGGCACGGCGCCGTGGCGCGAGCTGCTCGACGCGCTGCTGCCCCGCGAGCGCGGCGTGCCGGTGTGGATGCTCGTCGGCAGCGAAGAGGCCGCGAGCGTGCTCGCGCCGCACTGGCCCGGCGTGCGGTTCCTGGCGCTCGACGCCATCGAGGATCGCATCGCGCGCGCGCCGTGGGAGATCGCGCTGCTGACGATCACGCGCGACGGCGATGGTTGGGGTGCGCTCGAGGGCGTGCTCGGCGACGTCGGCGCAGCGATGGGTCGCGGTCGCACCGCGGTGGTCGCCGCGCTCGCCGACGATCTCGACTACGAGAGCTTCTCCAACCTGATCGGCCCGTCGCTGCCACAGGCGAAGGTCTACGGCGGCTACGCGCCGTCGATGTTCGCGTTCGTCGAGTTCGACGCGGACGGCGACGAGCTCGCGGACGACGAGGACGACGACGTCATCACCGGCATCCCGACCCACCCGGGCCCGCGCGGTGGCGAGCGCTGGGACGACGACGACGACGACGTGCCGCCTGCGGGCGAGGACGAGGACGAGGGCGTGCCGCTGTCGTTCGACAACACGCTCGTCGGCGGCGAGCCGGCGCTGTCGGTGTGGATCGCGATCGCGTCCGAGAGCAGCGACTTCGCCGAGGGGCTCACGCTGGTCGAGCTGCCCGAGGGTGGCGGCGGCGACGGCGTGGTCGCGTCGGCGCTGCGGCGACAGCTGCACGAGACCCGACGGCTGGCGGATCTGTCGGCGCTCGAGCGCCAGCGGCTGGTCGAGCGCGTCGATGCGCTCGAGGGCGACAACGCGACCCTGCGCGAGGCGCTGACGCAGCTGCGCGAGCAGCTCGCCGGCGCGTTGGACCCCGGCGTGTCGGCCGAGCGGCTCGACGCGGCGCTGTCGCGCGAGCAGAGCCTGCGCTGGCGCGTGGCCGCGCTCGAGCGCGAGCTGGCCGAGCTGCGCGTGCGGCCGGTCGACGAGCTCACCGCGGACAACGAGCAGCTGCGCGCGCGGCTGCAAGCGGCGCAGCAGCGCGACACCGACGTGCCGCCGCGACGCGAGCCCGAGCCGCGCGAGCCGGTCGAGACCGACGGCGTGCCGCCGCGGCGCTTCGCCACGCCCGACGCCGCGCGCCGGCTGGCCGGCGGCCGCGCAGCGGGCTCGGGGCGGACCGCCGCGCTGCGGGTGCTCGAGGCCTTGGTCCGCCGCGTCGAGGTCGGGCAGCTCGATCGCGCCAGCCTTCGCCGCGAGCTCGCGGCGCTGCGCCGGCGCCTGCGCGGGTAGTCGGCCGCGGCCCGGGCTCGCCCCGGCGCACGCCCGACGTCGGCCGCGCCGCGGCGACTTGCCGCGACCCCCGAGGTGCCACTAAGCTGACGATCGCCGCGTTCCCCCAGGGCGCGGATGCACCGAAACCGAAGCGCCGGGCCGCAGGGGTCTGACCAACCCCACCGCAGCCCGGTGCGCAAGCCATGGAGACGTTACCCCATGCGAGTCTCGCCCCACGGGCCCAAGCCCGATTGGACTGCGATGGAGACGGCGTTCGAACACAACGCGCCGGAAACCCATAGCTACCTCGATCTCAAGACCGGACAGGTCGTGACCATCGTCGACTCCCGACCCGAGGACGACGAGAAGCGACAGCTGGTGCGCCGCAGCGAAGGGCGCTTCGTGCACCTCGATCCCGCCTCGTCGCGCGAGCAGTACCGCTGGATGGAGCGCTTCGTGCAGTCGGTCGCCGACCCGACCCTGCGCGAGCGCCTGATCCTCGCCATCGACGGCAAGGGTGCGTTCCGCCGCTTCAAGGACGTGCTGCTGTCGTATCCGGTCGAGCGCGATCGCTGGTTCACCTACCGCGGCAACCTGCTGCACATCTACATCAACGGCTGGCTCATGGCGCAGGACATCCTGCTGGGCGAGGCGCCGCCGTGGGGCGATCCCGATCAGCCGCCCGAGCCCGACATCCCGCTGGAGAAGCCGATCGGCCAGCGCGGCGAGGGCCCGACGGAGACGCTGCGGCGACAGGCCCGCGAGCTCGTCGACGCCCTGCCGGCGCTCGAGCTGCCCGCGCTCATCGCCTACATCCGCTTCCTCACCGATCGTGCACCGTCGGTGACCGAGGGCGCCGAGCGGCCGGTGGAGTGAACGCCCCGGCCGACGAGGCCGCGACCGGGCCTGCGGGCGCGCGCGCGCGCCTGCATCGTTTCATCGGCGTCGATCTCGGCGGCGGCCGCGGCAAGACCACCGCGGTCGCACGGCTCGAGCACACCGAGCACGACGGCCAGTGGCGTCTGGTGCTGGCCGACGCGAAGCTGCGCTACGGCCAGCGCGGCACCGGCTCGGGCGAGCCCGCGGTCACCGGCGACGTGCTGTTCCGCGACGAGGTGCTGGTCGACTACCTCGAGCGCTGGACCGACGCGCGCACGCTGGTCGCCATCGACGCGCCGCTGACGTTGCCGGCGTGCATCCGCTGCACGCTGGCGTGCCCCGGGGTCGAGCGCTGCGAGGTGCCGGTGGTGGCGTGGATGCGGCAGTACGCGCCGCAGCTGCGCCGCCGCGGTCGCTCCGATCCCGGCAAGCCGGCGGTCACGCCGTACACCCAGCGCGCGACCGAGCTGTTGCTGGGCGCGCTCGGGGTCCAGCCGCGCGAGGCGTTGGGGCAGGGCACCGGGCCACTCGCGGCCCGGGCCGCGTTCTTGCGCCGACGGCTGTCGCCGCGGCTGCGCCTGCACGAGAACCTCATCGAGGTCGAGCCCGCCGCCACGCTGCAGCAGTGGCTCGGACCCGAGCGCACGCGCGCGCTGTACCACGGCGACAGCGCGCGGATCTGGGAGCAGCGCAAGCGCAGCCTGCACGCGCTCGCGCAGGGGCTGTCGTTCGAGTACGTGTGGCCCGAGATGGTCGTCCGCAACGTGCACGTCTTCCACGCGGTCGTGTGCGCGTTGTCGGCGTCCTTGTGGGCCGCGGGCCAGGAGCTGACGTGCGAGGCGGTCGCGCGCGGCGAGCAGGGCGACGAGACCGCGGCGGCGGCCGCGGCGGCGCTGGACACGATGTGGCTCGAGGACGGCTGGATCGCGATCCCACGGCGACCGCGGTCGGCGTAACCGCGTGGCCCCGCCGCGCCGATCGTCCCGCATGCACCGCCGCGACTTCGCGCTGGGCCTGGGCGCCGCGCTGCTGCCGGGATGTCGCGTCGCGGCGCCGCCGGTGCCCGCACCGCCGGACGCGTCCGCGGGGCAGGGCGCGGCGCTGCGCGTGGGCGGCTGCGCCTTCACGCTCGTGCCGCAGGGCCACGACCCGCTGCCGCTGCCGCTGCTGCGCGCCTGGGTCGAGCGCGCAGCCGGCATGATCGCCGACTACTACCGCGGCGAGTTCCCGGTGCCGGGGCTGCAGGTCACGCTCATCGCCGGTGCCGGTCGCGGCGTCGGCTTCGGCAGCCACCAGGACGGCCGCTGGGTCCGCGTGCACTACGGTCGCCACAGCAGCGCGCAGCACTTCGAGCGCGACTGGGTCATGGTCCACGAGCTGCTGCACGCGACGTTCCCCGATCTGCCCGATCACCAGCGGTGGATGCAGGAGGGCCTGTCGACGTATCTCGAGCCGATCGTGCGCGTGCGCGGTGGCGCGACCACCGAGGCGCGCATGTGGCAGCGCTGGCTGCCGCGCATGCACCACGGCCGGCCGCAGTCCGGCGACGAGGGGCTCGATCGCACGCACACCTGGGGCCGCACCTACTGGGGGGGCACGCTGTTCTGGCTGATGGTCGATCTGCAGCTGCGGATCGCGACCGAGGGCCAGCGTTCGATCCGCGACGTCGTCGTCGCGATCGCCCGCGCCGGCGGCAACGGCCGCGCCAGCTGGAACGCGGCGCAGGTGTGCGAGCACGCCGACGCCGCGACGCAGACCACGCTGGTCTCGACGCTGTACGACCAGCTCGCGCGAAACCCCGGCGACGTCGACCTCGACGCGCTGTGGTCCCAGCTCGGCGTGTCGCTGAGCCCGGGCGACGCGGTCGCGTTCGACGACGGCGCGCCGCTGGCCGCCCTGCGGCGCGCGCTCGTGCGCGCGTGAGCCGGCCCGGTGTCGCTGCAGCCGCGACCTGCACGTCGGCGCCGTGGACCGGGGCGCGGCGGCTTGCCATGCTACGGCCCGGCGCGTGGACCCACCGAGGCCGCGACGCGAGGACGCCATGACCCGCACGATGTTCCGTTCGAAGGTCCACCGCGCGACGGTGACCCACGCCGACCTCGACTACGAAGGCAGCGTGACGATCTCCGGCGAGCTGCTCGACGCCGCCGACATCGTCGAGCACGAACAGGTCCACGTGTGGAACGTGACCCGCGGCACGCGGCTGGTCACCTACGCGCTGCGCGGCGACGACGACAGCGGCATCGTGTGCATCAACGGCGCGGCCGCCCACCTGGCCGGCGTCGGCGACACCGTGATCATCGCGACCTTCGCCGAGGTCGCGCAGGAGCAGCTGGCGCAGTGGCGGCCGACGGTGGTGCTGGTCGATCGCGACAACCGCATCGTCGATCCCGACCTGCACGAGATCGCGGGGCCGCGGCGCCGCACCGCCGCGGGCTGAGCGACCGTCCGCAGGGGCTCGCCATGGACCGCGCCGCAGCCCGGCGCGGCGGGCTTCATCGCGCCGGTCGCGGTCGCTTGGGCGGCGGCGGGTCGACGCGATCGGCGAGCCACACCACCAGGCGCACGCGCCAGTCGCGGCCGGTCTCGACCAGCATGCGGTGGAGGTCCTCGTAGGCCTTGTCGTCGAACACCAGCGCACCCAGGCTGCCGTCGCCGCGCGCGACGCGGTCGGCGAGGGTGACCGCGGTGGCGCTGGCATCGCGGACGTTGGCGAGCGAGCGCTCGACCTCACCGGTGAGCTCGCCGGCGGGATCGTGCAGCAGCTTCGACAGCGTGCTGCCGCTGCTGGGATCGAGCGCGTCGAGCTTGCTGCGCACGCGGTCGGCCCCGGCCCGCAGCTCGCCCACGCGTGGGCCGATGTCGCGGTCGACCTTGGCCAGGCTCTGCTTGGCGTCGAGCACCACGCCGTCGACGAAGTTCGCGGTGTCCCGGGTCTTGCGCAGCACCGACGAGAATTCCTGCTGCCACGCCGGGTCGCGCAGCAGCGGGCCGATGCGCCCGCGGCCGCCGGCGATGTCGTCGGTCTCGTGCTGCAGCTCGCCCAGGGTCTGCTTGACCTCGGCGATGGTGTTCTCGTCGTTGAGCTCGGCGAAGGTCGACGAGATGCCCGACAGGCCCGACTCGACCTTGTCCGACAGCGTGCCGAAGTTGTCGCGGAACTGGCCGATGCTCTCGCTGAACGACGACACCGACTGCAGCCGGTGATCCTCGCCCAGCGGCTCGCGACCACCGCCGGTGATGTTGACCATCTGATCGCCGAGCACGCCGCTGCTGGCCACGGTCGCGCGGCTGTCGGCGCCGATGTTGACCAGGCTCGACTCGAGCACCGACATCGTGACCTGCACGCGCTTGTGATCGGTGTTGAAGCGCGCGCACATGCCCTCGGGCCCGCTCCACGACACCCGCCGCGCGCGGCGACGGAAGTCGGCGGTCACGCAGATCTCCTCGCGGCTGCAGTCGTCGTCCTCGAGGCAGGGGCGGTGCATCTCCTTGGCCGCGTAGTGCTCGAGGTCCGCGCACAAACCGTTGCTGGCGCAGAACAGCATGGTGTCGCAGTCGTTGGTGCGGCCGGCGCCGTGACGACCGATGTCCTCGGTCTGCGGGTTGCACATGTAGCGACGGGTGACGAAGTCGATCGACTGCACCGTGCCGATGCGGACGCCGGCGCAGTGCACCGCGCTGTCGCGCCGCAGGCCGGAGATGGTGCGAAAGTCCGTCACCAGGGTCGTGCGCCGCACCCAGAAGCCGACCTGCTGCGACAGCACCAGCAGCACCGCGAACAGCACGATCGCGAACACCACCATGCCCACGCCGATCAGGCGCTGGGATCCCTCGCGTCGCCGGCGGGTCATGGCCGGAGCCGATCATGGCATGGGGGCGCGCCCGCGTCGAACGGCCGCCGGCCCGGCGCCGGGGCCGGCAATCAGCCCGATCGCCGCAGCGCAACGCTGCGCTCGACGCGGTAGTGCGCGCCGGCGTGACCCAGCACCGAGCTGTACAGGAGGAACGCGTCGACCTCGAAGCTCGCGGTGCGCAGCAGGCCGTGGTGCGCGAGGAAGGCGGCGACGCGCTCGCGCGGGGCGTCGCGCAGCCGTGCGAGCGTGACGTGGGCGGCGAACTTGCGCGGCTCGGGCGGCAGGCCCGCGCGCTGCAACGCCCGCTCGATGCGACGCACCAGCTCGGTGACCGGGCCCGCGTCGGCGACGCCGGCCCACAGCACCCGCGGCTCGCCGCGCGGCGGGAACACGCCGACACCCGCGAGCTCGAGCACGAACGGCTCGGCGTGCACGGTCTCGAGCGCTTCGATCGCGCGCCGCTGCGTCTCGCCCTCGAGCTCGCCGAGGAAGCGCAGCGTCAGGTGCAGGTTCTCGCGCGGTTCCCAGCGCGCCCCCGGCACGCCGCCGCACAGCAGCGAGAGGTGCTCGTCGACCACGTCGGGCAGATCGAGCCCGAGGAACAGCCGTGCCACGCCGCTCAGGTCTCCGGACGCCCGCGCGCGAGCTTGCGCTGCAGGCTGCGGCGGTGCATGCCCAGCCGCCGTGCGGCCTCGGAGATGTTGCCGCCGCAATCGGTCAACACCTTCTGCAGGTGCTCCCACTCGACCTCGTCGAGCGGACGCGGCGCGGTCGGGGCTTCGACCTCGGTGACGGCGTCGGTGCGCTCGAACGCGGCGAGGATCTCGTCGACGCTGGCGGGCTTGGTCAGGTAGTGCACCGCGCCCAGCTTGATGGCTTCGACCGCGGTCGCGATGCTGCCGTAGCCGGTCAGCACGATGATGCGCAGCTCCGGCGAGATCGCGCGCAGGGCCGAGACCACCTCGAGCCCGCTCTTGCCCGGCATGCGCAGATCGACGAGCGCGCGCTCGGGGTGCCACGCGTTGGCCTCGGCGATGGCCTCGTCGGCGTCGTGGGCCACGACCACGCGGAAGCCGCGGCGGCGCAGCGCGCCCGCGAGCGCGCCGCAGAAGACCTTGTCGTCGTCGACCAGCAAGATGGTCTCCTGCAGGTCGTTGTCGTCGGCATCGTGCGCGGGTTGGTTCATCGCCCCAGTCCCGTCATGGGTCCCAGCAACTTCGTCGGATCGGGCGGCCGTAGCGTCACGCGCAGCGTCACCTTGGTGCCGCGCCCGGGATGCGATTGCAGCTCCAGCTCGCCGCCGAGCTGACGCATCTGCGCCTTGGCGAGGTACAGGCCCAGGCCCAGGCCCTGACCCTCGGGCTTGGTGCTGTAGAAGGGATCGAACACCATCGCGGCGACCGCGGGCTCCATCCCCGCGCCGTCGTCTTCGACCTCGATCACGCCGTCGTCGCCGTCGACGTCGATGCGGACCGCGACGCCGCGGCTGCCGGGGCGCCGACGGCAGGCCTCGGCGGCGTTGGTCACGAGCTCGCGCAGGATCTGGCCCAGGGTCGCGCGCGCGAGCGTGGTCGTGCCGCGCAGCTCGCGGGTCGCCGCGGTCGCGACGAACGTCAGCTTCACGCCGTCGGGATCGTCGAGCTCGTCTTGCAGCTCGCACAGAAACCAAGGCTGTGCGTCCCGGGCCGACAACGCGCTGACGCGGACCTCGGGGCTGGCCATGCGGTGCAAGATGTCCTTGCAGCGCTCGACCTCGCGCTTGATGGTGTCGATGGCGCTCTTCTGCTCCTCGGGCGCCATGTGGGGCAGCTCGGCCGCGAGCAGGTTGACCGTGCCCAGCGGGGTGCCCAGCTCGTGCGCGGCGCCTGCCGCCAGCGTTCCGAGCGCGGCCAGGTGCTGGTCCTGGATCGTCGCGTCGCGCAGCTGCTCGTGCTCGGCGCGATTGCGTGCCACCGCGGTCACGAGCTGTTGGACCAACCACGCGGCGCTCGCTCCAAGCACGACGAGCGCGACGTAGATTCCGTGCAGCAGGCCCGAGCGCGCGGCGTCGCCGTGGGCGACATCGTACGCGACCATCAGCAGGCCGAAGCCGACGATGGCCGCGGCCCCGATCAGCGCCTGCGGCCGCCGGCCCAGCGGGCTCGCGGCCAGCACCGGCAGCAGGTACAGCGCCGCGAGCGGGTTGCCGGGTCCGCCGGCCAGGCCCAGCGCCACCGTCAGCGCGCCGAGATCGAGCGCGAGCTGGGCCAGCACGTGGCCGCGCGCGATCCGATCATGGCTCGCGAGCCACAACCGCGTCGCGACCGCAGCGCAGCCCCACAGCAGCAGCACCGCGATCGTGGCGCGCACCGGCGGGGCCTCGGGCAGCCATCGCAGTGCCGCCGCGCTGCGCTCGGGACCCAGCCACAGCACCGCCGCCTCGACGGTGAACGCGGCCACCGACACCAGGCGCAGCGTCACGATCGCGCGCAGGGTCGCGGCCAGCGGCACCGACGCGGGGCCTTGCCCGGTCATCGCGGCTTGCTGCGCACCGCGGGGTCGGTGGCCTTGCGGCGCGGCGGCTTGGCGGCCGCGGCCGGCGCGGCCGCGGCCGCGGGCGCATCGGGCAACCGATCCCGCAGCAGATCGCCCAGGCTGCCCAGGGCGCCCGAGGACTTGCCGGCGTTGCTGCGAAAGTCGCGGTAGTTCCGGCGCGCCTCGGCCTCGGCGACCTTGCGCACCGACAGCCGCAGCTTGCCGCCGCTCGATCGCAGCACGACCACGTCGATGGTCTGACCCACCGCGTAGGTGCGGCGCGGGTCGCCGCCGGGCGGCAGATCGAGCTCGGCGACCGGCACGAAGCCGCCGCCGCGCGGCGTGTCGACGAAGATGCCGTTGCCTTCGATGCGCGAGACCGTGCCGGTGAGCACCTGATCCTCGGGCCCGGATGCGGCCGGCTCGGCCTGCACCAACGCCTTCATCGACAGGCTGATCCGCGGCGCGCTGCCCTTGCCGCCGGCCTTGGCGATGCCGGCCTCGATCGCGAGCACCTTCACGCGCACCTGCTCGCCGACCGAGACCACGTCCGAGGGCGAGGCCACGCGGCCGTGGCCCAGCTCCGAGACGTGGACCAGGCCCTCGATGCCGCCGAGATCGACGAACACGCCGTAGGGCTGGATGGTCTGCACGATGCCGTCGAGCTCCGCGCCGACCTCGAGCCGCGCGAGCACGGCCTCGGCCTGCTGCTCGCGCTCGGCCTGCAGCAGCGCCCGGCGCGAGACCACCACCGAGCGGCCGTGATCGCGGACCTCGAGCACGCGGAAGAAGTGGCGCTGGCCCACCCACGCCGCGAGATCACCCGAGGGCCCCAGCTCGACCTGGCTCGCCGGGCAAAACGCGCGGATGTTGCCGATCATGACCTCGAGCCCGGCCTTGACCGCCTTGACGATCTCGCCCTCGACCGGTGTGCCGGCGGTGGCGGCGGTCTCGAGCAGGCTGGCATCGACGCCGCCGCGGCCCAGCTGCACCGCCAGCACCGGCGCGTCGCGTCCGCCGGGATCGATCACGGTCGCGCGCACGCGGTCACCCACGCCGACGCGCAGCTTGCCGTGCTCGTCGCTGAGGTCGGTGCGGGCGATGCGACCCTCGGCCTTGGTGCCGACGTCGACGAACACGACGTCGTCCGCGATCGCCACGACCGTGCCGTCGACGACCTCGCCGGCCTTGAGCCTGCGCGTGGAAGGGGTGCGCTGCTGCGACTGCTCGAACAGCGCTGCGAAATCGTCGTCGTCGGCCATGGGCCTGCGGACTATCGCCAAGGCCCGTCGCCGGTGCAAGCCGGCCGCCGCGCGGGCCCGCGGGCCCACGCGTGCGTCGACTCAGAGCTTCTTCATGTCCGGCAGCGGTGGCAGCGGCTCGCCGACGTTCTTCGGGCGCCAGTTCTGCACCACGTCGACGTAGCCGTCCTTCTGCAGGCGAATCTCGTGCGAGGTCTCGTCACCGACGGGCACCTTGATCTCGCACGGCGTCTCGCACTGCACGGTGCCGTCGACGAAGACCTTCGCGCCGGGCACGTTGGCCCGCACCAGCGCGCGGTTGAACGGATAGCTCTTGGGCTGCGGTGTGCTCGGCTCCGCCGCGGTGGTGCTCGGCGGCGGCGTGGTCTGCTCGTTGCGCTTGCCGCCGCCCAGATCGCCGAACACCAGCACCACCACCAGCAGCAGCGCGAGCCCGCCCAGGCCCAGCACGATCAGCAGGCCCTTCTTGTCGACGTTGCCGACCGCGCGGCCCGAGGGCATCGGCGCGGTCGCGGGCATCGACGCGGGGATCTGCATCGAGCCGGTGCTGTGCTGCGCGACCGACATGACCTTGCTGCTGTCGGGCGGGCGACCTTCCTTCATCGCGCGCAGGGCCCCGATGCAGTGGCCGATGAGCTCGGCGAAGCGGCCCGCGGTCTGGATGCGCTTCGCCCGGTCCTTGCGCAGGCCCATGAGCATCACGCGTGCGGTCTCGGTGCTGGCGCGACGCGGCGCCGGCACCTTGGCGCGCACGTGCTTGAGCATCGTCGCCATCGGCGTCTCGGCCGAGAACGGCGGACGGCCCTCGATCATCTCGTACAGGATGCAGGCCAGCGAGTAGATGTCGGTGCGGTGATCGAGCGGCAGGCCGTTGCACTGCTCGGGCGACATGTACTGCGGCGTGCCGAACACCTCGCCGGCCTGGGTCAGGCGCGTGGCATCGACACCACCGGCGATGCCGAAGTCGAGCACCTTGACGACCTTGGACACGCCGACGGTCTCGATGAAGATGTTGTCGGGCTTGAGGTCGCGGTGGAACACGCCGTGCTCGTGCGCTTCGCTCAGGCTCTCGGCGACCTGTCGCGCGACCTGCAGCGCCTCCATCTCCGGGATCGAGCCGCGCTCGAGCCGATCGGCGAGGCTCTCGCCGGTCAGCAGCTCCATCACCATGTACGGCCGACCGTCCTCGGTCTCGCCGTGCTCGAACACGCGGATGGTCGAGGGATGGCGCAGCTGGCTGGTGATCTCCAGCTCGCGGCGGAAGCGGCTGAGGAACTTGCGGTCCGACGTCGAGTCGGAGCGCACGAGCTTGATCGCGACCTTGCGCTCGACTTGGGCGTCCCAGGCCTCGTAGACCACGCCCATGCCGCCTTCCCCGATCACGTCGGTGATGCGGTAGCGGCCGGCAATCGTGCGACCCAGGTCATCGGACACGACCATCTCGATACTCGATGCCGATGCGCCCGCGCTGGAGCTTTCCGGAGAAGGCGGCGGTGCACCGCCGGGCGCGCTCGCGTCGCGCCGTCCCGGCGCCGAGTCGAGGCGCGCGGTCTTCTGGAAGCCTGTGGGGCGATCGGCCATGAACGGGGGAGGGGCTTGCGAGGCGGAGGCGCACGCCGGTCCTGCAAGAGGACCGACGGTGGTGGGCGCGTTCGGTCGCGCCGTGGGGACGGTATTCGTGTGAGGCCAGTGCGGTAAGTCAGTGTACCCCTGCCGGCAGCCGGGGCCCAAACGCTTGATGCGCTCGCGAGTCGCGAGCGGCATCGCAGCGCCAGTCTCGTCGTCACGCTGCTGGAGCGCGGCCGCCCGAGTCCGGGTGCACCCGCGAGGTGGAAGCTCGCGCGTGCGGCGGTTCGCGGGTTTTGGCACGTGCGCCGCGCGTTGCCAACCCTGCCCGCGCGGACTTCGTCGCCCGGCGGCGCGCGATCGAGCGGCCGGGTGCAGGGCGCCGGACACCCGCGCGGGCGAGGTGAACGGTGTTTTCGTCCCGACGGCGGGCTGCGGGCCCCGCTCGCGCCGCCGCGTGCGTGAGCCGGAGCACTCGATCGCACGCCCGCACCCTGGCGCGATCCTGGGGGCCCGGTGCCGCGGGCCGGCGCGCCGCGGCGGGGCCGGTCGACGGCGCCCGCCCGCTGGGGCCGCGACCGGGGCCCGCCGGTCGGGCGCGCGCCGGGGCGTGCACGCGGCTGCATTGCCGCCTGGCGCGGCGGCTGGCACGGGGCACGGCTTTGTGGTGAGAACAGCCCATGACCACGGCCGCCGTCCGCATGGCCTCGCCCGGCTCCACGCCCGCGAGCCCCTACGTCTGCACGCACAAGGTCCGCGTGGTCACGGCCGCGGCGCTGTTCGACGGCCACGACGCGGCCATCAACGTCATGCGCCGGATCCTGCAGCAGTCGGGCGCGGAGGTCATCCACCTGGGCCACAACCGTGGCGCCGAGGAGGTCGTCGACGCGGCCATCGAAGAGGACGCGCAGGCGATCGCGACCAGCTCCTACCAGGGCGGTCACGTCGAGTACTTCCAGTACATGGTCGATCTGCTGCGGCGCAAGGGTGCCGGGCACATCTCGATCTGGGGCGGTGGCGGCGGCGTGATCGTGCCGCGCGAGATCGAGGCGCTGCACGCCTACGGCGTCGCGCGCATCTTCAGCCCCGAGGACGGCCGCACCATGGGCCTGCAGGGGATGATCGACACCATCTTGCGCGGTGCCGATCACTCCACCGCGCCGGCCGATCCGCTGGCCGAGCTGCGCACGCTGCTCGACGATCCGCGCGGCAGCGGTGCGACCAGCCGGCTCGCGCGGCTGGTGTCGGTGCTCGAGCGCGACGACGCCGGCGCGGCGGGCTTGCGTGCGGCCATGGCCGCGCTGCCGGTCTCGCCGGTGCCGACGCTGGGCGTGACCGGCACCGGCGGTGCGGGCAAGAGCTCGCTGTGCGACGAGCTGCTCACGCGACTGCTGCGCGATCATCCCGAGCGGCGCATCGCGGTCATCTCGGTCGATCCCACGCGCCGGCGCACCGGCGGCGCGCTGCTGGGCGATCGCATCCGCATGAACAGCCTGCGCAGCCCGCGGGTGTACATGCGCTCGATGGCGACGCGCGACGCTGGCCGCGAGCTCGCGGCCGCCACCGACGACGCCGCGCGGCTGTGCAAGCTGGCGGGCTACGATCTGGTCATCGTCGAGACCAGCGGCATCGGCCAGGGCGACGCCGAGATCACGCGGCTGGCCGATCGCACGCTGTACGTCATGACCGCCGAGTACGGCGCGCCGTCGCAGCTCGAGAAGATCGAGATGCTCGATCTCGCCGACTTCGTCGCGATCAACAAGTTCGAGCGCCGTGGCAGCAAGGACGCGCTGCGTGACGTCCGCAAGCAGCTGCGACGCAACCGCAAGCTGTTCGACGCCAGCGTCGGCGACGAGCAGCTGCCGGTGTTCGGCACCGTCGCGAGCCGCTTCAACGACGGCGGCGTCAACGGCCTGTACGGCGCGCTGTGCCAGGCATTGTCGGCGGCCAAGCCCGCGGCGCCGCAGTGGCGCTCGGCCGTGCCCGCGGCGCAGGTGCAGGTCGCGTCGGAGACCCGCGATCTGATCCCGGCCCATCGCGTGCGCTACCTCGGCGAGATCGCGGGCTGCGTGCGCGGCTACAAGCGCCACGTCGCGCTGCAGGTGCAGGCGGTGCGCGAGCTCGCGGCGCTGCAACGCGTGGCGGCGCTGCCGGGTGCGCCCGGTGAGACCGCGGCGTGGCTGGCCGACGCGATCGAGCGCGCCCAGGACGCGGTCGCGGCCGACGCCAAGCGGGTGCTGAAGTCGCTGCCGGCGCTGCGGCAGGCCTACGCCGCGCCGCAGTACGTGGTGAAGATCCGGGCCAGCGAGGTCCGCTACCCCACGCACACCGAGACGCTGTCGGAGCTGTCGCTGCCGCGGGTGTGTCTGCCGGCCGACGACGAGCCCGGCGCGCTGGTGCGCTTCGGTCTGCTCGAGGGCGCACCCGGTGAGTTCCCGTTCACCGGTGGCGTGTTCCCGTTCAAGCGCGAGGGCGAGGATCCCAAGCGCATGTTCGCCGGCGAGGGCGGCCCCGCCCGCACCAACGCGCGCTTCCACTTCCTGTCGGCGGGCGAGCCGGCCAAGCGGCTGTCGACCGCGTTCGACTCCGTCACGCTGTACGGCTGGGATCCGGGCGAGCGCCCCGACATCTTCGGCAAGATCGGCGAAAGCGGCGTGTCGGTGTGCACGCTCGACGACGCCAAGGAGCTGTACGCCGGCTTCGATCTGTGCGCGCCCAACACCAGCGTGAGCATGACCATCAACGGGCCCGCGCCGATCCTGCTGGCGTTCTTCATGAACACCGCCATCGATCAGCAGGCGGAGAAGGAACAGCAGCGGCTGGGGCGCGCGCTGTCGACCGCGGAGTGGGACGCGCTGCGCGACCGCACGCTGCAGCAGGTCCGCGGCACCGTGCAGGCCGACATCCTCAAGGAGGATCAGGCGCAGAACACCTGCATCTTCTCGACCGAGTTCGCGCTGCGGATGATGGGCGACATCCAGGCCTACTTCGTGCAGAAGCAGGTCAAGAACTACTACTCGGTCTCGATCAGCGGCTACCACATCGCCGAGGCCGGTGCGAACCCCATCAGCCAGCTGGCGTTCACGCTGTCCAACGGCTTCACCCTGGTCGAGTACTACCTCGCGCGCGGGCTCGCGATCGACGACTTCGCGCCCAACCTCAGCTTCTTCTTCTCCATGGGCCTCGACGCCGAGTACACCGTCATCGGGCGGGTCGCGCGGCGCATCTGGGCCGTGGCCATGCGCGACCGCTACGGCGCGGCCGAGCGCAGCCAGAAGCTCAAGTACCACGTGCAGACCAGCGGTCGCTCGCTGCACGCGCAGGAGATCGACTTCAACGACATCCGCACCACGCTGCAGGCGCTGTTCGCCTACTACGATCACTGCAACAGCCTGCACACCAACGCCTACGACGAGGCCATCACCACCCCGACCGAGGCCAGCGTGCGCCGGGCCATGGCGATCCAGCTCATCATCACCAAGGAGCAGGGCCTGGCCAAGTGCGAGAATGCCCTGCAGGGCTCGTTCATCGTCGAGACGTTGACCGAGCTGGTCGAGGAGGCGGTGCTCGACGAGTTCATGCGGCTCGACGAACGCGGCGGCGTGCTGGGCGCGATGGAGCGGCAGTACCAGCGCGGCAAGATCCAGGACGAGTCGCTCAAGTACGAGCAGCTCAAGCACGACGGTCGCTTGCCCATCGTCGGCGTCAACACCTTCGTCAACCCCGAGCAGAACGCCAACGAGATCGCCGCGTCGCTGCAGCTGACGCGCGCCAGCGGCGAAGAGAAGCAGGCGCAGATCGCCCGGTTGCGCGCGTTCCAGGCCCGCCACGCCGACGTGGCCCCGGCCGCGCTCGCGCGGCTGCGCGAGGTCGCGCTGGGCGGCGGCAACATCTTCGCCGAGCTGATGGAGACCGCGCGCGTCGCCAGCCTGGGCCAGATCACCGACGCGTTGTTCGAGGTCGGCGGCGAGTACCGGCGCTCGATGTGAGGCTCACGGCGCGAACGCGGCCACGAACGCGTGGTCGGGATCGTTCGCGCCGTCGCTGAAGCAACCGCCCACGACGATGCTGCCGTCCGCGCGGCGCTCGGCCGCGAACGCCGTGATCGCGGTGGTGCCGGGCTCGGCGTGCTCGCGCGACCACAGCAGCGCGCCGTCGTCGTCGTAGCGCGCCAGCCACATCGTCGCGTCGGGCGTGGCGCCGACGAGGATCCAGCCGCCGCCGGGGTCGAGCACGAGGTCGAAGGGCTGCAGGCCCATGTAGCCGGGATCGTACTGCTCGAGCTCGAGCTCGTTTTCCGGCGCGAAGCGACGCAACACCGGGTGGTTGGTGTCTTCGTAGCCCAGCGCGAGCACGCGGCCCTGCGCGTCGATGCCGACCGCGTAGGCGTTGTCCTCGTCGTGGGTCGGCCCGTCGTACTGCGCGACCCAGCCGACGCGATCGGCCCAGTCCTGGTACTCCACGTAGAAGTCGGTGGAGGGTCCCTGGGTCCTTCGGCCCGCGCCGGCCAGGCCGACGTCGTCGGCCTCCAGGTCGTAGAGCTCGTCGGGCTCGTAGTTGCCTCCGATGATGAAGTTGTCGACCACGTCGCCGTCGGCGGTGTAGCTGCGCAGCAATCCCTCGCCCTGGCCGAGCTCCTCGATCCACCCGCCGATCCACAGCAAGCCCGCGGGATCGAGCGTCGCCGCCAGCGCGACGCCTTGGCCCGATCCGCCCTGGCCGTCGTGGACCCACACCGCGCTGCCGTCGTCGGCGCGGCGGCTGACCCAGATCGTCTGCACGCCGGCGTCGACGACGTTGCCGGCGACGAAGACGGTGCCGTCGTCGGCCAGCGCCACGCCCCAGCCGCGATCGGTGACGAACACGGTCTCGTCGTCGGTCGGGCTGTCCCAGCCGTTGAGCCACGCTTCGCTGCCGTCGGCGGCCCAGCGACCGAACAGCAGGTTCTGATCGCCGGCGGCACCCTCGAACTCGCCCACCGCCGCGACGGTGCCGTCGCTGGCGACGGCGAGGTTGCGCAGGCACTCGGGCGAGGGCGTCGCGCTGTCGACCCTGGTCCACCACAGCGGCGCGAACGACTCGCTGCAGTCGGGGTTGCAGCCGTCGCCGAGCGCGTCGTTGCCGTCGTCGCAGGCCTCGTCGCCCGCGACCACCGCGTCGCCGCAGCGGGCCGCGGCCGTGGTCTCGCTGCTCGAGCCCGCGCTCGCGTCGCCGCTGCTCGAGCCCGAGTCCGCGCTGCTGCCCCCGTCGGTCGTGCTCGCAGTGGTCTGCGCCGAGGTGCTCGCGGAGGTGTTCGCGGTCGTGCCCGCGGTGGATCCCGCGGTGGTGCCGCTGTCGCCGGACCCACTCGACGACCCGGCCTCGCCACCGTCGCCGGCGGCCCCGCCGCCACAGCCCGCGAGCGCGACCCAGACCCCCAGCGTGACCGCCGTGTTGCGCATGACCGGACCGACGGCCGCGCGGGCAACTGTGACGCGGGGCTGCCGTCTATGCTGTCGGCATGAAACGAACCTGGTCTGCGCAGCTGGTCGTCCCCGCGGTGTTGTCGTGCTCGAGCGTGCTGGTGGGTTGTCCCAGCGACGACGGCGACGACACCGGCGCGGCCACGAGCAGCAGCGGCACCGCGAGCGGGACCGCGACCGAGGCGACCGCGAGCACCGGCACCGCCGGGACCAGCAGTGCGTCGAGCACCGCCGGCAGCAGCGGCGAGGGCAGCAGCAGCGGTGATGCGGGCAGCAGCGACGCGGGCAGCAGCAGCGGCGTGGACTCGGGCAGCGGCGACACCGGCGCGTTGCCGGCGTGCACCGATCTCGCCGATGAACCCAGCTGCGCGACCGAGACGCAGTGCATCTGGTTGCCCGAGCTGGGCGGGTGCATCCGCAACTGCGAGATGATCACCGACCTCGACGTCTGCGCGATGTCGCAGGGCTGCGTGGTCTTCGGCGACACCTGCGGCTACGAACCGATAGCCTGATAGCGCCGACGCGACCCGGTCCGGGTCGCACCAAGACCTCCTGCCTGCGCCGCACGAACACTGGCGGCGCGACGCGCTTCGGTGCTAAGGCTGCAGCCGACGTGGCCCTGCCGATCCGATCCCGCGCGCGCCTGTGCATCCTCGCCTCGAGCCTGCTGGGCGCGGGCTGTGATGGGCGCGATGCCGCGCCGCGCGAGCCCGGTGGCACCGCGCCCGCGCCCGCACAGGCGACCGCACCCGCGCCCGTCGCCGCCGCGCCCGCGACGGC
>JAIBBS010000193.1 GCA_019694555.1 Nannocystaceae bacterium
CCCGCGCCCACGCCCGCGCCGAGCCTCGCGCCGCGAAAGCCCGCCGCCCGCACGCCGACGCCGACGCCGACGCCGACGCCGACGCCGACGCCGATGGACGACGGGGACGACGCGCGCAGCGTGGTCGAGCAGACCAGCCTGCTGCGACGGGCCCGAGCGGCGCTGCGCGACGGCGATGCCACCGCGGCGCTCGCGAGCCTCGCGGAGCTGTCGCGCCGCTTCCCCGGCGGTCTGCTCGACGAGGAGGCCGACGTCGTGCGGATCGAGGCGCTGTGTGCCGCGGGTCGCGGCGACGAGGCCCGGCGATCCCGCGACGCCTTCGTCCGCGCGCACGCGGGCTCGCCGTTGTCGGCCCGCGCGCGGCGGCTGTGCCCGGCGCCAGACGATGCCCAGACGCCCTAGCCCGCGCGCGTGGGCGCTCGCGCTGTCGCTGCACGCCGTGCTCGCGTGCTCGGTCACCACGACGATCGGATCGACCGCCGAGCAGTCGCAGGCATCGACCACGAGCGAAGCGACCAGCACCGCCGCGGTCACCTCGGAGCCCGGCAGCAGCAGCGCGTCCGGCGAGGGCAGCGGCAGCGGCAGCGACGGCGGCAGCAGCAGCAGCGGCAGCGAGAGCAGCAGCAGCAGCGGCGCGGGTGAGACCGACCCCAGCGGCGGCACCCCGATCTGCATGCCGTTTCCCTTCGACAGCTTCTGCACCGGCTGCGCGAAGCAGCTGTGCTGCCACGAGTACGACGTCTGCGCCGGCGACTTCGAGTGCGCGTGCTTCCTGGGCTGCCTGCAGTACCCGGAGTTCCCGTGCATGTGCCCGCCGCATCCACTCGCAGGCCCGCTGCTCGACTGCACCGGGGTGCGCTGCCCCGCGGTGTGCCCCCACCCGTGAGAGGTGGTCCGCGCCGCCGCGCCGCACGAAAACCTCGCGAAGCTGCAGGGTCTGCGGCATCGATGTGATGGCGCCCGCCGAAACGACGCCGCCGGGCCGCCGCAGCAGGGCCCCGGCGCGGTTCGGGCTTGGCGTACCGGCGGTTCTGCGTGACAACTGCGCCCGATGTTCCGCTCCCTTCCCGCACTCACCGCGCTCGGACTGCTCGTCGCCTGCTCGCCCTCGCGCAAGGAGCTGCAGGCCTCGCTCGACAAGGCCAACGCCGACCTCGCCGCGTCGCAGCAACAGGTGCAGACACTGCAAGGCAAGATCACCGAGCTCGAGAACGACATCAAGGAACGCGATCAGAAGATCGCCCAGCTCGAGAAGGACCGCGACGCGACCGCGACCGAGCTCGCGGCGCTGCGCGACGAGCAGGCCCGCCGCAACAAGGAGCTCGACACCTTCCGTCAGCTGTTCGCGCGGCTCAAGAAGCTGATCGACGCCGGCACCATCAAGGTCTCGTTCCGCAAGGGCCGCATGATCGTGGAGATGGCCTCGGCGGTGTTGTTCGACTCGGGCAAGACCGAGCTCAAGCCCGGTGGCAAGACCGCGCTCGACGAGCTGGTGGTCGCGTTCCAGTCGGTGTCCGATCGCGACCTCATGGTCGCGGGCCACACCGACACCGATCCGATCAAGACCCGCCAGTTCAAGTCCAACTGGGAGCTGAGCACCGCGCGCGCGGTCGTCGTCACCGACTACATGATCTCCAAGGGCTTCCCGGCCGAGCACCTGGGCGCCGCCGGCTTCGGCGAATTCGACCCGGTCGCGTCGAACGCCGACGTCGAAGGCAAGGCCAAGAACCGCCGCATCGAGATCGTGCTGATGCCCAACCTCGGTGAGCTCAAGGGCATCGAGGACATGATCACGCCCTCGCGCTGATCAATCCACGGTCGCCACGCCGCACGCCGCGGCGACGCCGGCGATGGCGGTGTCGAAGAAGCCCGCGTAGTCGTCGGCGCACACGTCGGCGGCGTGGCCGTGCTCGAACATCGCCGTGAACGACAGCAGCTGCGTCGCGGTCTCGGCCCCGTCGACGCTGCCGTCGCCCGGCGGGCACGCGTTGGGCCGCGGCAGCCCCACCAGCGCGAGCACGACCACCGACGTCGCGTCGCCGCGCTTGGCCGCGACGACCGCGTCGTACCAGTCGTCGGGCTCACCGCGCGAGTCGGCCTGGTCGTCCTCGTCGGTGACCAAGACCAGCACCAGCAGCGCGTCGTCGCGCAGGAAGCCGTCGTTGCACGCACCCAGGCCGTCGCCGGCGATCGCCGCTGCGATCGCGTCCATCGGCCGTTCGATGCCGCTGCCGCCGACACCGACCCGAGCTGCGCACGCGAAGCTGTGCCCGAGATCGTCGGCGCGCGTCATGTACGGCGTCGCTGCGGCGAACGGGCCGCAGATCGCGTCCGACGAGGCTTCACCACCGGTCCGGGTCGTCAGCGCGCCGATGCGCTGGCAGCCCGGCGCGTTGTAGTGGTTGTCGTCGGTCGTGATCACGCCGACGTGCCAGTCGGTGCCGCCGCCCAGCGTGCCGGTGATGCCGTCGACGAAGCCAGGGAAGCTCGCGACCAGCTGCGCCTGCTCGTCGCCCATGCTGCCGGAGTTGTCGATCACGAACAGCAGATCGACGGCATCGCAGCGGCGCGCCGTGCCGAGGTCCACGCTGCCCGCGAGATCGACCTGCGGCATCGCGTCGTCGTCGGGCTCGATCCACGGCGGCGGCGGACCCGGGTCGGGCACCGCGCAGGCACCCGCGAGCCACAGCAGCGACGACCCCAGGCCCTGGCGCGCGATCGGCATGACCGCCTCGGCTTCAAGCCGCATTCCAGCGACGCGTCGCCGCGCCCCCGGTGGCCCCGGGCGGGCCGCGGCGTCAGCCCGGTGGCAGATCAGGACGCGACCGCGGCGATGGACTCGCCGTCGCGGCGCACGCGGCCCTCGGCCACGAGCTTGCGCAGGTGCGCCTCGAGCGAGCGCTCCGCCAGCGGCCACAACATCTGCGGCGTGTCGGCATAGGCGCGCGCGAGCACGACCGCGGGCGGCTGCGGCCCGTCGTGCAACGCGCCCAGCACTGCGGCCTCGCGGGCCAGCCGATGCGCGACGTAGCGCGCGATCACGGCCGCGGGGTCGTGCTGCACCGGCCCGTGCGCGGGCACCAGCGCGCGCGCGCCGAGCCCCGCGACGCGCTGCAACGACGCCAGGTACTGCGCCATGTCGCCGCCGTCGAAGGGGTCGATGAGGATCGTGCCCTCACCCGCGATCATGTCGCCGGCGTAGGCGATGCCGCTTTCGCGCTCGAGGTAGACCAGGTGTCCCGGTGCGTGACCCGGGGTGAACACCGCCTGCAGCACCGCGCGCGGTCCCAGCGTCAGGGTCTCGCCGTCGGCGAGCGTGCGATCGACCGCGAACGGCAGCCGCGCCGCGGTCTCGGCGTGGGCCACGATCGGCGCGCCGGTGCGCGCGCGCAGCGGCTGCGCCGCGCCGACGTGATCGCCGTGGTGGTGCGTGAGCAGGATCGCTGCGAGCGACCGCCCGCTGGCCGCGAGCGCGTCGAGCTCTTGGAACAGGCGCGCCTGTTCGTCGGCGTGGGGCGTGCCGGGCTCGATCACCGCCACGCGCTCGCCGATCACGACCATGGTGTTGGTCGTGGTCGCCGGCGGCAGCGTCGGCGTGCGCAGGGCCAGCCGCAGCAGGCCCGGCGCGAGCTCCTCACGGCCCTCGTGCACGCGTCACGCCGCGGCGACGATGGTCCGACGCTTGCGCCGACGGTAGCGCGCACGGCAGGGCATGCGCGGGCCCACGAGCAGGCGGTTGTAGTCGGGCTCGTAGCGCGACTCGACCAGCTCGAAGTCGAAGTTGCGCAGCAGGTGCGACCAGATCGCGCGCAGCTGCAGCTGCGCGAACACGATGCCCATGCAGCGGTGGCGACCACCGCCGAACGAGATCCAGCCCATGGGGTTCTTCTTGTCCTCGTCGCGCTCCGAACCGAAGCGCTCGGGGTCGAAGCGGTTGGGATCGCGGAACACCTCGGGGATGCGATGGGCCATCGCCGGGCAGGTGATGATCATCGACTCCTCGGGCACCCAGAAGCCGCCGTGCTCGAAGCCCTTGAGCACCTTGCGCATCATCAGGATGATGGGCGGGTACATCCGCAGGGTCTCCTTGATCGCGCACTCGAGCAGCGGCATGCCGCGCAAATCCTCGAGCGTCAGATCGTTGCGATCGCCCAGCACCGCGTCCTGCTCCGCGCGCAGGCGTCCGAGCCACTGCGGGTTCTGGTTGAGCAGGATGCCGGTCCACGCGAAGGTCACGCCGCTGGTGTGGTGGCCCGCGAACATGATCGCGAGCAGCAGCCCGGTCATCTCGTCCTCGCTGAGGCGCTGGCCGTTCTTGTAGCGCGCGTCCATCAGCGTCTGCAGGAAGTCCTCCTCGGTCAGGCCCTTCTCCCGACGCTCGCGCACGATGGTGCTGACCAGCTCGCCCAGGCGTGCGCGCGCACGGTCGCGCCTGCGGAACGCCGGCAGCGGCAGGTGCGGCGCGAAGAAGGCCAGCAGGTTCAGGCCCGCCTCCATCTCGTAGTAGAGCTTGGCGAACTCGTCCGACAGGTGCTGACGGAACGACGGCCCCAGCAGCGAACGGCTCGAGGTGTAGATCGTCAGCTCGTTGCCGACGCGGTACAGGTCGACCTCGCCCTCGTCGCCCCACTTGCCGAAGTACTCCTCGGCCTCGGCGACGAAGCCCGCCGCGTAGGTCCGCAGCCGCGTCTCGCGCAGCGCGTCGTGGAAGAACGCCAGCTGCTCCTTCATGATCTCGGGCTCGGCGTCGTAGGCGATGCCCTTGCCGAAGATCGGCGTCATCAGCTTGTAGACCTCCCGCATGCTGACCTCCTCGTCGGAGAAGCGGAAGAACTTCTGATGCGCCTTGGGTCCGCTCATCACCACCGACTGCGGCGAGCCCGGCAGCTTGATCGAGAACATGTCGCCGTAGCGATCGCGACCGCGCTGCATCAGATCGACCGGGCGCAGGCGCATCTCGAGCGCGTGCCCCAGCAACGGCAGGCCGCCCGAGAGCATCGGCGGCAGCTTGCGGGCGGTGCGGGACGACTCGGTCGTGGACGTGGTCGTGTCGACGGACATCGGAGTGCTCCAGTGACGCGCACCGAGCTCGGTGCGGCGGCGGCCGAAGCTACCAGCAGCGCCGCGCGACCGCATGCCCCGCCGACGCACGCGGCTGTGGCGAGCCGCACGTCGGTTCGCGCACGAACGCGCGCCCGAGCCGACCCGCACCGCGCTTCGCGGGCGCGGCGGCCCCCGCGGCACCGCGCACGGGTGCCGCGCGGACGGTTTCACACCGCCGGGTCACCCGCGGACCTGCACCGGCATCGGCCCGTTGTCGCATTCTTTGCTGGTCGATCCGCTTGCATCGCGGCCCCCACGAGCTGCACGCCGCGGGGGCTGCTACTCTCGCTTGCTGGATGTCGGCGCCGACGACCGGTCGACTCATCGTGGCGACACCGCCCGAGTTGGTCATCCACGACGCGCCGACCGCATGCCCGTATCTGCCCGAGCGCATCGCCCGGCTGCCGCTGCGACTGCCGGTGCGGGCGCTCGCGCGCCACGAATTCGAGACCCGGCTCGAGGTCGGCGATCGCCGCCAGGGCCTGCTGCTGTACCGCACCGCCTGCCCCGACTGCAACGCATGCGAACCCATCCGCATCGACGTCGGTCGCTTCGTCGCAGGTCGCTCGCAGCGCCGCGTGTTCCGCCGCGGTGAACGAGAGCTGCGCACCGAGATCGGTCGGCTCGAACCCACGCTCGAGAAGGTCAACCTCTACAACCGCCACAAGCTCGGGCGCGGGCTTTCCAGCGGCGAGCACCCCATCGACCTCGACGGCTACCGCGCGTTCCTGGGCGAGTCGTGCTGCGACACCTTCGAGCTGCGCTACCGCCTCGGTCGCAAGCTCGTGGGCGTGGCCATCGTCGATCGCAGCGAGCACGCGTTGTCCGCGGTGTACTGCTACTTCGATCCGACCCTGCCGCAGCTGGGCATCGGCACCTACTCCATCCTCAAGCAGGTCGAGCTGTGCCGCGGCTGGGGGCTGCGCTGGCTGTACCTGGGCCTGTACATCGCCGAGTGCTCGTCGATGGCGTACAAGTCGCGCTTCCTCCCGCACGAGCGATTGCTCGGCGATCGGTGGGTCGTGTTCGACCGCCCCGACGAGGCGCCCTGACGGCCGCGGACGAAAGCTCGTTGCGTCCCCGCGGTGCCTTCGTGCAGCATCGCTCCCACGCAATGGCCATCGACGTCGCATCCGAGGTAGGCCTGCTCCGACGGGTGCTGGTGCACCGGCCCGGTGACGAGATCGTGCGCATGACGCAGCACGACCTGTCGGGCATGTTGTTCGACGACATCCTCGCGCCGACCGAGACCCAGCGCGAGCACGACGTCATGGTCGACATCCTGCGCGGCGCCGGGGCCGAGGTCATCGAGTTCGACTCGCTGCTGCGCTCGGCACTCGCGGCGGCGCCACCGGACGCGATCCGCGGCCTGACCGAGGTCGCGTGCGAGCGCGCCGGTGCGGTCGGCATCGCCGACGCGCTCGCGACGTGGCCGGCGCCGCGGCTGGCCGACGCACTGATCGCCGGCGCCTACTGGGACGAGTTCGACGTCGCCAGCCGCAGCCTCGCGCGCCTGCGCGACGAGCTCGAGGGCGGGCGACCGATGGCGCTGCGTCCGGTGCCGAACCTCATGTTCATGCGCGACCCCGCGGTCGCGCTGTACGACCGCGTGCTGGTCGGCCGCATGGCCACCGGCGCGCGCAGCCGCGAGCCCGCGCTGGTGTCGTTCGCGCTGCGCTGGGCGCCGTCGACCTCCGCGCCGATCGAGTTCGCCCACGACGACCACGGCCGCGACGCCGCGTTCCGCTCGCTCGAGGGCGGCGACGTGCTGGTGCTGTCGCGCAAGGCGCTGATGATCGGCTGCTCCGAGCGCACCACGCCGCAGACCATCGATCGACTCGCCCACGAGGCGCTGTTCCGCGACCACCGCGAGCTCGAGTCGATCTACGCCGTGATGATGCCGCACATGCGGTCGATCATGCACCTGGACACCATCCTCACGCAGATCGATCGCCGCCTGTTCCTGGGCCACGCGCCGCTCATCGCCGGCGGCGGCGTGCGCCCGGCACTGCGGGTCGCGCGGTTGACCCGCGATCGCCCGCCCGAGGTGCTCGCGCAGGCGACGGTGCTGGACGTGCTGCGCGAGGAGTTCGGCCGCGACGTCGAGCTGGTGCCGTGCGGCGGTCGCGATCCGCTGTTCCAGGAGCGCGAGCAGTGGACCGACGGCGCCAACGCGGTCGCGGTCTCGCCCGGTCACATCCTCTTGTACGCGCGCAACACCAACACCATCGACATCCTGGCGGAGCACGGCTTCGAGCAGTTCCGCCTCGGCGTGGTCGTGCCGCCCGAGCAACGCGCCGCGATCGTGCGCGAGGGCATGGCCAGGCCGCGCACGCTGTTCACCTTCACCGGCGGCGAGCTCTCGCGTGCGCGCGGCGGCGGCCGCTGTCTGACCATGCCGCTGCAGCGCGAGGCGGTGGAATCATGAACACCCATCGACGACACGACTGGACCGCACAACCTCCCCCGCCCGTGGCCGTGGTCGCGATGGGCGGGCACGCGTTCATCCAGTCGGGCGAGCGCGGCACCTACGAGGACCACGAGCGCAACGCACGACAGATCTGCAAGGAGCTGATCGTGCTGGTCGAGCGCGGCTATCGCATCGTCATCACCCACGGCAACGGCCCGCAGGTCGGCGAGCTGCTGCTGCGGCAGGAGCTGACGCGCAACGAGCTGTCGCGCTGGCCGCTGGACGTGCTGGTCGCCGAGACCGAGGGCAGCCTGGGCTATCTCATGCAGCGCGCGATGCTCAACGAGCTCAACGCGCGCGGCATCCACCGCTGGGTCGTGACGCTGGTGACGCAGGTCGTGGTCGATCGCGCCGATCCGGCGTTCACCAACCCGTCCAAGCCCGTGGGCCCCTTCCTCGACGCCGAGCAGGCGGCCAAGGCCCGCGACGAGTACGGCTGGACCATCGCCGAGGAGAAGGGCCGCGGCTGGCGTCGCGTGGTGCCGAGCCCGCGGCCGCAGCACATCGTGCAGGCCGACATGGTCCGCGAGGTCGTCGCCTCGGGAAACATCGCGGTCGCCGGTGGCGGCGGCGGCGTGCCGGTCACGATGGACGGCGCCGGGAACTACGACGGCGTCGAGGCCGTGATCGACAAGGATCTCACCTCGAGCGTGCTCGCGACCGACATCGGCGCGGACCTGCTGGTGATCCTGACCGCAGTCGACGCGGTCTATCTCGACTGGGGCACGCCGCAGTCGCGGCGGCTCGGTGCGGTCACCATGGCCGAGTGCGAGCGCCACGTCGCCGATCGCACGTTCCCGCCGGGCTCGATGGGACCCAAGGTCGAGGCCATCCACGGCTTCCTCGAGCGCGGTGGCTCGCGCGGCCTCATCACCAGCGCCCGTGCGCTGCGCGAGGCGCTCGACGGCCGCGCGGGCACGCACTTCATCGGCCGCATCTGACTCGACGCGCGCGCGACTACGGCGAGGGACCGACGTCGCCGGCGTCCTCGGCGGCGTCGCGGGCCTGGGCGCGCAGCCGCGTGCGCGCGGTCGCGGCGTGCCGGCGCCACTGCTCGGCGTGCTCGGCGTCGCTGCCCCGCGCGAACGAGCGCGACAGCGCATCGGCGGCACGGCTGGCGTCGACCAACCGATCGTCGGCGACGGCGGCGAAGTAGAACTCCGACAGCAGCGCGCGACCGCGATCGACCTCGCCGCGCGCGATCGCCTGCGACGCCGCCGTCAGCTCGGTCGCGACCCGCACCGGCGCCGAGCTGCGCACGCTCGCGACCACCTCCACCGCCTCGGCCGCGCGGGCGCGGGGCAGCGCCAGCGTGCATGCGAGCCCGGCAGCGAAGCCCGCGAGCGCCAGGCCCACCGCCGCCCGCGGGGTCCAACGGCGCGGCCGTGGCCGCAGCGCCGCGCGCAGCTCGTGCATGGTGGCGAAGCGCGCCGCGGGATCGGGCGAGAGCCCGCGCAGCACCACGCGCCGGACCGACGCGGGCACGTCGTGCCCCCGCAGCGGCGGCAGCAGCAGCAGCTTGCGCTTGGCCCGGGCCAGCTCGAACGCGTTGGGCCCGATGAACGGCCGCACACCGAACAGCGCCTCGTACAGCGTGGTGCAGAACGCGTACTGATCGCTGCGCGCGTCGACGGTCCCGCCGGTGTGCTGCTCCGGCGCCATGTATGCCGGCGTGCCCACCGACATCCCGGTCTGCGTGAGCGACTCGATCATCGAGTCGCCGGCGACGTCGACGGTGGCCAGCTCGGTCTGCGTGCGCTCGGCCTCGCTGGCGACCGCGCCGCTGGGCGGGCACAGGGCCGCGAGGCCGAAGTCGGTCACGCGCACGCGGCCGTCGTCGCCGATCAGGATGTTGTGGGGCTTGAAATCGCGGTGCACCACGCCGGCGTCGTGCGCCGCCGCGAGGCCCTCGGCCGCGGCGAGCATGACCGCGACGACCTCGGTCCACGTGCGCGGGTGCTGCAGCCACTGCGCCAGCGTCACGCCCGGCACGAACTCCATCGCGATCGACACCTGCGGGCCCACGGTCTCGAGGCCGTAGATCGGCACGACGTTGGGGTGCGCGAGCTGGGCCATCGCGCGGGCCTCGAGCAGGAAGCGCGCGCGCGCGATGCCGAAGTCTCGCGGCACCGCACGGTGGCGGGCGTCGAGGCGCAGCAGCTTGAGCGCGACGATGCGATCGAGTCGTCGGTCGTGCGCGCGGTAGACCACGCCCATCGAACCGGTCGCGATGCGGCCCAGCAGCTGGTAGCGCGACAGGCACGCGACCCAGCCGGGCTCGGCGTCGTCCGGGCGCGCGCCGACCGTGCTGCGAGGGCACGAGGGCTGCGGCTCAGTCGCGGGCTCGGGCGGCAAAGGATCGCGGGGTGGGTACGCGGCCCACCTGCTCGTCGGATCGACGCCACGGATCCGGGCTTATTGCGGCCGATCTCCACCTCGCCGCACTTTGATGCCGCGCTGCACAAGCCGGCTGTAGCAGCCGTGAGCGCCGCGACACCGCGGTCGGCGATCGTTCACGGCGCGGGCGCGGCGGGGGCCTTGGCTCCACCGCCCTTGTCGAGCATCGCCTGCAGGTCGTCGCACTCCCACGCGGTCTTGAGCCGCGCCTCGACCGTTCGATCGAGCTCCTCGAACGCGGCCTTGGTGCCGGCATGGGCGGCCGCGTCCTTCGCGAGCTCCAGCACCGTGGGGTTGTCGACGCCCTCGCCCGGCAGCGCGTCGAGCCACGCCTTGATCGGGTCGGCCGGCGGCGGGGTCTTGGACATCACGTCCTCGGCCGCGTCGCACATCGCCAGCAGCTGCTCGTTGATCTGCTCGTTGGTGCCGGTCAGCTCGCGCATCGACTTCACGCGCGTCTCGCCTTCGCCCTCGCCCGGCGCCAGCACCACCGGCATGTCGGGCCGCGCCGCGACCGGCTCGCGCCCGCCGTGGCCCGCTGCGATCGGCAGCGGCTCGTAGAACGGCTCGTTGCGCAGGATGACGTTGACCGGGCCCATCGCGACCGTGGGCACGTAGGTCACGATGCCCAGGCCCACGATCAGCACCAAGATGAACGGCACCACCGACTTGATGACCTCGCCCAGCGGCTTGCCGAACACGCTCGAGGCCACGAACAGGTTCAAGCCGATGGGTGGGGTCAGATAGCCGATCTCGAGGTTGACGATGAAGATGATGCCGAGGTGGACCGGATCGATGCCCAGCTGGATCCCCACCGGGGCCAGCAGCGGCGCGATGATCATGATGGCCGAGATCGAGTCCATCAGCGCGCCGGCGACCAGCAGCAGCAGGTTCATCACCAGCAGGAATTCGACGGTGCCCAGGTTCATGTCCTGGATCATCTTCACCGCGCGGTCGGGCACCTTCTCCTCGACCAGGAAGTCGTTGAGCCCGAACGCCAGCGCCATGATCACCAGCAGCGAGCCCATCATCACAGCCGACTCGCCGAGGATCTTCGGCAGGTGGTGGACGGTGAGCTGGCGGTGGATGAACAGCTCGACCACCAGCGCGTAGACGACGCTGACGGCGGCGGCCTCGGTCGGCGTGAACAGGCCCGAGTAGATGCCGCCGAGGATCTGCACCGGCAGCAGGATCGCCCACAGGCCGTCGCGGAACGCCACCCACAGCCCCGGCCACGAGAACGCCGTGCGCTCGCCGCTGCGGTCGCGCAGCGCGACGTAGGCGCTGTAGACCGCCAGCATCACGCCGATCATCAGGCCCGGGCCGATGCCGGACATGAACAGCTCGCCGACGTCGATCGGGGTCGCGCCGCCGGCGAAGATCGCGAACACCAGCATCGGGATCGACGGCGGGATCACGATGCCCAGCGAGCCCGCGGTGGTCACGAGCCCCAGGCTGAAGCGCTCCTGGTAGCCGGCCTTGACCAGCGCGGGGTACATCACCGCGCCGATGGCGATCACGGTGACCGGGCTGCTGCCGCTGATCGCGGCGAAGAAGATGCAGCCGCCCACGGTCGCGATCGCGAGCCCACCGGGCAGCCAGCCCACCAGCGCGCGCGCGAACGCGACCAGCCGGTTGGCGATGTCGCCGGCGCTCATGATCGCACCGGAGACCACGAAGAACGGGATCGCGAGCAGCACGTTCTTCGTGGTCAGCCCCGCCATCTTGGCCGGGAACATGTCGAAGCCGCACACCGTCGCGGGATCGAGCGTCGAGCACGCGCCCCAGTCGTCGTAGCCCTGGCTGTAGAGCAGGAAGCACAGCGACGCGAGCACGCCGATGATCACGAACAGCGGCGAGCCCATCGCGATGAGCAGCACCAGCGTGCCGCCGATGATGAGCGGGCCCTTCGCGCCGGGGCCGGGCCGGTCGGAGCCCTCGTCGTCGAGCATCGCGTCGTCGAGGTCGGGATCGAAGTCCCCTCCGCCCATCGCCGGCGCCGCGAGGGCCTGCCCGGGCTCGGCCGCGACGCTGGCCGCGAGGCACAGCAGACCCACCGCGACCAGCAGCAGCCACGCGCGCGCCAGCGGCGAGAGCCGTCGCATCGCGCTCACGACTCACCCCGCTCGGACTCGTCGCTGCGGCCTTCGCCGCCCTCGGCGACCGCGTGACGATCGGTGACGACCTCGCTCTGCGCGACCACGACCTCGCCCGAACGCGCGGCACGGGCCGCGGGCTCGCTGCGCGGCGGTGGTGCCGGCTGCTCGCGGATGGGTCGGATCGCCTCGGTCGGGATGTCGGCCTCGATCCGCACCTCGGTCGCCGCCTTGACCGCCTGTCGCGTGGCGTCGTCGACCAGGCCCGCGAGCGGATCGGATTCCTCGATGCGCCCCTGCAACGCGGCCACGGCCGCACCGCCGAAGCGCAGCGTCATGATGCCGAAGCCCAGCGGCAACGCCAGGAACGCGATGTACTTCGGCAGCGACATGCCCTGCACCAGACCGCCCTGGCCCTGGCTCTGCACGTACTGCTCGTAGTTGAAACGGACGTAGCGCAGCGCGAGGTACATCAGCGCGAAGCAGACCGCGGCCGTCATCGCCGCCGACGCGAACGCGACCCAGCGGCGCAGACCCGGCGGGATGTGTCGCTGCAGCGCCTCGACCTTGAGGTGCTTGTTCTCGTACGTCGCCATCGACGCGCCGAGGAAGCCCACCCACAGCGTCAGCACCAGCGCGAACTCCTGCGACCAGATCAGGCCGTTGGGCATCAGCCGCACCAGCAGCTGCACCAGGCCATAGGCGACCACGGTGCCGCCGACACCCAGCGCCGCGGCGAGCCCGTGGCCCACGGGATTGGCCCGCGTCGCGGTGCGCACACCGAACCAGCCCAGCCCGCTCAGGATCGCGAAGCCGACCCACGGCATCGCCGCCGCGGCGCGAGCGTGGCCGGAAGTCCCCGGCTCGAGTGCGACCCCGAACCAGCCGACGACCTTCACGAACGCGCCCAGCACCTTGCTGTCGTCACTCGCGAACGCGCGGTGCACGACGTCGAGGAAGACCACGATCGCCATGGCCAACAGCGCGACGACGATGAAGGCGCGCTCGGCCCGGTAGATCAGCTGGTTGACGCGCTTGAGTTGCTCGACCACCCGGGGATGCCCGGGGTCATGCTACCAGAGTCCGGTCAGCCCGCGCTCTTGATCTTCTCGAACAGCGCCTTGCCCTTGTCGGTCGTACGCGACAGGAAGTCGGCGTGCGCGACCACGGCGGTGGCCGAGAACGCGGCCTTCTGCGCGGCGCTGAGCTCGGTCACGGTGATGCCCGCGTTCTTGAAGTTCTCGAGCAGCTGACCGGCGATCGCACGCACGCCGCGTCGACCGATGCGCGAGAGCTTCTGCGTGTCGGTCATCATCAAGGTCTGCAGGTCGGCCGGCAGGCCCTCCCAGAACTTGCGCGAGATCACCACGATGCCGGGCTGGTAGATGTGCTCGGTCAGGGTGAAGTGGCTGATGCCCTGGTACCACGACGCCGCGAAGGCGAAGAGCGGGGTGTTGTCGAAGCCATCGACCACGCCGGTCTGCAGCGAAGGCAGCACGTCGGTCACGGCGATCGGCACCGGCGAGGCGCCGAAGGCCTTCCACGTCTCGAGGTGCGACTTGGCCTGCTGCGATCGCATCTTGCGACCCTTGAGATCGGCGAGGCCTTCGATCTTGAAGGTCGATCCGATCGAACGGTAGCCGTTCTCCGAGAAGAACCACAGCTTGTAGCCGGCGTCCCACAGCAGCGTCTCGAGGTCTTCCTTGATGACCTCGTCGAGCACGCTGTCGGCCTTCTTCGCGCTCGCGAACAGGTACGGCAGCTCGATGGCCTCGAGCTCGGGCACCACCGAGGCGAGCGCGCCCATGCTGCCGCCGAAGACGTGCACGCTGCCGCGCTTGGTCGCCTCCGCGGTCTCGATCTCGTCCCCGAGGCCGCCGCCGAGGTAGGGCTTGAGCCGCAGGCGCTGGCCGCTGGCCTCCCACAGCTGCTTCTTGAGGTCGCGCAGCTGGTTGGCCCACGGCGTGTCCGGCGGAGCCACGGTCGCGACCTTCGCGACGATCTCGTCGCCGGCGCGCGCGGATCGACCGATGAAGAAGGTCGACGCAGCGGCGGCGGCGGAGCCCTGGACGAAGCGGCGGCGAGACGACGAAGGGCGCGAGGAGGTCATGGCCAGATTGTGTGCCGCCTCTGGTGCCCTCGCACAAGGGCTTCTCCGCACGCGCCCGTCGTTTGTACCAGCGCCGCGCGTGGTCGCGCGCACGATCGCACGACGGCGACCGGTCCGCGGACCCGCCGTCGCGCACCGCCGCGCCGCGCCGCCGCTAGAACAGGTCGTCCTTGGAGTCGAGCAGCTCGCGCGCCTTGCCCTTCTCCGCGATGGTCTCGGGCGTGACGTCGGGCAGCACGTCGTCGGGCGTCGCGAGGACCTCGTTGAGCAGCTTCACGAAGGTGTCCTCGTCCTGCTCCTTGACCGCGAGCTCCTGCGCCCACAGCACCTTGGTGCCGACGTAGCCCGGAGCGATCTCGAGCGACTTGGTGAAGTGCACCTTCGACTTCTCGAGATCGCCGCCGGCGAACGAGGGCGCCACGGCATAGAAGGCGCCGAAGTAGCGATGCGGACCCGCGTAGTAGAAGTTCGGGTCGAGCGCGAGCACGCGGTCCATCGTCGCCTTGACGTTGTCCTTCTGCCCCAGCAGCACCGCGAAGCCCTTGCGCTTGGCCCACTTGCCCAGCGAGCTCGCGTACCAGTACATCGCCGGCACGCCGCTGGCACCCACGAGCTTGACCGCCTCGGGCAGCTTGCCGCCGGCGCGCATCTTCGCCTCGAACTCCGGCGACGCGGCGATCATCGCCTTTTCGCCCCACTTCACGCCGAGGTCCATGGCCTCGAGGTACTTCTTCTCGTCGCCGCGCAGGTGCGCGTCGGCGAGGAAGTAGTTGGCGCGCGTCAGCTTGACGAGCACCTCGAGGTGCTTCGGATCGGCGGCCGCGACCTTCTCCCATGCCGCGATCGCGGCGCGGATCTCCGCGGGATCGGTGCGCTTGGCCCAGTGCGCGTCGCCGTCGGCGATCTGCTTCGCCGCGTCGGTGCTGCCGCCGGCTCCGGCGCCGCCCTTGTCGCCTTCCCATGCGGCCTTGCGGCCGGCACAGGCGGTCAGCAGCGAGAGCACGCACGCGATCGTCAGCGTCTTGGTCGTCATCGGGCCTCCGGCACAACCCCAGCCCGGTCACGCGCGGGCTCGGATGGCCCCCATCTACACCGGGGCGCCGCGGGCGTCAAACCGCGCCGGCGGGCCCAGACCGCCCGCTCGCGGCGCGACGGCACCCCGCGCTCGCCGCCGCCGGGCCCGATCGCGCGTTCGCATGCGCCCGGGTTGCGCACGTGGGCGCGCAACGGCGAGGCTCGGGGCGCGTGTCGATGTCG